>NZ_JACVBS010000008.1:0-323331 GCF_014852545.1 Variovorax sp. VRV01
TGGCCTTGGCGATGTCGATGCCTACGTAGACAGGTTCACTCATGACAGTTCTCCGGCTCCCAGCCTTATGAATACGAAATGTGTTCGATCAACCATTCGGGATGCAGCAGAACAAAGAGACCACCACCGCGCGCCCTGTGCTGTAGGTCGAGCTCGGGCTCGCAGGAGACCCAGGCTGCGCGGTGGCGAGTCAACCCGTTCACTGATCGACGTGCTTTGCAGCACCTCGAGCAATGAAGTTTGAACTATTCGAAAGATATAAGGAGACAAGAAAGATGTCCATCGACTATGCCGGCTTCCGGCGCGAACTCGAAGCGTTCGCGCGCGAAGCCTGCCCGCCCGAGATCCGCGCCGTCGTCGCGGCCGGCCAGAAGATCACCAAGCGCGAATACCAGGCCTGGCAGCAGATCCTGAACGCCCGGGGCTGGGGCGCACCGAGCTGGCCGCGCGAAGCGGGCGGCACCGGATGGGACATCCGCCAGCGCCTGATCTTCGAGGAGGTGATGGCCGAGAACGACTGCCCGCCGCTCTACCACCATGGCCTGGGCCACATCGGCCCGGTGATCATCCGCTTCGGCACGCCGGAGCAGAAGGCGCGCTTCCTGCCGCGCATCCTCGACGGCTCCGACTGGTGGTGCCAGGGCTATTCGGAACCCGGCTCGGGCTCCGACCTGGCCTCGCTGTCCACCAGCGCGCGGCTGGAAGGCGGCGAGTGGGTCGTCAACGGCCAGAAGATCTGGACCTCGCATGCCCACGAGGCCAGCATGATCTACATGCTGGTGCGCACCTCGAAGGAAGCGAAGAAGCAGGAGGGCATCTCGCTGCTGCTGGTGCCGATGGACACGCCGGGCATCACCGTGCGCCCGATCGGGACCATCGACGGCTGGCACCACCTGAACGAGGTCTTCTTCGACGAGGTGCGCGTGCGCGCCGACAACCTGCTCGGCGAGGTCGGCAAGGGCTGGACCTGCGCCAAGTTCCTGCTCGAGCGCGAACGCCTGCCGCCGGCCAATGTGGCGCGGCTGGAGCTCATGCGGCGGCAGGTCACGCAGCTGGTCGAGCAGGCAAGCCGCGCTGCCGCGGGACGGCGCGACTTCAGCGGCCTGCACCACAAGCTGTTGCTGTGCGAAGCCGACGTGAAGGGCGCGCGCGTGATGATGGCCGAAGCCACCGACGACCTGATCCACCAGCGCCCGCTCGGCGTGCAGCCTTCGGTCATCAAGATGACCTGCGCCGACGTGGCGCAGCGCCTGACGACCATCGCGCTCGATGCGGTCGGCCCCGACGCGGCCCACCGCTTCCTCGCCGATTCCGGGGCGGACGTGCCCGACGCCACCTGGATCCAGAACTACATGTTCACGCGCGCCCGCACCATCGCCGGCGGCACCTCCGAGGTGCAGCGCAACGTGGTCGCCAACGAACTGCTGGGAGCCTGAGCCATGTCCACTTCTTTTCCGTCGCTCTTTCCCGGCATGCTGCTGGACGCAGCCAGCCGCTATGCCGAGGACCACATCGCGCAGCAGATCCAGGGCGACCCCGTGCGCGAACTGGGCTGGGCCGCCACCCTCGTGCCCGAGGAAGCCGGCGGCGTCGGCGGCAGCCTGAACGACCTCGCTTCCATCGTCGAGGGGCTGGCCACGCATGGCCTGCAGCTGCCGGTGGTCGAGACCTGCGCCGTGGTGCCGCTGCTGCTGCAGGCGGCCGGCGCCGAGACGGCGCACCGCTGGCTGGAGGCGGTGGCCGAGGGCAGCGCGCGGATCGCGCCGATGACCGGGCTGTCCGCCACGCCCGAGGACCATGCCGTGACGGCCCGGCACCTGGACATCGGCTACGCGCTGAGCGGCGTGGTGCAGGGCGTCGACCTGACGCTGCCCGCCACGCACTATCTCGTGCCCGCGCAGCTGGACGATGGCGACGAGGCGCTCTTCCTGGTCGATGCCGAGCGCATCGGCGCGCCCACGGCCCGCTACCGGACGATGGAAGGCCGCCTGGGTGCCGACTTTGCGCTGGAGCGGCTTGCGGTGCCCGAGGGCGCCTGCATTGCACGCGGCGCTGCCGTGCGCGAGGCGCGCGCGAAGGCGACCGACGCCGCGTTGCTGCTGACCGCCGCCGACACGGTGGCGGCGCTGGCCACCCTGATCCGCCAGACCGTCCTTCACCTGAAGGAGCGGCGCCAGTTCGGCGTGGCGCTCGCGAGCTTCCAGGTGCTGCGCCACCGCGTGGCCGACATGTACGTGAAGTACCTGGGCGCCAAGGGCCTGGTGATCCACTGCTTCCATGCCTATGAGCAGAACGCGCCCGACCTGCGCCGCACGCTGCGCCTGGCCAAGGTGTCGCTGGCCGAGTCGGCGCGCGCCTGTGCCGAAGCGGCCATCCAGATGCACGGTGGCATGGGCGTGAGCGAGGAGGTGCTGGCCACCCGCACGGCGCAGCGCCTGATCGCCTCCGAGTTCCGCTACGGCGACCGGCTGCTGCACGCCGCGCGGCTGCTGGCGCCGCACGAGCCCGCGCCGCAAGTTTCTTTTTCCAACCAGACCGGGAGTGTGCGATGAGCATCGAACTGGAAGTTTCCGACTACATCGCCGTCGTCCGGCTCGACAAGCCGCCGGTCAATGCGCTGGACCGCGCCACGCGCCGCCGCCTGATCGAGATCTTCGACGAGGTCTCCGAGCGTGCCGACGTGCGCGTCGCGATCCTCACGGGCACCGGCAAGTTCTTCTGCTCCGGCGCGGACCTCAAGGACCGGCCCGATGCCGAGAAGGCGGGCGACTTCCTCGACCACAACCGCTGGACCCGCGAGACCGGCAATGCGATCCGCGAATGCGCCAAGCCCGTGATCGCGGCCGTCAACGGCCCCGCGCTGGGCGCCGGCTTCGGGCTCATGGCGGCGTGCGACATCTTCCTTGCGAGCGAGGACGCCACCTTCGCCATGCCCGAGATCAACGTCGGCCTGGCCGGCGGCGTCTCGATGCTGCGCACCCTGTTCGGCCGCTCGTTCACGCGCCGCATGTTCTTCACCGGCATGAAGGTGCCTGCCGCCGAGCTGTACCGCCGCGGCGTGCTCGACGAGGTGGTGCCCGGCGATCAGCTGATGCCGCTGGCCATGGAGATCGCGCAGGAGATCGCCTCGAAGGCGCCGCTCGCCGTCGCCTATGCGAAGCAGGCGGCCAACATGATGGACCTGATGCCGCAGCGCGACGGCTACCGCTTCGAGCAGAACATCACCATGGCGCTGGCCAGGACCGAGGATGCGCAGGAGGCCCGCAAGGCCTTCCTCGAAAAGCGCAAGCCTGTCTACAAAGGTCGTTGAGATGCAGGCAACGCAAGTGGGCCACGGCCTCGACGCGCTGTTCAAGCCGCGCTCGATCGCGATCTTCGGCGCCTCCGACGATGTCACGAAGATCGGCGGCCGGCCGCTGCAGTTCCTGCAGAAGTACGGCTATGCGGGCGGCATCTATCCGATCAACCGCAAGGGCGGCCTGGCGCAGTCGTTGCAGGCCTATGCGAGCCTGGCGGAGTTGCCCGCGGTGCCCGAGCTCGCGGTGATTGCGGTGCCGCCCGCGGGCGTGCTCGACGCGGTGCAGGACTGCGCGCAGCGCGGCGTGAAGGCCGCGGTCATCCTGTCCGCCGGCTTCTCCGAGATGGGCGAGGAGGGCAGCCGGCTGCAGGCGCGCATCGGCGAGGTGGCGCGAACCAGCGGCATGCGCATCGTCGGCCCCAACTGCCTGGGCGCGATCGGCGTGCCGGACAAAAGCATCGCCACTTTCTCGGTGGCGCTGGAATCGTCCTTTCCCGCGGCGGGCCCGGTGGGCATCGTCTCGCAGAGCGGCAACCTCGGCAGCTTCACCCTGCGGCTGGCCGGCGAGCGCGGCCTGGGCGTGAGCCGCATGCTGACCACGGGCAACGAATGCGACGTGGACATTGCCGATGCCATTGCCTCGCTGGCGGCCGACCCCGGCACCTCCGTGATCCTGTGCTGCATGGAAACCTGCCGCGACGGCGCCAAGCTGAGGCAGGCCATGGCGATGGCCCGCGAGGCCGGCAAGCCGCTGGTGGTGCTCAAGGTCGGCGTCTCCGAGGCCGGCAGCGCGGCCGCGGCTTCGCACACCGGCGCGCTGGCCGGTTCGGACGCCGTGTTCGATGCCGTGCTGCGCGAGGGCGGCGCGCTGCGCGTGCCCAGCATCGAGCTGCTGCTCGAGGTCGGCCATGCGCTGTCGGTGGTCGGTCCGGCGCGCGTGCCCGGCGGCCATCGCGTGGCGGTGCTCACGGCCTCCGGCGGCTTCGGCGTGCTGCTGGCCGATGCGGCCAGTGCGCAGGGCCTCGCGCTGCCCAGGCTGGCGACGCAGACGCAGGCGCGCATTCTCTCGGCCGTGCCTTTCGCCGCGCCATCCAATCCGGTGGACATGACGGCACAGGTGTCGAGCCGGCCCGAGGTGCTGGCACGGATGCTCGATGCCGTGGCGCGCGACGACAGCTGCGACGCGCTGATCCTGCAGTCGGCCAACGCCTTCCACGTGCCGCGGCTGCGCGGCGTGTTCCTGGAGGCGCTCGCGCAGGTGCGCAAGGACCATCCCGCGTGCCTGATCCTGCTGTGCGCGCGGGCCCCCGACGACGTGCGCGCACGGCTCAACGCGATGGGCTTTCCGGTGGTCGAAGGCATCGATGCGGCCTGCGCGACGGTGGCTGCGCTGTTGCGCTTCGGCGCGCGCGGATCCGCACGGGCTGTTCCGCCGGCCATCGACCGCGCGCCGCTGGCCGCCGAGGCCTTCGCCACCGAGGCCAGCGCCAAGGCGGTGCTGGCCGAGGCGGGGCTGCCGGTGCCGCGGGAGGCGATCGCGCGCAGCTTCGGCGAGGCGCTCGCTGCCGCGCGCGAGATGGGCTTTCCGCTGGTGCTCAAGATCGTCTCGCCCGACATCGCGCACAAGACCGAAGCCGGCGGCGTGTTCGTCGGCGTGCGCTCCGAAGCGCAGCTGCGCGAGGAATACGACCAACTGCTGGCGCGCGTCGCGCAGAAGGCGCCCGGGGCCCGCATCGCCGGCGTGCTGGTCGCGCAGATGGTGCAGGGCGGCGTCGAGCTGATCCTGGGCACCAAGAAGGACCCGGTGTTCGGCCCGATGGTGATGGTCGGCCTGGGCGGCATCTTTGCCGAGATCTTCAAGGACGTGGCGCTGCAGCCCGCACCCGTCGACGAGGCGCAGGCCACAGCGATGCTGCGCTCGCTCAAGGCCTTCCCGCTGCTCGACGGCGCGCGCGGCCGGCCCAAGGCCGACGTGCCGGCGGCCGCGCAGGCCATCGCGGCGCTGTCGCGCTTCGCGGTGCGGCACGCCGACAGCGTGTCCGAGATCGACATCAACCCCCTGGTGGTGCTGGAGCAGGGCCGCGGCGCCCATGCGCTCGACGCGCTGCTGGTGCCCGGGGAACCCACCAAGAAAGCTCAACCATGAACATGTCTTTGTCAGGCCGCACGGCCTTCATCAGCGGCGCGGGCCACGGCATCGGCCGCGCCACCGCGCGCGCCATGGCGCGCCTGGGCGCCACCGTCGGCATCAACGACCTGAAGCCGGAGTTCGTGGAGGAGGCCGTGGCCGAGATCCGCGCGCTCGGCGGCCAGGCCATCGGGCTGCCCTGCGACGTGTCGACGCGCGACGGCATGCGCGAGGCCGTGGCCCAGTTCGCACGCGAGGCCGGCCGGCTGGACGTCATGGTCAACAACGCCGCCTGGGTGCGCTACCAGCCGTTGGCCGAGATCACGCCGGAGGTCATGGACCGCATGGTGGAGATCGGCTTCAAGTCGGTGATCTGGGGCATCCAGGCCGCGGCCGAGGCGATGGATGCGCAGCGCGGCGGCTCGATCATCAACGTGGCCTCCATCGCGGCCTTCAAGTCGCCGATGCGCTCGGTGGTCTACAGCGGCATCAAGGCCGGCGTGCTGGGCATCACGCGTGCCTCGGCGGCCGACCTGGGCGCGCGCAACATCCGCGTGAACGCGGTCGCGCCCGGCGCGGTGCCCACCGAAGGCACCGCCAAGCACCGCAATGCCGAGCTCGACGCCCGGCGCATCGGCCGCACGCCGCTGGGTCGGCTGGGCACGGTGGAAGACATCGCCGACGCGATCTGCTTCCTGGCCGGCGACGGCTCGCGCTTCTTCAACGCGGACGTGCTGCGGCTGGACGGCGGCGCTTCGGAGACCTCGCTGTGAGCAGCGCGCTTCGGCCGCCCAAGCGGGTGCAGAACGTGTTCGTCGTGGCAAAGCAGCCGGCCAGCCTGCATGCCTTCTATGAAGGCGCGCTGGGCCTGCCGATGAAGTTCCGCGATGGCGACCGCTGGATCCAGTACGGCGTGGGCGGCACCAACGTGGCGCTGGCCTGCGCCGAGGAGGCGACGCCTGCCACCAGCGGCCTGGTGATGGTGCTGGAGGTGGACGACTTCGAGGGCGCGGCGGAACGCATCGGCGCGGCCGGCGGACAGGTGCTGGGCCTGCGCGACATGGGCAGCCATGGCGCCGTGCTGTCGCTGCGCGATCCCGAAGGCAACCTGGTGCAACTGTTCCGGCGCGCCGCGCCCGCAGCCGCATGAGTGCCTCCGTGCAAGGGCCGGCAACCCTGCAGGCCCTGCTGGACCGCGAGGCGATCCGCGATTGCCTGCTGCGCTACTGCCGGGGCATCGACCGCTGTGACGAGGCGGCCCTGCGTTCCGCCTACTGGGAGGACGCCACGGACTGCCACGGCGCCTGGAACGGCAGCGCCGCCGGCTTCATCGCGCAGGCGCTGGAAAGACTGCGGCAGGGCGGCCGGCGTGTCCACCAGGTCAGCAATGTGCTGATCGAGCTGCATGGCGATGCCGCGGCGGTGGAAAGCAGCTTCTTCGCGCTGCAGGCCACGGCCGCGCAGCCCGATCGCGAAACCTTCCTGTGCGGCCGCTATGCGGACCGCTTCGAGCGCCGCGGCGGCGAGTGGCGCGTGGCCGCGCGCACGGTGATCTACGACTGGATCGAGGAGCGCACGCGGCCCGAGCTGAGGCAGGACGATGCAGTCCTGTTCGGCGCGCGCCAGCCGGTCGGCACCGCGGCGCCGCACGACGCCGTGTATGCGCTGCTGCGCGAAGTGCGGGGCGGCTGATGGCGACGGTGCTGCTCACCGGCGCCGGCGCCGGCATCGGCCGCGCCGCGGCGCTGGGCCTCGCGCGTGCCGGCTGGCGCTGCGTGCTGGTCGACGCCGATGCAGAGGCGCTGCAGCGCCTCGAAGCCCTCTGGCCCGCCGAGGCCGAGCGGCCGCTGAGCCTGGTGGCCGACCTGACGGATGCCGCCCGCATCGAGCGCCTGGGGCAGGAGATACCGCCGCTCGATGCCCTCGTCAACAACGCGGGCCTGTCGGCCGGCGGCGCCGAGGCCACGTCCGGCCACGACGACGGCACGGCCGCGCGCCTGCTGGCGCTCAACCTGGCGGCGCCGGCCCGCATGTTGCAGGCCTGCGCGGCGCGGCTTCGGCCGGGTGCGCGCATCGTCAACGTGGCCTCCGGCGCAGGGCTGCGCGCCATTCCGTGGCGCGGGCTCTACAGCCCGAGCAAGGCCGGGCTGATCGCGCAGGGCCGGGCGCTCGCGCAGGCCCGGCCCGACTGGACGGTGACCACGCTCGCGCCGGGCTTCGTGCGGACCGAACTCGTGCAGCGCCTGATCGATGGCGGCCGGCTGAATCCGGCGCAGGCGGTCTCGAAGATTCCCCTGGGCCGGATGGCCGAGCCCGAGGACATGGCCGAGGCGCTGTGCTTCCTGGCCAGCGCGGCCGCGCGCGTGCTCACCGGGCAGCTGCTGGTGCTCGATGGCGGCTCCTCCGTCTGCGGCGGCAGCCAGCCCTTGCCGCCGTGCGAGCATCCGCCGCTTGCGTTCGAGGCGCCGCTTCGGCCGCATGGTGAGTCGGTGCGCGAGCCAGCCTGGCAGGCCGCCCTGGACGCGTGGGCGCGCTCGCATGCGGACCACCCCGGCAGCCAGGGCTATCCCGCCGTCGTCGACGGCCGCGCCCTCGATGCGCCGCCGGGCGCGCAGCTCGAGGCCGTGCTCGATGCGGCCCGCGGCTTCCGCGCACGCCATGCGGCGCTGGCCAGCCTCACGCTGCTGCTGCCGCGGCCTGCTCCGGCGCTGCCCTGGGCGCTGGCCGGCGATGCCGAAGCGGCCCGCATGCTCGTGGCCACGCTGGCCGCCGAATGGGGTGCGCACGGACTGCGCATCAACGCACTCGAGCTGCCGCCGGGCCTCGCGCCCGAGGCCTGCCTGCCGCTGCTCGGCTACCTGGCCGGCGCACGCGCGCAGTTCCTGACCGGGCAGGTGCTGCGGCCCGGTGCCGGCGCGGCCGAACGCTGAAACATGAACAAGGAGACACCGCATGATCGACACCCCCATTTCCCGCCGCCGCCTGCTGGCCGGCGCGGGCCTGCTCGCGCTGCAAGCGCCGCTGCGCGCCAGCGAAGCCGGCGGCTGGCCGGCACGCCCGATCCGCATGGTCGTGTCCGGCCCCGCGGGTGCGGGCTCGGACATCTTCGCGCGACTTCTGGCCGGGCCGCTGCAGCAGGCCCTCGGGCAGCCCGTGGTGGTGGACAACAAGCCCGGCGCCAACGGCCTGATCGGCAACGACGCGGTCGCCAAGGCGCCGCACGACGGCTACACGATCCTGCTGTCGCCGTCCTCGGCCATCGCCATCAACCCGGTCATCCAGCCGAAGATGCCCTATGACGCGCAGAAGGACCTGCTGCCCGTCGCCCAGGTCGGTGCCGCGGGCATCCTGCTGGTGGCGAACCCGGCCACCGGCATCAGGACGCTGGCGGATCTGGTGCGCCATGCCAAGGCCGACCCCGGCAAGCTGGCCTATGGCTCCTGGGGCAGCGGATCGACTGGCCACCTGGTGATGGAAGGCCTCAAGGCGCAGTACGGCATGGACATGGTGCACGTCCCCTACAAGGGCGTCTCGCCGCTGCTGAGCGACTTGCTGGGCAACAGCATCGGCGTGGGCTTCGTCGACATCGCATCGCCGGTGCCCCACATTCGCAGCGGCAAGCTGCAGGCCGTGGGCTGCACGGGCTCGGCGCGCGGGCCGGCGCTGCCCGACGTGCCCACGCTGACCGAGCAGGGCTACCGCTTCGATGCGGACGGCTGGTACGGCGTCTTCGCGCCGGCCGGCACGCCGCGCGAGGTGGTGCTGCGCTTGAACCAGGAGATCAACCGCATCCTCTCGGCCGACGAGATCGTCCAGAAGTTCGCCGCGCAGAACATGCCGCGCCCGCCGATCAAGGACGCCGACGAGTTCGCGGCCACGGTGCGCCGCGACCTTGCGGCCTGGCAGTCGCTGGCCAGGGTTGCGAAGCTGCGGCTCGATTGAGCGTTGGCGGGATCCACAGGCCATCGATTGCGCACTCCGCTGGATTTCTTGCCTGATCCTCTGGCGGTGGCGGACTTTTGTGGATGGAGTCCGGGCCGGCGGGTTAGAGTCTTTTTCGAAGGCTCCAAGCAGCATGGCATCCAGACACGACGACGCGGCAGCTCAATGCAGGCCGCCACAGGAAGCGATGGCGCAGATCATCGGCGCGCGGACGCCCGGAGCGGGCGACTTCGAAACACCCATCGCCGGCCTCGGCTTCTTCCGGCGCGATGCTCCCGCGCCGCCTGCGGTGTGCATGGTCGAGCCGAGCATCGTGCTGGTTGCCCAGGGCGCGAAGCAGATGTGGATCGGCGGCGAGGCCTATGCCTATGACACCTCGCGGTTCCTCGTCACCTCGTTGGACGTGCCTGCCAATTCGGAGGTGAGGGTGGCAAGCCCCGGGCAGCCCTGCCTGGGGCTGATGCTGAAGCTCGATGTGCGCATACTGGCCGAGCTGATCGCGCAGGGCGGCCTGCCGCCGCCGCGCGACCGGCCGATCGGCGTGGGGGTGGGCATCGGTGCGGCAACGCCCGCCATCCTGGCGCCGTTCTGTCGTCTGCTGGAACTGCTGGACGAGCCGCACGCCATCCCGGTGCTCGCACCGCTGATCCAGCGCGAGATCCACTACCGGCTGCTGATGAGCGACCAGGCTGCAAAGCTGCGGCAGATCGCATCGGTGGACGGACAGGGCTACCGGATCGCCCGGGCCATCGACTGGCTGAAGCTGAACTACGCCATGCCGCTTCGCATCGACGAACTCGCGGCGCGCGTGCAGATGAGTGCACCCACCTTCCACCACCACTTTCGCCAGCTCACCGCGATGAGCCCGCTGCAGTACCAGAAATGGCTGCGGCTGAACGAGGCGAAGCGGCTGATGCTGAGCGAACACTTCGATGCGGCCGGTGCGGCGTTCAGGGTCGGCTATGAAAGTCCCTCGCAGTTCAGCCGCGAGTACAGCCGGCTGTTCGGCGCGCCGCCCAAGCGGGACATCGAGGTGCTGCGAGGGGCCGCGCGGGGCGCCGAGGCGCCCAGGCAAGGGCTGCCGCGCCTGGCATAGGAACTTCCGTAAGCAGCAGCTTGCGGCATCAGCGGATTGGGCAAGAAAACAAGCGGAATGCCCCTGTCAATCCCCGCGCGGCGCCAGAAAAATGGGGAGCCGAAGACACGATGAAACTGTTCGCAGGTGCATGGCATCCGTTCTCCTATTGCGACCGCCGGTGGCGCGTGATATCAAAAAAGCGATGGCCGATGCACCCGAACTTCGAACGACAGGAGCCGACATGCACAGTCCCACGATTCCCTTGCCCTTGATCTCTCGGCGCGACGCACTCATTGCCGGCGCGGTCACCGCCGCGGCGGTTTCGTCCGCTTCCGCACCGGCCGCGGCCGCGCAGCCCGCGCCCCCGGCAGCCGCGGGACCGCGTGCGAAGTTGTCGCTCAACGTCAACGGCCAAACGCATTCGCTCGATCTCGACACGCGCACCACCTTGCTCGATGCACTGCGCGAGCACCTGCACCTGCCTGGCACCAAGAAGGGCTGCGACCACGGCCAGTGCGGCGCCTGCACGGTCATTGCCGACGGCCGGCGCATCAATTCCTGCCTGACGCTGGCCGTCATGCACGACGGCGGGCAGGTCACCACCATCGAGGGCCTCGGCACACCGCAGAACATGCATCCGCTGCAGGCCGCCTTCGTCAAGCACGACGGCTACCAGTGCGGCTACTGCACGCCCGGCCAGATCTGCTCGGCGGTGGCCGTGCTCGACGAAATCAAGCGGGGCGTGCCGAGCCACGTGAGCGTCGATCTCACCGCGCGCCCGCTGCTGTCGGCCGAGGAACTGCGCGAGCGCATGAGCGGCAACATCTGCCGCTGCGGCGCCTACTCCAACATCGTCGATGCCATCACCGAGGTGGCCGGGAGCCGCGCATGAAGCCTTTCACCTACGAGAAGGCGCAGTCCCCGGCGCAGGCGGCGGCCGCGGTCGCACGCAACCCCGGCGCCAAGTTCATTGCCGGCGGCACCAACCTGCTGGACCTGATGAAGCTGCAGATCGAGGCGCCCACGCACCTGGTCGACGTGAACGGCCTGGCGCTGGACAGGATCGAGCCGACGCCCGAGGGCGGCCTGCGCATCGGCGCGCTGGTGCGCAACACCGACCTGGCCGCCGACGAGCGCGTGCGCCGCGACTACGGCGTGCTGTCGCGCGCGCTGCTGGCCGGCGCCTCCGGCCAGTTGCGCAACAAGGCCACCACGGCGGGCAACCTGCTGCAGCGCACGCGCTGCCCCTACTTCTACGACACCGACCAGCCGTGCAACAAGCGCCAGGCCGGCAGCGGCTGCAGCGCCATCGGCGGCATCACGCGCCAGCATGCAGTGGTCGGCACGAGCACGGCCTGCATCGCGACGAATCCGAGCGACATGGCGGTGGCGATGCGCGTGCTCGACGCGGCGGTGGAGACGGTGCGCCCCGACGGCCGCACCCGCGTGATCCCGATCGCGGACTTCCACCGCCTGCCCGGCAACACGCCGCACATCGAGACGGCGCTGGAGCGGGACGAGCTGGTCACCGGCGTCACGCTTCCCAAGCCGATCGGCGGCACGCAGATCTACCGCAAGGTGCGCGACCGCGCCTCCTATGCCTTTGCGCTGGTGTCCGTTGCGGCGGTCGTGCAGCGCGACGGCTCGGGCCGCGTCGCACTGGGCGGCGTGGCGCACAAGCCGTGGCGCGTGGAGGCCGCGGAGGCGGCGATGCCCCAAGGCGCCAAGGCGGTGACCGCGCAGCTGCTGGCCGGCGCACAGCCGACGCACGAGAACGCATTCAAGTTGCCGTTGGCCGAGCGCGCGCTGGCCGCGGCACTGGCGCAAGCAAGGAGCTGAGCCGCATGAAATTCGACACGCCCGCCACCACCAATCCGATCGACCAGCTCAAGATCATCGGCAAGCCGACCGACCGCATCGACGGCCCGATGAAGACCACCGGCACCGCACGCTACGCCTACGAACGCCACACCGAGGTGCCCAACGCCGCCTATGGCTGGGTGGTGGGTGCCGGCATCGCGAAAGGCCGCATCGCCTCGATGGACCTGGGCGCCGCGCGCGCCGCGCCGGGCGTGCTGGCCATCATCACCGCGCGCAATGCCGGCAAGCTCGGCAAGGGCGACTTCAATACGGCCAGGCTCCTGGGCGGCCCCGAGATCGACCACTACCACCAGGCCGTCGCGCTCGTCGTGGCCAACACCTTCGAGCAGGCGCGCGCCGCGGCGCAGCTGGTGCGCATCGGATACACGCGTGCGCCGGGGCGCTTCGACCTGGCCGCCGAAAAGGATGCGGCGCAGATGCCCAAGGCCGATCCGTTTTCCGGCGAGCCGCTGACAAAGGCGGGCGACTTCGCGGGCGCGTTCGCCGCGGCCCCCGTGCAGCTCGATGCCACCTACACCACGCCCGACGAGTCGCACGCGATGATGGAACCGCACGCCTCCATTGCGCAGTGGCAGGGCGACAAGCTCACGATCTGGACATCGAACCAGATGATTGCGTGGGGCGTCGGCGATGTCGCCAAGACGCTCGGCATCGCGAAGGAGAACGTGCGCCTGGTCTCGCCCTTCATCGGCGGCGGCTTCGGCGGCAAGCTGTTCGTGCGCGCAGATGCGCTGCTGGCCGCGCTGGGCGCGCGGGCCGCCAAGCGGCCCGTGAAGGTGGCCTTGCAGCGGCCCCTGATGATGAACAACACCACGCACCGGCCCGCGACCATCCAGCGCATCCGCATCGGCGCGGCGAGGGACGGCAAGATCACCGCCATCGCGCACGAAGGCTGGTCCGGCGACCTGCCGGGCGGACAGCCGGAAACCGCGGTCAACCAGAGCCGGCTGCTGTACGCCGGCGCCAACCGCCTGACGACCACGCGGCTGGCCGTGCTGGACCTGCCCGAGGGCAACGCCATGCGCGCGCCGGGCGAGGCGCCGGGCATGATGGCGCTGGAGATCGCGATGGACGAGATGGCGGAGAAGCTCGCGATCGACCCGGTCGAATTCCGCGTGCGCAACGACACGCAGGTCGATCCGGAGAAGCCGCAGCGTCCGTTTTCCCAGCGCCGGCTGATCGAATGCCTGCGCACGGGCGCCGAGCGCTTCGGCTGGAGCAGGCGCAACGCCACGCCGGGACAGCAGCGCGACGGTCGCTGGCTCGTGGGAATGGGCGTTGCCGCGGCGTTCCGCAACAACCTCCTGACCAAGTCGGCCGCGCGCGTGCGGCTGGACAACCGGGGCATGGTCACGGTGGAAACCGACATGACCGACATCGGCACCGGCTCGTACACCATCATCGCGCAGACCGCGGCCGAGACGATGGGCGTGCCGCTGGACCGGGTGCTCGTGCGGCTGGGCGACTCGGCCTATCCCGTGTCGGCCGGCTCGGGCGGGCAGTGGGGCGCCAACAACTCGACCTCGGGCGTCTATGCGGCGTGCATGAAGCTGCGCGAGGCCGTGGCACGCAAGCTGGGCTTCGGCGCGGTCGAGGTGGAATTCGTGGACGGCATGGTGCGCGCCGGCGAGCGTGCGGTGCCGCTGGCCGAAGCAGCGGGCGCTGAAGGTTTGATGGCCGAGGACGGCATCGAATACGGCGACCTCGACAAGCAGTACCAGCAATCGACCTTCGGCGCGCATTTCGTGGAGGTGGGCGTCGATGCCGCCACCGGCGAGATCCGCGTGCGGCGCATGCTCGCGGTGTGCGCGGCGGGGCGCATCCTGAACCCCAAGTCGGCGCGCAGCCAGGTGATCGGTGCCATGACGATGGGCGTCGGCGGGGCGCTGATGGAAGAGCTGGCGCTCGACAAGCGGCATGGCTTCTTCGTCAACCACGACCTCGCGGGCTACGAGGTGCCGGTGCATGCCGACATTCCCCACCAGGAGGTGATCTTCCTCGACGAAACCGACCCGATCTCCTCGCCGATGAAGGCCAAGGGGGTGGGGGAACTGGGCATATGCGGCGTCGCGGCCGCGGTGGCCAACGCGGTCTACAACGCCACGGGCGTTCGGGTGCGCAGCTATCCGATCACGCTCGACAAGCTGCTGGATCGATTGCCGCCGGTGGTGTGAGCTGGGGAGCCCCGGCCTTGCCAGCGGCCGGGCATGGCCGGTATGCAACAAATCATGCCGTTCGGTACGCCTGGGAAGACGGCGTGTCGAACTTGGCTACGCCCGGCCCTCGCGCAGGTGCTTGGCCCATCGGAACGGCGCGGCGAGCCGCGAAACGCCCGAATAAAGCAGCTCATCGTGCGTGCGCGGGTTCGAGGTTGAAAGCGCGCGCATGAGCTTGATCTTCATCCGGTCCGAACGCACCGATTCGCCCGGCGCGCGCGGACGCAAGCCCAGCTTGCGCATGCAGTAGTTCACCTGGTAGACGTGCCCGCGCTCCTCCATCTCCGGCATCACGTAGTAGAGCGCCAGGCTCACCGACACGTCCTTGCCGTTCTGGATGCGATGCGGCGCAAGGGGCGGATGATGGACGCCGATGCCGGGCACGAGCCTCCAGGCGCTGCCGGCATCCGCGAGTTCGTCGCGGTAGATGCCGGCCACCGGGTTGTGGCGGTAGAAGTCCTCGATCTCCGGCGCCGTCAGCGTGCCGAACTCGCGCGGATAAAGGTGCAGATCCTTCTCCCCCTGCACCTGCATGAGGAAGTTGGTCTCGTGGTCGAAGTGGTAGGCCACCGGCAGCCACGGCGCGCTCAGGAACACCGAGAGGCTGCCCCATGTCATCTGGCTGCGTACCGGGCGGCGGGTGATCTCCTCGACGTCGGCCAGCAGCAGATCGAAGAGCTCGCCGTACTCGGGATCCATCTCGTCGATGTAGTGCAGCGCCACCCATTTGCCGTTCTCGCCGATCTGCTCGATGCTTTCGCGGAACCGCGCCTTGAGCGTGTCGCGCGGCAGCTTCAGCTCGGCGGCCTTGAAGTAGCGCTTGTAGTGGTCGCGGTCGAACGCGCGCTCCGACAGGCGCGCCAGGCGCTCGATCGACAACAGCGGATGGCCGGCCAGGCCATGCCGGAACGCGAAAGGCCGCTCGTTGAGCTGCTCCCAGGCCTGCGCATCGTCATGCTGGATGAGACCGGACGCCCCGTGCCGGCCGACGGAGGGGTTGCGCAGCTGAGGAATCATGGCCGTCTCCTGTCGTTATTAGCTTACGCATCAGAGGCTAGGCGTTACAGAACGGACGTGCATCACCAAATGGGGTGTTTTTGAATGAAACATTCGAAACATTTTGACGGCCGGTGTTCGCGCCGTCCACTTCGAAGCGCAGCTGGCGTGCGGGCCCCCCGAAATGGAGCTCGCAGCTGTGTCCGCCGACGCGTGCCGACCTGCTAACCCATCATCGCCGCAGCTGCCTTGATCGCTTCGCGGACGCGGCCGTAGGTGCCGCAGCGGCACACGTTCTCGATGGCGTCGATGTCCGCGTCGGTGGGATTGCGGGTGCGTCGCAGCAGGTCGACCGCCGCCATGATCTGGCCCGGTTGGCAGAAGCCGCATTGCGGCACGTCGAGGTTCATCCAGGCCTGCTGCACCGGATGCAGCGTGTTGCCGTTGGCCAGCCCCTCGATGGTTGTCACCTGCCGGCCGCGCACGTCCATCACGCGCGTCGAGCAGGCGGTGACCGCCTTGCCGTCCACGTGGCAGGTGCAGGCCTTGCACACGTTGATGCCGCAGCCGTACTTCGGGCCGGTGATGCCGAGCTTGTCGCGCAGCACCCAGAGCAGGGCCATGTCGTCGGGCGCCTCGACGTCGACGTGGCCGCCGTTCACCTTGAAAGATTGGACAGGCATGGCGGATTCCTCAGGCGGGGACCGGCACGACGACCGGCGTGGGCAGCTTGCCCGGGGGGATGGGGGTGAAATCGACGGGGAAGTTCAGCGGAAAACTTCGCGGCTTCTTGCCGGTGGCGCGCGCATAGGCGTTGGCGATCGCGCCCGAGCTGGCCGACAGGCCCACCTCGCCCAGGCCGCCGATCGCCTCGCCGCTGCTGGGCGGCATGATGATGACCTTCACGTCCTTCGGGTAGTTCTTCATGCGCGCGAAGTGGTACTGCGAGTAGCTGCCCTCCAGCGGCAGGCCGTTCTGGATGTGCAGCCCGGCCGTCAGCACGATGGAGATCGACTCGCACAGGCCGCCCTGCATCTGCGCCTCGATGCCCGAGGGGTTGATGGGGGTGCCGACGTCGATCGCGATGGTGGCGCGGGTCACCTTGAGGTCGGTCGGCACGCGCGCGTCGATCTCGACGATGCAGGCGGTGAAGGACTTCGACTCCTGGTGCACGCCCACGCCCTGTGCAAACCCCGCCGGCATGGCCTTGCCCCATTGCGCCGCCTCGGCCACGGCCTTCAGCACCGCACGTGCGCGCGGCAGGCGCAGGTATTCGAGGCGGAAGGCGACCGGGTCCTTGCGCAGCGCCCTGGCCATCTCGTCGACCAGGATCTCCTCCACCAGGCGCGAGGGCTGGATGTGCACCGAGCGGTAGGAGCAGGTGTTGATGTCCATCGCGACCGGTGTCAGCAGCTTGGTGGTGACGCCGAAGTTGTACGGCGAAGCGACCATGGTCTTGAACATGACCTGCTCGATGGCGAAGTTGCCCACCGTCTGCGGAAAGCCGTTGGGCAGTGCAATGGCCGCGGCGCCCAGCATCTCGCCGAAGCCGTGGCGCGTGTCGAGCCGCACGCCGGCGATGCGCTGCTCGAAAGAGATGACCTGGCCCAGCAGCATCGTGGCGCGCGCCCGATGGAACATCGGCGGGCGCACGCGGCCGTGGCGCATGTCGTCGGTGCGGTGGTACATCAGGCGGCAGGGCCGGCCCAGCGCCTTGGAGACCTGTACCGCTTGCAGCGTCGCGTCCCAGAACAGCCGGCGCCCGAAGGAGCCTCCTGAGGGCACGGCATGCACCTTGACCTTGTCCAGCGGCAGGCCCAGATCGGCTGCCACCGCCTGCTGCGTGACGATCGGACTCTGCAGGCCGGACCAGATCTCGGCGCGGTCGACGCGCACGTCGGCAATGGCACATTCCGTTTCCATCGGGCAGTGCGAGACCGCGGCGAACTCGAATTCCCCCTCGACGGTCAGAGCACCCAGCGGCGGCAGCAGGAAGGGCAGCAGCGCGGATTTGAGCTGCTGCTGGATGCTGGCATTGGACTCGCCGGCGACCGCACCCGCGGTCCAGGTGACGTCGAGCGCATTCACCGCGGCCCAGGCCTGGCCGAAGGTCTCGGCCATCACCGCCACACCGGGCGGCGTGGGCACGATGCCGTTCGTGGCGGGAATCGGCGCGATGCCCAGGACGCCGGGCATGCCCATCACCGCGGTCGTGTTGTTGATGCGCACGAACTGGCCGTTGATGGTGGGCGGCCGGCACACCATGGTCGGCTTGGCGTCAGGCACGGCCTGGTCGAGCGTGAACTTCTTGCGTCCGGTCACGATGTCCAGCGCGTCGAGCCGCGTCACGCGCTGGCCGACCACCGCGTTGGCGGAGCCCGTGGCCAGCCCGCCGATCAGCGGCATGCCCGCATGCAGCGAACGCACGCTCGAGGAGCCTCCGGTGAGCTGGTTGAACATCAGCTCCGGACTGGCGTCGGCGGAGCCGACCTCGATCGCGTTCAGCGGCAGGCCCAGCTTGTCGGCCAGCATCATCGCGGCGGCGGTGGCGATGCCCTGGCCCGATTCGAAGCGCGGCAGCTCCAGCCGGACGCGGCCGTTCGCCAGGTTACTCACCTTGACCAGCGGCATGGTCGGCAGCGCCGTGACCGTCACCGCATCGCCGATGTCGATCAGGTCGGTCGTGTCAGGCGGGGTCATCGGCAGTATCGCGGCCCGCGCCGACGAAGGGGCCGCCAGGCCGCCGAGTCCCGCGGCGGCTGAAATCAGCGGCGCAGAGGCCGCGTATCCCAGCAGGTCGCGCCGGCGCATGCCCGGCGGTTCGTCATGAGATGGCGCAGGCGTGGGGCCCGCGCCGGATTCCGGATGTTCCATCCTTGTCTCCAGTCTTATGGTTGTGTTGTGGCGAACGGTGGCCAATATGTCATGATCGCCGCCGCAAAAATGTCTTTTTGAAGACATTCCTTACGCGCCCCGCAGGCCTCCCCACGCAGGGCCGGCGCGGGCGGAAGAGTGGGCCAGCGAGCCGAGGAAACACGAATGCCGTCGAAGGCCATGGAGACCATGCTCCGCGAGAGCTTGTGGGCGAAGACCCTGGCGGCCGAGGAACTCGACCGCGTGGTGCGCGAGTCGTACGAGCGCGAGGTGCCGGCCGGCGGTTTCGTGATGCGCCGCGGCGAGCCCGCGGATCTCTGGCTCGGCGTCATCGAGGGTCTGGTGAAGATGTCGCTGTCCCTGGCCGATGGCCGCGTTTCCACTTTCACCGGCGTGACTTCGGGTGGCTGGGCCGGCGAAGGCTCGCTGCTGAAGCCCGGCCCGTGGCGCTACGACGGCGTGGCCATGCGTCCGACGCGCGTGGCCTGCGTGCCGCGCCACACCTTCGAACGCCTCGTGTCGACGAACCTCGATTTCGACCGCTTCCTCCTGTCGCACATCAATGCGCGCCTGAGCCTGTTCATCGGCCTCATGGAGTTCGACCGCTTGCTGGGGCCCGACGCGCGCGTTGCACGCTGCCTGGCCAGCCTGTTCGACCCGATCCTCTATCCGCAGGCGAGCAGCTTCATACGCCTGACCCAGGATGAGATCGGGCTCCTGTCCGCGGTCTCGCGCCAGCGCGCCAACCGGGCACTGCATGCGCTCGAGCGCGCAGGCCTGCTGCGGGTGGAGCACGGCGGCGTCGAGGTGATCGAGCTTGAAGGCCTGCGCAGCTACCTGGGTGACGGGAGCGCCTAGCGCGGTCCGGCGGCATCCGGGTTTGTCCTCGTTTTTTTGGTTATGAATCAAAACTACATTGGTTATCTTCAATAACCTTTGTGGCCGACGAAGCGCCGCCGGCCGAGGAGACCAGCATGGATCACATCGTGTCATCGTCCCGGCGGCCGGCATGGGCCGCGGTGGGTGCGGCCGCCTTGCTCGCGGCCTGTGGTGGAGGCGGCGGCGGGAGCGGCTTTGCATTCCTGCCGATCGTTCCGGCCGCACCGGCGGCACCGCCGCCTGCGCCCGCTGCGCCGCCGCCCGCGGCTTCGCCGGAGGCACGACCCGGCACGCTGCAGTCGTGCACCGACCTCGCGAGCAAGGCCGCCTTCAACGGCACGGCCTACACCAGCATCACTTCCGTGGCGGCCGGCACCCTCACGGTGGCCGGCGTGAGCACGCCCACGCCCGCGCACTGCCTGGTGCAGGGAAAGATGAACGAACGCACCAGCAGCGTCGACGGCCGCACCTATGCGATCGGCTTCGAGATGCGCCTGCCGGTCGACTGGAACGGGCGCTTCTTCTACCAGGCCAACGGCGGGCTCGACGGAAGCGTGGTCCCGGCCTCGGGCGGGGTCGGGGGAGGGGCGCCCACGACCACCGCGCTGCACATGGGCTTTGCCGTGATCAGCTCCGATGCGGGCCACTCGGGCGCGCAGAACCCCGTCTTCGGCATCGATCCGCAGGCGCGCCTGGACTACGGCTACAACGCCGTCGCGCAACTCACGCCGATGGCCAAGAACCTGATCGCCAAGGCTTATGGCCGCGGGGCCGACCGCTCCTATTTCGGCGGCTGCTCCAACGGCGGCCGGCATGCGATGGTCGCGGCCGCGCGCTCCGCCAACGAGTACGACGGCATCCTGGCGGGCAATCCCGGCTTCAACCTGCCGAAGGCCGCGGTCGCGCAGCTCTACGGCGTGCAGCAGTACGCCCAGGTGACGACCGCCAACACGCCGGCGGGCAAGCCGGACCTGCAGACGGCCTTCACGCAGGCCGAGATGAACACGGTGGCCGCCGCGGTGCGCTCGAAGTGCGATGCGCTGGACGGCGCAACCGACGGCATCGTCGCGGATGTGCAGGCATGCAAGGCCGCCTTCAAGCTGGCCACCGACGTTCCCACCTGCAGCGGCGCCCGCGACGGCAGCTGCCTCACGGCCGCGCAGAAGACCGTGCTCGACAACATCTTCGGCGGCGCGCGCAACACCGCGGGCGCCGCGCTCTACAGCGGCTTTCCCTACGACGCGGGCATCAACGGCGCCGATTGGCGGCAGTGGGAGTTCTCCAATTCGCAGAACCTGGACACGGCCGCGGTCGGGTTCGTGTTCAGTTCGCCGCCGCTGGGCACGAGCCGCCCCTCAGGCATCGACTTCGCGCTGGGCTTCAGCATGGACGCCGATGCGCCGGGCATCTTCGCGACCACCGCGCTCTACACGGAATCGGCCATGTCCTTCATGACGCCGCCGAACCCGGGCAACCTCGCGGCGCTGCGCGACCGCGGCAGCAAGCTCATGGTCTACCACGGCACCAGCGACGCGGTGTTCTCGTCGGACGACACGACGCGCTGGTATGACGAACTGCGTGCGGCCAATGGCGGCGATGCCTCCGGCTTTGCGCGCTTCTTCCCGGTGCCCGGCATGAACCATTGCGGACGAGGCCCGGCCACGGACCAGTTCGACATGCTGACGCCGCTGGTGGCCTGGGTGGAAAAGGGCAAGGCGCCTGATTCCGTGGTGGCCACCGCGCGCGGCGCCGGCGCCAACGTGGTCAACACGGAACTGCCCGCCGGCTGGTCGGCCGCCCGCACGCGGCCCCTGTGCCCGTATCCGAAGGTGGCGAGCTATGTGGGCGGCGATCTGGAGTCGGCGGCCAGCTTCGCCTGCAAGTAGGGCGCGGGCTCACGCCCGGAGTGCCGCGCGGAAGCCCCTGGCCGCGTAGTACGACTGCGCGCCGTTGTGATAGACGAACACGCGGCCGTAGCGGCGATCGCCGAAGAGGGCGCCGCCGAGCGCCCGGAGGTCGGGAGGGGTCGCGATCCAGCTCGAGGTCTTGAGGTCGAACTCGCCGAGCGCCTGCAGTTGCCGATACTGTTCCTCGGTCAGCAGGTCGATGCCCATGGCGGCGGCCATCTCGACCGCGCTGTCCTGCGGCTTGTGTTTCTTGCGGGCGTCGAGCGCTTCGCGGTCGTAGCAGACGCTCCTGCGGCCGATGGGGGTCTCCGCGGCGCAGTCGCAGAAGACGTAATGGCCGGTTGCCGGGTCCTGGCCGATGACGTCGGGCTCTCCGCCCGTGGCTTCCATTTCGCGCAGCGAGCGCAGTGCGCGGGGGCTGGCTTCGAGCCGGCTGCGCACGTCGGCCCAGGCGATGGCCTTGTGCCGGTGCATGTTCTTCTCGAAGCGGGTCTTCAGTGCCTGGAGCAGCGCTTCCCGTTCTTGCGCCTTCATGGTTCTCGAGTGCGTTGGGCTTGGTTGCAGGTCTGCCTTGCGCGTGACAGTTTGCCAGATGACATGCGCGGCCCGCGGGATTATGCTTTTTGCCCCGCGCAGGAAATGGCTCGCCGATGGAGGTCCCGTCATGACCAGTCCAGCCCGTTCGTTGCTTCGTGCTCCGGCGCCGGGGGAAGAGATCGTTCTTCCGGCCAGGATGGTGGGCGAGGGGTTCCAGATTGCCGCCCGCTCGCAGAAGACCTACGTGGCTACCGGCGCGCCCGTGGTCTTCTTCGACGTCCTGTCCGAAGACGGCGAGCGCATCGGCATTGCCAATGCGATCCTCGAACCGCGTTCCGATGCCGTGGCGGGCATCGGGCATGTCTGCGTGACGCTGAGCGAGGCGCATGCCTCCGTGGAACTGCTGACGCAGGTCGCCGATGTCCTGGTCGACTACGCCTTCGATTCGGGCCTGCGCGAAGTCATGATCGTCGTGCCGCAATCGCACGCCGATTCGGTCGAGGCGTGCTGCAGGCTCGACCCGGTCTCGTCCGGTGCGACGCACCTCGGACACGGGGTCGAGGGGCAGGTCTACATGTATCGCCGGTAGCGGGGCACCTGCGGGATTCCACCAAGGCCCGGCGGCGGCCGGCGCGGCGCATACTTGCCGCAGCGCCGCTCGCCGGCCCCTCCGGGGTTCCGGGCGACTGTCAGGAGGCACGCCTTGCAGCGAACCGACATTGCCAACCCGGCCTATTTCCACAAGGTCGTCGATTGCCAGTACGCCTGCCCGGCGCACACCCCCGTCCCCGAATACATCCGCATGATCGCGCAGCGCCGCTACAGCGACGCCTACATGGTCAACTGGGTCTCCAACGTGTTTCCCGGCATCCTGGGGCGCACCTGCGACCGGCCCTGCGAGCCGGCCTGCCGTCGCGGGCGGGTGGAAGAAAGCAATGCGAAGGATCCCGAGCCGGTGGCGATCTGCCGGCTCAAGCGCGTGGCGGCCGACATGAAGGAGGACGTGCGTGCGCGCATGCCCAAGCCGGCGCCGAAGAACGGCAAGCGTGTCGCCTGTATAGGCGCAGGGCCGGCCTCGCTCACCGTCGCGCGCGACCTCGCGCCGCTGGGCTACGAGGTGACGGTGTTCGACGAGGACGCCAAGGCCGGCGGCTTCATCCGCACGCAGATCCCGCGTTTTCGGCTGCCCGAGTCGGTGATCGACGAGGAGACCGGCTACATCCTGGACCTGGGCGTCGAGTTCCGCGGCGGCGAGCGCATCGGATCGATGAAGGCGCTGATGGCCGAGGAGTGGGACGCGATCTTCGTCGGCTGCGGCGCGCCGCGCGGGCGCGACCTGGACATTCCCGGGCGCCGGGAAGCGGCGGCCGGCATCCACATCGGCATCGACTGGCTCAATTCCGTGTCCTTCGGGCATGTGAGCCGCATCGGCCGGCGCGTGATCGTGCTGGGCGGCGGCAACACGGCCATGGACTGCTGCCGCTCGGCCCGGCGCCTGGGCGGCAGCGACGTGAAGGTGATCGTGCGCAGCGGCTTCGACGAGATGAAGGCCTCGCCCTGGGAGAAGGAAGACGCGCAGCACGAAGGCATTCCGATCATCGACTTCCACGTGCCCAAGGCCTTCGTGCACGACGAGGGCCGGCTGCAGGGCATGACCTTCGAGCGGGTCCGCGCCGAGTACGACGCGCAGGGCCGCCGAAAGCTGGTGCCCACCGGCGAGCCCGATGCCTGGTTCGAATGCGACGAGGTGCTGGTGGCGGTGGGCCAGGAGAACGCCTTCCCGTGGATCGAGCGCGATTGCGGCATCGCCTTCGACAGCTCGGGCCTGCCCGCGCTCGACAAGAACACCTTCCAGTCGACGGTGCCCCATGTGTTCTTCGGCGGCGATGCGGCCTTCGGCCCGAAGAACATCATCACGGCCGTGGCCCACGGCCATGAGGCGGCGGTGTCGATCGACAAGTTGCTGCGCGCCGAGCCGGTGTACGTGCGCCCGGCGCCGATGACCAATCTGATCTCGCAGAAGATGGGCATCCACGAGTGGAGCTACGACAACGACACCTCCAACGACCTGCGCTACAAGGTGCCGTGGGCCAAGGCCGAGGCGGCGCTGGCCAGCATCCGGGTGGAGGTGGAGCTGGGCTTCGACGCCGCCACCGCCTTCAAGGAGGCCGAGCGCTGCCTGAACTGCGACGTGCAGACGGTGTTCACCGAATCCGCGTGCATCGAATGCGATGCCTGCGTGGACATCTGTCCGATGGACTGCATCAGCTTCACCACCGACGGCGACGAGGCGGATCTGCGCCAGCGGCTCAAGGCGCCGGCGCTCAACCTGGCGCAGGACCTGTACGTGTCGGGCGGGCTCAAGACGGGCCGCGTGATGGTCAAGGACGAAGACGTCTGCCTGCACTGTGGCCTGTGCGCCGAGCGCTGCCCCACGGGCGCGTGGGACATGCAGAAGTTCCTGCTGAAGATGGCGACGGCGGGGCAGGAGGTGGCCCGATGAGCGCCGTCCGGCCGCCCGACGGGGCGATGGCGCCCCCGGAAGGCGGCAAGGCACACGGGACGACGGGCGCAGGGGTCGCCCCCATCGAGGCGGTCAACGACTTCGTCATCAAGTTCGCCAACGTCAACGGTTCGGGATCGGCCTCGGCCAACGAACTGTTCGCCAAGGCCATCCTGCGCATGGGCGTGCCGGTGAGCCCGCGCAACATCTTCCCGAGCAACATCCAGGGCCTGCCGACCTGGTACGAGGTGCGCGTGACCGAAGAGGGCCATCTGGGGCGGCGCGGCGGCACCGACATGATGGTGGCGATGAACCCGCAGACCTGGGACGCCGACCTGGCCGAGCTGGAGCCCGGCGGCTATCTCTTCTACGACAGCACGCGGCCGCTGCCGCCGTCGAAATTCCGCAGCGACATCCGCGTGATCGGCATGCCGCTGACCGAGATCTGCAACGCCGTCTACCAGGACCCGCGCCAGCGCCAGCTGTTCAAGAACATCGTCTACGTGGGCGCCCTGGCGATCCTGCTCGGCATCGAGCCGGAAGTGGTCGAGAAGCTGTTCGGCGAACAGTACAAGGGCAAGGAAAAACTCCTGGCCTCCAATGTGCAGGCGCTGCACCTGGGCTGCGACTTCGCGCGCGAGAACCTGCGCGAACCCCTGGGGCTCCAGGTGCGCCGCGCCGATCGGGTGGGCGACCGCATCTTCGTGGACGGCAACAGCGCCGCAGCGCTGGGCTGCGTGTATGGCGGCGCCACGGTCGCGGCCTGGTATCCGATCACGCCGTCGTCCTCGGTGGCCGAGGCCTTCCAGAAGTACTGCACCAAGTTCCGCGTCGACCCGGCCACCGGCCAGCAGCGCTTCGCCATCGTGCAGGCGGAGGACGAACTCGCCTCCATCGGCATGGTGGTCGGCGCCGGCTGGAACGGCGCGCGGGCCTTCACGGCCACCTCGGGGCCCGGCATCTCGCTGATGGCCGAGTTCATCGGCCTGGCCTACTTCGCCGAGATTCCGGTCACCATCATCGACGTGCAGCGCGGCGGCCCTTCCACCGGCATGCCGACGCGCACGCAGCAGGCCGACATCCTGGCCTGCGCCTACGCCTCGCACGGCGACACCAGGCACGTGCTGCTGTTTCCCGAGGATCCGCACGAGTGCTTCGAGCATGCGGCGGCGGCGCTGGACCTGGCCGACCGGCTGCAGACGCCGGTGTTCCTGATGACGGACCTGGACATCGGCATGAACCAGCGCCTGTGTGCACCCTTCACCTGGGACGACAGCAAGGCCTACGACCGCGGCAAGGTCATGAGCGCCGAGGAGCTCGAGGCCGGCCGCGACTTCGGCCGCTACAAGGACGTGGACGGCGACGGCATTCCCTGGCGCACGCTGCCGGGCACGCACCCGACCAAGGGCAGCTACTTCACCCGCGGCACCACGCGCGACGCCTATGCCCGGTATTCGGAGCGCGGGCCGGACTACATCTACAACATGGAGCGGCTGCTGAAGAAGTTCGCGACCGCGGCCACGCTGGTGCCGCAGCCCGTGCTGCGCCCCGCCGCCGGGAAGACCGAACTGGGCGTGATCTATTTCGGTTCGACCAGCCCGTCGATGCACGAGGCGCTGCAGGCGCTGGAAGCGCGCGGCATCCACCTCGACGCGCTGCGGCTGCGCGCCTTTCCCTTCCCGGACAGCGTGGTGCAGTTCCTGGCGCAGCACCGGCAGGTGTTCGTGGTCGAGCAGAACCGCGATGCGCAGATGCGCAGCCTGCTGGTCAACGAGCTGGACATCGATCCCGCCCGGCTGGTGCGGGTGCTGCACTTCGATGGCACGCCCATCACGGCGCGCTTCATCGTCCAGGCCATCAGCGCGCATGTGCGGAAGACGCAAGCCGCCGGCGCCGCCGGCACGAAGGAAGCTGCATGACCTACCTCGCCAAGCCCCGGCTGCACCATCCGACGCTGGCCACCAACAAGGTCGGCTATACGCGGCGCGACTACGAGGGCAAGATCTCCACGCTGTGCGCCGGCTGCGGCCACGACTCGATCTCCGCCGCCATCATCGAGGCCTGCTGGGAGCTGGACATCGAGCCGCACCGCGTGGCCAAGCTCTCGGGCATCGGCTGCAGCTCCAAGACGCCGGACTACTTCCTGGGCGCGTCGCACGGCTTCAACACGGTGCATGGCCGCATGCCCAGCGTGCTGACCGGCGCCAACCTGGCCAACCGCGACCTGCTGTACCTGGGCGTTTCGGGCGACGGCGATTCGGCGTCCATCGGCCTGGGCCAGTTCGCCCACGCCATGCGGCGCGGCGTGCGCATGGCCTACATCGTGGAGAACAACGGCGTCTACGGCCTGACCAAGGGACAGTTCTCGGCCACGGCCGACCAGGGCTCCAAGAGCAAGAAGGGCCTGGTCAACAGCGACAGCCCGGTGGACCTGGTGGCCATGGCGCTGCAGCTGGGCGCCAGCTACGTGGGGCGGGGCTTCTCGGGCAACAAGGCGCAGCTGGTGCCGCTGATCAAGGGAGCGATCAGCCACGGCGGCGCCGCCTTCATCGACGTGATCAGTCCCTGCGTCGCCTTCAACAACCACCCGGGCAGCACCAAGAGCTACGACTACGTGCGCGAGCACAACGAGGCGGTGAGCCGCATCGACTTCATCAGCGGGCGGGAAGAGATCACTGTCGACATGGGGCCGGGCGAAGTGGTGGACGTGCGCCAGCACGACGGCACGCTGCTGCGCCTGCGCAGCCTGCATCCCGACTACAACCCCGGAGACCGTTATGCCGCCATGGCCTACATGCAGCGGCACCAGGAGAGGGGCGAGGTGGTGACCGGCCTGCTCTACGTCGATCCGCTGGCCAGCGACCTTCACACCGCGCTCAACACCAGCGACCGGCCGCTCAACGCGCTGGGCCCGGCCGAACTGTGCCCCGGCGCCGAGGCGCTCGCGCGGCTCAACGCCTCCTTGCGCTGAGCGGCGTCCGGCGGCACCATTACGTTCCTTTCCGGAGGGCGCACCATGGCCGAGCGCACCGTTTTCCAATCCATCTCGCGCAAGCACGTGATCAGCCTGGGTCCGCAGGCCAGTGCGCGCGACGCCGCATGCGCGATGACGCGCGCCAACTGCGGCAGCGTGCTCGTCATGGAACTGCCCGACATGCTGCTGGGCATCCTGACCGAGCGCGACCTGATGACCCGCGTGCTGGCCCGAGGGCTCGATCCCGACCGCACGGCGGTGCGCGAGGTCATGACGCCCAACCCGATCTGCGTGCCGCCCGAAACGCCGGTGTCCGACGCCGTGGTGCTGATGCTCGAACGCGGCTTCCGCCACCTGCCGTTGACGTCGGGCGCGAAGATCCTTGGCGTGTTCTCGATACGTGACGCGCTGCCGCGGGAGCTCGGCACGGCGGTCAGCCTGACGGAGTTCCGCGAGCAGGTGAACGACGCGCTGGGATAGGGCGCAGCGCGAGGAACCTGCGCGGCTCGAGCACTCGACAACACGGTGCGGGGTAAGCACTTGTCCGGCGCTACCATCGCTTCGCGGTCTCGAGCGGCAGCTTCAAGGAAAGGTCCATGCGTTCCATCGCGAAAATCACGAGCCAGCTCTTCAAGGTTCCCCTGACTGAAGTCCTGACGGACGCCAAGCACGGCGCACACACCCATTTCGAATTGGTGACCGCGACCGTGGTGCTTTCGGATGGCAGCCGGGGCACGGGCTACACCTACACCGGTGGCAAGGGAGGGCATGCGATCAAGGCCATGATCGACCATGACCTGGCGCCTGCGATGATCGGCATGGATGCGGCGGATGTCGAGGGCGTCCACGATTTCAGCGAATGGCATGTGCACTATGTCGGCCGCGGCGGCATCGCGTCGTTTGCGATCTCCGCGATCGACATCGCGCTCTGGGACATCCGCGGCAAGGCGGCAGGCCAGCCGCTCTGGCAGCTGGCGGGCGGCGCTGCGAACACCTGCGATGCCTACTGCGGTGGCATCGACCTGGCGTTCCCGCTCGCGAAGCTGCTGGACAACGTGCGTGGCTATCTCGCCAAGGGTGCGGGCGGCGTCAAGATCAAGATCGGCCGCCAGGATCTCGAGGAAGACATCGAGCGCATCCGGGCGGTGCGGCAGCTGATCGGTGACGGCATGGCCTTGATGGTGGACGCCAACTACGCGATGAGCGTGGATCAGGCCATCGCTGCGGCCAAGCGCTTCAAGCCCTTCAATGTCCTGTGGTTCGAGGAGCCGACCATTCCGGACGACTACCAGGGCTATGCGCGCATCGCCGCCGCCACCGGCGTGCCATTGGCAATGGGTGAGAACCTGCACACGATCCATGAATTCGAGCATGCGTTCGAGCAGGCGCGACTGTCCTTCATCCAGCCGGACGCCTCCAACTGCGGCGGCATCACGGGCTGGCTGAAGGTGGCCGAGCGCTCCCGCCGATACGGGATCCCGGTGTGCTCGCATGGCATGCAGGAGCTGCATGTGAGCTTGCTGGCGGCGCAGCCGAACGCGGGCTGGCTGGAGATTCACAGCTTCCCGATCGACGAGTACACGATGCGCCCGCTGGTTCTCGAAAACCGTCGCGCAGTTGCACCGGACGAGCCGGGAATCGGCGTGAGCTTTGACTGGGCGAAACTTGCGCCGTACCTGGTCGATGCGTCCCGCTAGCGGGCCCGTGTTTGCTTGACCCGGCGCCTGCGGCGCGGCCGCGTACGGGCGCCACCCTCAGTGGCAGTACGGGCGAATGTGATCCAGTTCGGATTCGATGACGCCGCGCACGACGTCCTTGAAGGCTGACACGAGCCGGGAATGAGGCGCATCGGGCGCGAGCAGGAGCGCAAGGCGCACCCTGATGGCAGGCTTGAAGGCCCGCACCTCGAAATCGAGATTGCGCTGCTCATCGAGCGCTGCCAGCGGATTGATCACGCTCACGCCCAGGCCTGCAGCGACCAGCGAGCAGACGGAGGCGCCCAGGTCGGACTCCAGCACCGTTCGGGTCTTGACGCCTGCGGCGGCCAATACCTGGTCGATGCGTGCTCTCGGGCCGCTGCCCAACGGGAACGAGATGAACGCCTCGCCGTCCAGGTCCGTTGCACGAACCTGCCTGGCCCGCGCCAGATGATGTTCCCTGGGAAGCAGGGCAACGCAATCCATGCCCAGCAGCGTTTCGACACGGATGCCGGGCGGATCATCGCCATAGAGGATGGCGAGG
Organism: Variovorax sp. VRV01; assembly: GCF_014852545.1. Taxonomy (NCBI): domain Bacteria; kingdom Pseudomonadati; phylum Pseudomonadota; class Betaproteobacteria; order Burkholderiales; family Comamonadaceae; genus Variovorax; species Variovorax sp. VRV01. The sequence continues at coordinate 29,455 of NZ_JACVBS010000008.1, forward strand.
CCCAGGTCGCACAAGCCCGAGCTCACCCATGTGTCGACGGTCGTGGCCGCACCGGAGTGAATCGTGACGAGCGTCTCGGGGTGGTCGCGCTTGAACCGGACGACCGCCTGGCTGAGGACGCCTCCGGCAATTCGCGCCATGGCGGCCACCGCCAGGCGGTCGCCGCCGAAAGTCCGGATGTTGGATGCCGCGGACTCCAGGCCCTGCAGCCCGGCGAATGCCTTCTCGACTTCCTGGAAGAAGCGTTTTCCTTCGAGTGAAGGCGCCAGACGCGTGCCGCTGCGTTCGAAAAGCGCAAATCCGATGATCGCCTCCAACTGCGAAACGAGGCGGCTCACCTGGGGCTGCGAGGTGTGAAGCCGCCGCGAGGCTTCGGTCATCGACCCCGTCTGCACGACCACCCGGAAGGCCTCGATGTGCTTCAAGGTCATGCGTCGGCTGCTCATATCAATATTGTATGGCTCACTGTTGAGTACGCATTTGCAGTATCGAATGCCCGGAAGAATACTTGCGTCCATGCCCGACAAGATCCTGCACGTTGCCGACGCCGGGCCACCGCGCAGTCCATGCGCGGTGGCCCGCGTGGTGGACCTGCGCAGCGACACCGTGACGCTGCCGACCCCGTCGATGTACGACCGCATGCAAACCGCCGCACTGGGGGACGACGGCCTGGACGGCGATCCGACCGTGCGCGCGCTCGAGGCGCTGGCGGCCCGAACACTGGGCAAGGAGTCCGGCCTGTACGTGCCGACCGCCACGATGGGCAACCTCCTGGCCGTGCTGTCGCAGGCGGAACGCCGGTCGCAGGTCGTGCTCGAGGAGTCCGCACACATGTTCGTCTCCGAGCGCGGCGGCGCCGTGTTCAGCGGCGTGACCTACACCGGCATTCCGGGCGTGGCTGGCGCGATGGACCTCGAGAGCCTGGCGCTGGCGCTGAAGCCGTCCCGCGAATTGCGCACGGATCTGGTCTGCATGGAAACCACGCACGGCAACGCGGGAGGAGCGGTGCTGCCGCTGGACCACATGCGGGCGGTCTGGAAGGCATCCAGTGGCGCCGGCGTGCGCGTCCACCTCGATGGCGCCCGGCTCTTCAACGCCGCCGTGGCGCTGAACGCCGATCCGGCCGCGATCGCGTGCTACGCCGACACGGTGACCCTCTGCCTTTCGAAGGGCCTGAGCGCGCCTGCAGGCGCGGTGCTCGCCGGACCGTCCGCCACCATGGCCAGCGCCAGACGGTTGCGCAAGATGCTCGGGGGCACGCAGCGCCAGATCGGCGTGGTTGCCGCAGCGGGACTGGACGCCCTGGAAACCATGCCCGGACGGCTCGCCCAGGACCATGCTTCGGCGTCGCGCCTGAGCGAGGCATTGCGGGCTGTGCTGCCTGGCGCCGTCGGCATCAGCACGCCGCCCACCAACATCGTCTTCGTCGACCTGCCCGAGGCCGCACCCGACAGCCTCGCCTGGGCGGAGGCACTCAAGGAATGCGGTGTCCTGGTTCGCCCGTGGGGTCCGCGCAGGATCCGGCTCGTGACGCACCGCCACATCGGCGCGGCCTGCGTGGATGCCGCCGCCGCCGGGTTCCGGCGTGTCGCGCAATCGCTGCCTGCTTGAACGCGTTCTCGCAGGAACGCGCCTCCCTTCGGACCCATCGAGTACCTACCAGGAGCCTTGACCATGCCTTCCATCTGCCGCCGGGATTTCGTCGCCTCTGCCTTCCTGATGGCCGCCGGCCTGGGGAGCGGCCGCGCATTCGCCGGCAGTTTTCCCAGCCGTCCCATTCGCCTGATCGTGCCGTACGGGCCCGGAGGCGGTTCCGATTTTGTCGCGCGCCTGATTGCCCAGAAGCTGACCGAAACGGCGGGGTGGAACGTCGTCGTGGACAACAAGGCCGGGGCCTCGGGGCTGATCGGCACCGATGCCGCGGCCAAGAGCGCCGCGGACGGCTACACGTTGTTCCTTGCGGACGCCGCACACGCCACCAATGCCGCAGTGCAGCCCAAGATGCCTTTTGATCCGATCCGGGACTTCTCGCCACTCACGCTCGTGGGCTCTTCGCCGCAGCTGCTGGTGGCGCATCCGTCCCTTCCGGCCAACTCCCTGCGAGAACTGCTGGCGCTGCCGCGTGCCCGAGTACGCGAATACGGCGTAGGAACCCCGGGGCAGGGGTCCGTTCCGCACCTGCTGTACGAGACGCTCAAGCGCAAGACGGGCATGGAGCTGGTGCACGTACCCTACAAGGGCGGCAGCGCCGCCTTGACCGATGCGGTGGGCGGACAGGTGGCCATGGTGATCAATTCCGTGCCGGCCTGCATGCCGCACATCGAAGCGAAGCGGCTCAAGGTCCTTGCCATCGCCAGCGCGACGCGGCATCCGAAGTTGCCGGACGTGCAGACCTTCTCCGAAAGCGTCCCGGGCATGGTCGGAAGCGCCTGGTATGGCGTGATGGCGCCTGCCAGGATGCCCGCAGATCTGCTGCAGCAGCTGAACGCAGCCATCAACAAGGTGCTGGACCTGCCCGATGTCAAGGCCAGGCTGGAAGGCTCTTTCGTGGATCCCATGCCGCGCGGGCCGCAGGCGTTTTCCAACTACCTGAATGAAGAAATCGCGCGCTGGAAATCGGTCGTGAAAGAGACGGGGGTCACGATCAACAGCTGAGACTTTCCCGGTCCCGCATTGCCGAAATCGAAGAATATGGAGGGCAGGTCGAGGTCTGTGGACTTCGCCGCAATGTTTCGTCTACGGTTGTCGTTTGCCTTTGCGGTGCTTGTGGCGCTGGTGTGTTGCCAGGCTGCTGGCGCTGTGCGTGTCGACTTCCGTGTCCGCGCAGACGGCCTCGAGCGCAAGTTGCGCTTCCACCGGCGAACGCGAGATCGCGGGGTTGTTCAAGGACGCTGCCGACACAAGCATGACCCAGTTGGCCGCGGCCGGCCGTCAGTGCTGAAGAATCTTGGAAAGAAACTGCCGGGCCCGGTCGGAGCGTGCGGACGGGTTGCCGAAGAACTCGTCCTTGCTGCAGTCCTCCACGATGCGGCCCTGGTCCATGAAGAGGACGCGATGGGCGACCTTGCGCGCGAAGCCCATCTCGTGCGTGACGCACATCATCGTCATGCCTTCGCGGGCCAGTTCCACCATCACGTCCAGCACCTCGTTGACCATCTCCGGGTCGAGCGCCGAAGTGGGCTCGTCGAACAGCATCGCGATGGCCACGCGCTGCTGCTGACCGCCCGACAGCTGACTGGGAAACTTGTGCGCATGGGTGCGCATTCCCACGCGCTGCAGCAGGCGCATGGCGGTGTCGTGTGCCTCGTCGGCGGAGCGCTTGAGCACCTTGCGCTGCGCGATCGCGAGGTTCTCCTCGATCGACAGGTGCGGGAACAGGTCGAAATGCTGGAACACCATGCCCACCCGTGCGCGCAGCTGGTTGATGTTGATCTTCGGATCGCCCACCGACACGCCGTCGACCAGGATGCGACCCTGCTGAAAGGGTTCCAGCGCGTTGACGCACTTGATGAGCGTGGACTTGCCCGAGCCCGAGGGCCCGCAGACGACCACGACCTCGCCCTTGCGCACGTTCGTGCTGCAGTCAGTGAGCACCTGGAACGCGCCATACCACTTGCTGACTTGCTGGATCTCGATCATTTGCTTTCCGCCTTCAGCGTTGCAGGAGTTGGAGGAGGGTGTTCGCGATGACCTGGGTCGCCTGGCGCAGCTCGGCGAGCGGCACGCGCTCGTCGGCACGGTGGCCGTTGGCTTCGAGCAGGGACTCGGGGCCGGCCCCGTACATCACGGTGGCAATGCCGGCCTCGCTGTACAGGCGCGCATCGGTGTAGAGCGGCACGCCGATCGGCGTGACCGGCTTGCCCATCACCTCGCCGGCCTCGCAGCACAGCAGCTCGGACAGCGCCTTCGCGCCCGGTGCCGGCACGAACGGCCGCGCGAGGAGGATGCGACGGATCTCCACCGTGATGCCAGGCAGCGCGCGGCAGGCGCCCTCGATCACGCTGTGCAGCTCGGCCTCGACCGCCTCGGGCGATTCCTCGGGCACGATGCGGCGGTCGATGCGCAGGCTGAGCCGGTCGGCCACCACATTGGTGTTGATGCCGCCTTCGATCAGGCCCACCACCAGCGTGGGATGGCTGATGCCGGGCGTCTGCGAGGGACGGTCTGCGAGTCCGTCGCGGTAGCGGTAGAGGGCGGGCAGCAGCGTGGCCGCGGCCTCGATGGCATCGTGGCCGGTGTCGGGCCGCGCGGCGTGCGCGGACTTGCCGCGCAGCGTCACCTCCAGGTGGAGGCAGCCGTTGTGGGCCACCACCACGTGGTGCGAGAAGGCGGCGGACAGCACGTAGTCCGGACGGCTGAGCCCCTGCGAGAGGATCCAGCCCGGTCCGGCCATGCCGCCGGTTTCCTCGTCGTAGGTCAGGTGCAGTTCGATGCTGCCGTTCAGCGGCGCGCCCGATGCTGCGGCCTGCTTGAGCGCGCGCATGGCAAAGGCATAGGTGGTGAAGTCCGATTTGGAGACGGCCGCGCCGCGGCCGTACATCCAGCCGTCGCGCACCTCGCCGCCGTAGGGGTCGCTGCTCCAGCCTTCGCCGGGGGGCACCACGTCGCCATGGGCGTTGAGCGCGATCACCGGCCCGCCCTCGCCGAAGCGTTCGCGCACGATGAGGTTGACCACGCTCTGCATGCCATGGGCGGCGGCGAACTCGGCGGGCACCGGATGGCGCTCGACCTCGAAGTCAATTGCCTCGAGCAGGGTGGCGGTGAGTTCGGCATGCGGCGCGCAGTCGCCCGGCGGGTTGTCCGAGGGGCACTGCACGAGGCGGGCCAGCATCTGCACCTGCTCGTCGAAGTGCGTGTCGATGAATTGGCGCAGCAGCGCCCGGGTGTCGGCGTGGTCGTTCATGGAGCTCAGAGGAATCGTTCAATGCGGAAGGGAGTGATGTCGATGTCTGCGCGGGCGCGCGTGATGAGATCGGCCACCACCCGCGCGGTGACCGGCGCGAGCGTGTAGCCGTTGGAGGTGACGGCGTTGAAGAAGCCTGGCACGCCAGGCACTTCGCCCATGATCGGCGCACCGTCGATGTTCACGTTCATGCCGGCCCAGCAGCGCAGCACATGCAGTCCCGCGATGGCCGGCAGCACATGCCGGGCCACCCAGAGGTTGCCCTCGATGCTGGTGCGCTCGGCGCGGTTCAGGCGCATGTCTTCGTCGAAGGCCGCGGTCCAGCCGCCGCCGACCAGCAGCGCGCCGCTGGCCGCCTGCTTCAGGCTGAGGTGCCGGTTGGCATGCGCGATGAGGTGGTCGACCAGCGGCGGGGCGGGCTCGGTCACGATCATCTGCAGCGGCGCGCCCTTCACCGGAATGCGCACGCCCAGCATGTTGCCGATGGCACTGGACCAGGCACCGCTTGCGTTCACCACGCGGCCGGCGCGGATGCTCCCGCGCGAGGTGCGGACCTCGAAGCCGGCGCCGTCGCCGGGCAGCCGTTCCACGTGCTGCACGTCGCAGCCGCGCAGGAAGCGTGCGCCATGCTGCTGCGCGCGCCGGGCGACCGCGTAGGTGGCGCGCAGTGGATTGATCTTGCCTTCCATCGGGCACAGCTCGGCGCCCAGCAGCGTGCCGGACAGGGCGGGGGAGAGGCGCCGCAGCTCGGTGCCGTCGATCAGCTGCGCGTCGATGCCATGGCTGCGCTCGAGCGCCGCCTTGGCTTCGAGGAAGCGCAGCCCGGCTTCGCTGTCGGCCACCATCAGGCCGCCGGTGATCTTGATTTCCAGGTCCTCCCCGCAGTCGGCCTCGATCTGCTGCCACAGGCGCACCGACATCGGCCCCAACGGCAACGTGGCCGCGGCCGGGCCGCCGCCGGCCTGCGCGCGGTCGCCGAAGTCGAAGGAGAGCAACTGTACGTGCAGGCTGCCGGCATTGGCACCCGAAGCCTGGAGGTTGAGGTCGTCGCGGTCGACCACCGTCACGTCCACGCCTTCCTGCGCCAGGTAGTAGCCGAGGCACGAGCCCAGCACGCCCGCGCCGATCACCAGCACATCGGTCTGAAGGGGCTGCGGCTGCAGGGGGCCGACCGCAACGGGCCGCGCGAGATTGGGCGTGATGGCCGGCTTGTGGCCGCCCCATTCGGGTTTCTCGAAGCCCAAGGCGCCGGCGGGAACCGGCTTGGCCGGCGGACGCGGCGCGAGGTACTGCTCGACGCCGGGCGCCTGCCCCGTCATTTCGGTGACCAGCCGTGCAGCGGTCACCGCGCAGTAGCGGCCCTGGCAGCGGCCCATGCCCAGGCGGGTGTTGCGCTTGAGCGCGGCGAGCGTGTCGCGGCCGGCGCGGATCTGCTCGCGAACCGTGCCGAAGCTGATCTCCTCGCAGCGGCACAGCAGCGTGTCGTCGGGCACCGCGGCGAGCGAGACGGGCGGCGCCTGGTAGATCGTCCACAGCGCCTGCTGGAACCGCATGGCCTTGCGCAACCGGGCGATTGCTTCGGTCGGCTCCAGCGGCGCTCGGCCCAGGTTGCGTGCCGCCGCCGTGCCGGCGAGCGTGCCGCGGGCCAGGGCCACGCGCGATCCGCCCATGTCGGCGCCGTCGCCCACGACATAGACGCCCGGCAGGCTGGTGGCGCCGTCTTCGGCGGTCACGGTGGCCAGGTAGCCAAGATGGCGCGGCGTCAACCGGTGCTCGCAGCCGAGCATGCGTGCCAATTCGGTGGAGGGGATGAAGCCGTAGCCGAGGCACAGGGTGTCGACATCGAATGCGCGCGTGTTGCCTGGATGCGCAAGCTCGCAGGCCTGGACCTGTTCGAGCGAGCCTTGGCCTTCGGCAGCGGCCACCGTCCAGCCCCAGAGCACCGGCACCTTGTGGGCACGCAGGCGACGCAGGTAGCGCCAGCCGTCGCGCAGCAGGCCGGGCGCCGTGCGGGCCGCCGTCAACACCGGGCGCCACTGCGTGGGCGAAGGGCGCGGCGCGGATTCCAGAACGGCGGCGACATGGGCGCCCCCGGCCAGCAGTTCGGCGGCGAGCTGCAGGTTGAGCGGACCGTTGCCGGCCACCAGCACGCGCCGGCCGGGCGATACGCGGTAGGCGCGCGCCAATGTCTGGCCCGCGCCGGTGGTCATCACGCCGGGCAGGGTCCAGCCTGGGAAGGGCACGGGGCGTTCGTAGGCGCCCGGCGCAATGACCAGCTGGCGGCAGGTGATCACGTGGGCCTGGCCATCGATGAGCGCGCCGATCTCGCGCGGCGAGAACGCCGACCAGACCTGCGCGCCTTGCTCGATGGCCACGCCGGCCTGTCGCACCTCGCGCTCCAACGCCAGCCCGTCGGCGAACTGGCGGTCGGCCGCGCCCGGCGTCTGGTGCGAAGGTGCCAGGGGCTTGTAGAACTGGCCGCCGGCCTGGAGCCGCTCGTCCAGCACCAATACCTGCGCGCCGGCACGTTGCGCGGCCAGTGCCGCCGACAGGCCGGCCGGGCCTGCGCCAACCACCAGGACATCCACCTCGCGGCGCGCGGGCGCCTGCTCCGGTTCGCGGGTCAGCGGCTGAAGAGGATCGGCCGGGGTGCCTGCTGGCATTGCCGAGCGCACCTGCTGCCCCTCGGCCACCTTGGTCAGGCAGGCGCGCTGGCTGGCCCTGCCATCCACCGTGACCAGGCAGTCGAAGCAGGCGCCCATTCCGCAATACAGCCCGCGGCGCCCGCCGCCGCGCGTGTGCCGCATCTTGTTGATGCCCGCCGCGGCCAGCGAAGCGGCGATGGTTTCGCCGTCCAGGCCGTCCACCGGTTGGCCGTCGTACCAGAAGCGCACGGGGCGCCCGGCGACGGCGATCGAGTGATGGGTGAGTCTGGAGGCGCTCATGGGCGGGCGAAATGGCGAAAAGTTCGTTGACGACATCGGATGTATACGTATACTACACGTATACCGAATCGCCCGCTATCCCATTTTTTCAGCCAGGACCCGCACCAATGACAGCGTTTCGCGGCACCTACACAGTGCTCATCACCCCCATGACCGCAGACGGCAAGCACGTCGACGTGCCGGCGCTTCGCAGGCTGGTCGACTGGCAGATCGAGGAGGGCATCCACGGGCTGATCCCTCTGGGAAGCACCGGGGAATTTCTGTCGCTCACGCCCGAGGAGCGGCAATTGGTGATCGAAACCTGTGTGAGCACCGCAGCAAAACGCGTGCCGGTGCTGATCGGCACCGGGGCCGAGTGGACGGACGAGTGCGTGCGGCTGAGCCGCGAGGCCGAGAGCATGGGCGCCGACGGCGTGATGATCATTCCGCCCTTCTACAGCACGCCCACCGATGACGAGCTGTTCGCGCACTACCGCAAGGTGGGCGAGTCGATCGGCATTCCGATCATGGTCTACAACAACCCGGCCACCGCCAACGTCGACCTCCGGCCCGAACTGGTGGCGCGGCTTTCGCGCATCGACAACTGCCGCTACATCAAGGAGTCGACGCTGGAGGTCACCCGCGTGCGCGACATCATCGAGCTCTGCGGCGACCGCATGACGGTGTTCGCCGGCATCCTGGGCTACGAGTCGTTCTGGCTCGGCGCGCAGGGCTGGGTGGCCGTGTGCTCGAACCTGATCCCGAAGATGTCGGCGCGCCTGTTCGAACTGGTGGCCGACGAGCGCGACATGCCCGCGGCGCTCGCGCTCTACAAGGAGATGCTGCCGATCGTGCGCTGGGTCGGCGGCCACCGCTACGTCGCGGCCTCCAAGGAGGGCCTGGCGATGATGGGACTGCCCGTGGGCAAGCCCCGCGCGCCGCGGCTGCCGCTGCCCGACGCCGATGCGGCCGACCTGCGCCGCGAGCTCGAGCGGCTGGCGCTGATCGATTCGATCCGGGCCTGAGCGCCGGCTCCAGACACCTTTTCGCCGACCCGTCTACTTCCAGGAGGAATCCACCATGAAACTGCTTCCCACACTCGTGTCCGCGTCGCTTCTGGCCCTGCTTGCCGCAGGCACCGCGCAGGCCCAGGCCTGCAAGTCGCCGGTGCCGGACTCCGCGCTGGTCAAGAAGGGCACGCTCGTCATGTCGGTCAACCCGACGCTGCCGCCGATGCAGTTCGTCGACCAGACGGGCGCGCTCAAGGGCATGCGCGTGGAGCTCGGCGAGCAGATCGCCAAGCGCCTGTGCCTCACGCCCGAGTACGTGCGCATCGAGTTCTCGGCCATGATCCCGGGCCTGCAGGCCGGGCGCTGGGACGTGATCAACACGGGCATCTTCTACACCGACGAGCGCGCGAAGCTGATGCAGATGCTGGTCTACGAAGACCAGGCGATCAGCATCAGCACGGCCAGGTCCAACCCGCTGAAGATCGCCAAGGTGGACGACCTCTCGGGCAAGAGCATCGGCGTGGAGCTCGGCGGCTTCGAGGAGCGCAAGGCGCGCGAGCTCGACAAGCAGCTCACCGACAAGGGGCTCAAGGGCATGAACATCCGCACCTTCGAGAACTTCGCGATGGCGTTCCAGGCGCTGCGCGCGGGCCAGGTCGAGGTGGCGCTGTCGATCGACTCGACCGGCGCCGAATACCAGAAGCGCGGCGATTTCGATCGCGTGCTGCACGGCCTGTTCCCCACGCCCGTGGCGCTGGCCACGCGCAACAAGGACCTCGCCGCCGCCATGGCGAAGGCCATGAACGACATGAAGGCCGACGGCAGCTTCCAGAAGCTGTTCGACCAGTACGGCGTCAAGTCGGTGGACGGCGCGGTGGCCGTCAAGGGCCCGGCGGGCTGAGGCCCGGCGCCAACGCCATCAGGCACGCGAAGGAACGCTCATGGGACAAGGCTGGAGCTGGTCGGGGTTCGTCGACTACCTGTTCAATCCGTACCTCCTCAGCGGCGCGGTGACCACGCTGTGGCTCACGCTCGCGGCCATCGCAGGCGGCCTCGTCGTGGGCTTCGCGCTGGCGCTGGCGCGGCTGTCGAGCCGCCGCTGGCTGTGCGCGCCGGCGCACTTCTACATCTGGGTGTTCCGCGGTACGCCGCTACTGGTGCAGCTGATCATCATCTACACGGGACTGCCGCAGCTCGGGCTGAAGCTCTCGGTCATCGAGTCGGCGCTGCTCGGGCTGATCCTCAACGAAGCCGCCTACCTGGCGGAGATCGTGCGCGGCGGCATCCAGTCGGTTCCCCCGGGCCAGACCAACGCCGCGCGCGCCGTGGGCTTCAGCAGCGCGCAGACCATGCGCTACATCGTGATGCCGCAGGCGATGCGGTTGATCGTGCCGACGCTCGGCAACAGCATCAACGGGCTGCTCAAGACCACCTCGATCACTTCCGTGATCTCGATGGAGGAGCTGCTGCGGCGCACCCAGGTGCTGATCCAGGAGAAGTTCATGGTGCTCGAGCTGTTCATCGTGGCGGCGATCTACTACCTGCTGATGACCACCGCCTGGGACTTCATCCAGCGCCGCATCGAGCGCCACTATGGCCGAGCCCACGGCGACGCCGGCGCGCCGCCGATCCCCGCCGAACCCGCGCTTGAGCAGCGCTGAAGCCACCCCGCGCCATGAACACCACCCGCTACGACCTGATCCTGCGCAACGCCGACATCGCCACCGTCGGCGACCGCTATACCGCCGACATCGGCGTGCGGGACGGGCGCATCTGCGCCATCGCCCAAGGGCTCGAGGCCGGCGCCGCGCGCGAGATCGATGCGCGCGGCCGGCTCGTGACGCCGGGCGGCGTCGACGGCCATTGCCACTTCGACCAGCCCACCAGCGACGGCTCGCGCTTCGCCGACGACTTCCTCTCGGGCACGCGTTCCGCGGCCTGCGGCGGCACCACCACCGTGCTTCCTTTCGCGGCGCAGCAGAAGGGCCGCAGCGTCCAGGAGGCGGTCGACGACTACCACCGCCGCGCCGAGGGCAAGGCGGTGATCGACTACGCCTTCCACCTGATCGTCGCCGACGCCACGCGCGACGTGACGCAGCGCGAGCTCCCGATGCTGATCGAGAAGGGGTACACCTCCTTCAAGATCTACATGACCTACGACGACCTCAAGCTCGAGGACCGGCAGATCCTCGAGGTGCTCGCCACCGCGCGCCGCCACGGGGCCATGACGATGATCCACGCCGAGAACAGCGACTGCATCGCCTGGCTCACCGAGCAGTTGCTCGAGGCGGGCCTGACCGCGCCGCGCTACCACGCGAGCTCGCGGCCGATGGCGGTGGAGCGCGAGGCGACGCATCGCGCGATCGCGCTCGCGGAGCTGGTCGACACGCCGATCCTGATCGTCCACGTCTCGGGCCGCGAGGCGGTCGAGCAGATCCACTGGGCGCGCGGGCGCGGCCTGCCGATCCATGCCGAGACCTGCCCGCAGTACCTGTTTCTCAGCGCCGAGGACTTCGGCATCGATCCGGACGACCCGATGCACGGCGCGCGCTGCATCTGCAGCCCGCCGCCGCGCGACAAGGCGAACCAGCCCTTCATCTGGAACGGTCTCGCCAGCGGCCTCTTCACGATCGTCTCGTCCGACCACGCACCTTTCAACATGAATGGCCCCGACGGCAAGCGGGTGGCCGGCGACAACGCCTCCTTCGACCGCATCCCCAACGGCATCCCGGGCGTGGAGACGCGCCTGCCGCTACTCATGAGCGAGGGCGTGCTGAAGGGGCGCATCGACATCCACCGCTTCGTCGAGCTCACGGCCACCAATCCCGCACGGCTCTACGGCCTGTACCCGCGCAAGGGCACGATCGCGGTCGGCAGCGATGCCGACTTCGTCGTGTGGGACCTCTTCGCCGAGGGCGAGGAGAAGCTGCTGAGCAACGAGATGCTGCATCACGCCGCCGACTACACGCCCTACGAGGGCATGAAGCTGCGCGCCTGGCCCGGCCTCACGGTGTCGCGCGGCCGCGTGGTGTGGCAGGACGGCGTGTTCCAGGCCGAGCCCGGATCGGGCGAGTTCCTGCCGTGCCTGCGGCCGCGCGCGCCGAACGACGGCAATCCGCTCGCCAAGTGGCTGTGAGGCCATCGGTGCGCGCCGCCAGGCCCTGCTAAGCTTGCCCGCCCGTGGCCTTCGCCGTTCTCCGCATGCCCAGCCTTCCCAGCCCTACGCAACCCGCCACCATCACGATCGCTCCGCTGGAGGTTCGCTCCGCCAGCCTGGCCGAGCAGGCCTACGCGCGACTGCGCACGCTCATCCTCGACCGCCAGATCTCGGCGGGCAGCCCGCTGCAGGAGGCACGCCTGGCGGAGGAACTGCGCATCTCCCGCACACCGATGCGCGAGGCACTGGTACGACTGGCCGGCGAGGGCCTGCTGGTGCGACGCGATGCACGTTCCTATGCCGTTCGGGCGCTCGGCACCAAGGAGTACTTCGACTGCATGCGTGCCCGCGAGGTGATCGAGTGCGAATGCATTGCCCTCGCGGTGGCCAAGATCACCGATGCGCAGATCGACGAGCTGGAAGCCCAAGGCAAGGCGTTGCACAGCGGCGAGCACAGCGAGATCGAGCACTTTCACTTTGACGATCATTTCCATCTGGTCATTGCAAGCGCCAGCGGCAACGTGGTGTTTCCGCGGCTGGTGGAAGAACTGCGGGTCAACGCCCGGCTTTTCCGCCTGCACAGCCCGCTGCATCGCCAGCGCGAGAATCACGACGAGCACGGCGAGATCGTCGCGGCCCTGCGCTCTCGCGATGCCGAGCGCGCCCGCGCGGCCATGCGCAGCCACCTGCGCAGCTTGCAAGACGACGTGCGGCGCGCACTGACCGAATAAGCGCAGCGGATTCCCGGGCCGCGAAGTGCCGCGCGACCGAAAAATTCTGCCGCAGGTGCCGACCTATGAGAACTTGGCCTGCCCGCGCAGAGAGGTATCCCCAGCACGTCCGCCAATATCTGTGCGTACATCATCTCTTGCTGCACGAGGGATGTCCATGGCTCGGACCGCCGCCGACGCGCCCAGCGCGGCCGGTGCGCCCGCGGTCACATCAGGCGCAATCCCCGGGCGAACCGCATGGAGGTCTTCACGAGTTCCGGGACGTCGCCCATCTTCGCGATCTCGGCCAGGCCGTCCTCGGTGATGCGGATCACCGTCGCCACCTGTGATGCGGCGTATCGCGCGCTTGACCTGAGCGCCCTGATCTCGGCTTCGATCAGGCCTGTGGCCAGCAGCACCGAGACACACCGGATTTCCTCCGGATCGGCCACTCGCACCGGAAGCTGCACATGCTGCAGCCTCATCAGGAACAGGAGAGGCATTCGATTCCCCGATTGCCGGCTCTTGCGGTGACCAAAAATGCCGGCGGTTCTTGGTCTACAAAATGTAGCTTCAAGTACATCCTGTCGCGCGCAGTGTTTATTACTTAAAACCAATTCTGCAAACAAGTTCACGAATTGCCACCGCTTGACGCCAACTAAATTCGGTACTAAATTTGGTCCCATATGCGCTCAAGGACCGCCATGCCATCCATCTCCAACATCAAGTCCATCTCCTACCTGAAAAGCCATGCGGCCCAAATCGCCGAAGATCTGGAGATGAATGGCACACCCTTCTTCATCACCCAGAATGGAGAAGCAAGCATGGTGATTGAAAGCGTCAAGCAGTTTCAGGAAAAGGAATCGCTGATCGCTGCCTTGAAAATCATGGCCTTGGGCGAGAAAGAGCGCATGCGGGGCAAAGGAATTTCCGTTGCCGAGTCCCGCGCGCAACTGGCCGCGGCTCGCCAACGCCGCAAGTAATGGCCATTTACATTCTTCCCGATGCCCAGGAGGACTTGCTCTCGCTTCAGGAATACATGCTCGACAAGTGGAGCGAAGCCGACTGGCTCAAGGCCGAAGACGCGATCTTCGAGAAACTGGCGCTGGTTGACACAGGGTTCTTGACTGGGGCGCCCGTCCAAGAACTTTCGTCCGTTGGCATCTTCGAATATCAAAACGTCTTTACCTCACACCACAAGCTGGTCTATCGGCGTATCGGCGACGACACTTTCGTATATGCCGTAGCGGGACATCGGCAAGATTACCCAACACTCTTGATGAAGCGCCTTTTGAGGATTTGATGGGGCTCGACTTGCCTCCTGTCCCAGCGGCATCCTTTTGCAGCAGGCTTGATACGCACGACCAGCGGCAAAGTGGCCGGCCCCGGTGAGCACGATGGCGCGGATGCCCGCCTCGGCTCAGGCCTGGCGGATGCCTTCCCGCATACCGGCGATGACACCGGTGCCGCATGGCGCTTCTCGGGACGGTTGATGGTGATCCAGAAGCTGTGGCCGCGCACTTCATGCATTACCTCGGGCTGCGAATGGGGTGCTTCGCTCATTTCGCTGCGCCTTCACCAGGCTGTGCCTCGGCCTGAATCTCAGCCACGACGCGCTGCGCCTCGACCTGGTCGCCAACGGCCACGTGCACGGCCAGCAGGGTTCCCGTGGCGCAGGCGTTGTGGACGTGCTCCATCTTCATGGCTTCGAGCGTCACCAGGGGCTGGCCCGCCGTCACCTTGTCCCCCGGTGCAGCATGCAAGGCGATCACGCGTCCGTTCATGGATGCGCGCACCCGGCCGTCGCCGCCACCGTCTTCGCGCCGCGCCGGCGCGGAACGAGTGCGGTCTTCCAAAGCGTGGGGGTGCCCTGCATAGCGCAGCCAGAGGCTGTTGCCGTCACGGTCGAACACGGTGCTGTCCATCACGCCGTCGAGGATGAATCGCGCGTCATGCTCGCCGAGGGCGATGGCCTCCAGAACGTGCTCGACTCCGTTCGCCGTGAGCGTGAAGACCTGCGCCCGGGTCTGGGACACGCCGACCTGGCAATCGCTCCCGTCCAGCGAGAAGCGCATCCCGATCGGCAGCCCATGCGCAAGCCTGCGGCTGCCGGTCCCATGCCTGGCCTCGCCCGCGGTTTCGTACAGCAGCCAGGCGCCGATGAGTGCGGCGCTGGCGCCCGCGGCTTCCTCTGGCTGCAGGAGATCGCCTTCATGCTGCGCAATGAAGGCCGTGGTGGCACCGCCGGCCGCGAACACGGGCTGTGCCAGGCAGCGGGCGAGGAAATCCTGGTTGGTGCGAACGCCGAGCGCCACGGTGTCCTGCAGCCCGTGCAGCAGCTTGCGCCGGGCTTCGTCGCGGCTGCGTCCGTGGGCGATCAGTTTCGCGATCATGGAGTCGTAGCAGGGCGGAATGACGGCGCCATCGCCAAGGGCGTGCTCGACGCGCAACCCATGCGGCGGTTGCCAGCGCCGCATCGTCCCACTCTGCGGCATGAACCCGGCGGGCACGTCCTCTGCGCACAGGCGCACCTCGATGGCATGGCCCTGAAATCGGATGTCCTCCTGCGCCAGCGGCAGCGGCTCGCCGGCGGCCACCCGAAGTTGCCACTCCACGAGGTCAAGCCCCGTGATCGCCTCGGTCACCGGATGCTCCACTTGCAGCCGGGTGTTCATCTCCATGAAATAGTAGTTGCCATCGCGGTCCAGCAGGAACTCCAGCGTCCCCGCGCCCTCGTAACCGATCGCTTTGACCGCAGCCACTGCGGTGGCCCCCATGCGCGCGCGCAGCTGCGCGTCGACCGCTGGCGACGGCGCTTCCTCGATCACCTTCTGGTGGCGCCGCTGCACCGAGCAGTCGCGCTCTCCGAGGTGCAGCGCGTTGCCGTGGCGGTCGGCGAACACCTGGATCTCGATGTGGCGCGGCTCCACGATGGCGCGCTCCAGGAGCACGGTGGCATTGCCGAAGGCATTCTTCGCCTCCGACTGTGCGCTGCGCAGCAACTCCACGAATTCTCCATGCGACTTCACCAGCCGCATGCCGCGACCACCGCCGCCGGCAGTGGCCTTGATCATCACGGGGTAGCCCAGCCGGGCGGCTTCGTCGGCCAGGTGCGGCTCGCTCTGGTCCTCGCCCAGGTAGCCGGGAATGCATGGCACGCCGGCCTGCATCATCAACTGCTTGGCGCCGGCCTTGTCCCCCATCGCCCGGATCGCTTCCGGCGACGGGCCGATGAAGACCAGTCCTGACTCGCGGCAGGTCGCGGCGAAATCTTCGTTTTCCGCGAGGAATCCGTAGCCCGGATGGACCGCATCGGCACCGCTCGCACGCGCCGCATCGATGATGGCGGGGATGCGCAGATAAGACTGCGCGGGAAGCGGCTCGCCGATGCAGACGGCCTGGTCCGCCGCAGCCACGTGGGCGGCCCGCGCGTCAGCTGAAGAGTACACGGCCACGGTGCGGTATCCGAGGATCTTCGCGCTGCGCATGACGCGCAGCGCAATCTCGCCTCGGTTGGCAACGAGGATCTTGGAGAACGGCGTCATGGTGCTCATGGGGATTCGATGCTCCCTTCAGGGACGCGCGACCGAGAATTGCATCTTCTGCGGCCGGCGAGCCTCCGCCTCGCGGCAGACGGCCAGAACCTTCGCCAGGACCGCACGGGTATCGCGAGGATCGATCACACCGTCGTCGAGCAGGTGGGCGCTGGTGGTGAAGACGCTCATCTGGCTGTCGAACCGGTCGACGATCCGTTGCGCCATCTCGTCCAGCCTGGCCTCGTCCACCTGGCCCTTGCGGCGCATGCCGGCTTCCGCGACGATGCGCATGGTCTGCGCCGCCTGTTCGCCTCCCATCACCGCGGTCTTGGCGTTGGGCCAGCTGAAGCAGAACCGCGGGTGGAAGCCGCGTCCGCACATCGCGTAGTTGCCGGCGCCGTAGGAAGAACCGCAGTAGATCGTGACCTGCGGCACGGTGGCATTCGTGACCGCCTGGATCATCTTGGACCC
This sequence comes from Variovorax sp. VRV01, assembly GCF_014852545.1. Classification (NCBI taxonomy): domain Bacteria; kingdom Pseudomonadati; phylum Pseudomonadota; class Betaproteobacteria; order Burkholderiales; family Comamonadaceae; genus Variovorax; species Variovorax sp. VRV01. The sequence goes on from NZ_JACVBS010000008.1 coordinate 46,166, forward strand.
GTGCTTGATGATCCCGGCTTCCTCGTAGGAGCGGCCCACCATGAAGCCGGTGGTGTTGTTCAGGTACAGGATCGGCGTGCGCGACTGGCAGCAGGCCTGGATGAAATGCGTCGCCTTGGAGGCACCGGCCGGGTCGATCGGACCATTGTTGGTGATCACGCCGACGGGCCAGCCTTCCAGCTTGAAGTGCCCGCAGACGGTGGCGCTGCCGTAGTTCTCTCCGAACTCGAGGAAGTCGGAGTCGTCGGCGATCCGGGCGATGATCTGCTTCATGTCGACGGGCCGCTTGTGGTCGGCGGGCATGATGCCCAGCAGTTCCTCGGTGTCATGGCGGGGCGGCTTGAAGGCGCGCGGCCGCTCGGCCGGCATGCCCCGGTTCCAGTCGATCTGAGCCAGGATGTCGCGCGCGATGCGCAGGCCATCGCGGTCGTCCTCGGCCAGGTAGTCGCCCAGTCCCGAGATCGAGGTGTGCATCAAGGCGCCGCCGAGCTCCTCCTCGGTGGCGATCTCGCCGGTGGCGGCCTTCAGCAGCGGCGGTCCTGCCAGGAAGGCGCGGGAGCGCCCGCGCACCAGGATGATGTAGTCCGACAGCCCGGTCTGGTAGGCACCACCCGCGGTGGACGAGCCGTGGGTCACCGTGATCACCGGAAGGCCGTCGGCGGACATGCGCGCCAGGTTGCGGAACAGGTTGCCGCCGCGTACGAAATCCTCGACACGGTACTGCATCAGGTTGGCGCCGGCACTTTCCACCAGCTGCACGTAGGGCAGCCTGTTCTCCAGAGCGATTTCCTGTATGCGCAGCTGCTTGTCCAGGCCCATCGGCTGCAACGCGCCGGCATCGATACCCGAGTCGGAGGCCAGCACCATGCAGCGGATGCCGCTCACGAAACCAATGCCGGCAATCAGGCCGCCGCCGGGCACGCTCCTTTCGAGATCGGCGGTGTCCAGGCCGAGCCCTGCCAGGGAGGCCAGCTCGAGGAACGGCGCGCCGGGATCGAGCAAAAGCGACAGGCGCTCGCGCGGCAGCAACTGCTGCCGCTTCTCGAAGCGCTCGCGTGAGGCGGCTGACCTGGCTCGGGTTCGCTGCTCGAAGTCGCGTACGCGTTTCAGCAGGCCCAGCATGTGATCGCGGTTCGCTGCGAAGGGCGCGTTGCTGGCGGAAATGGTGGATTCGATCTGCGGCATAGCTTTGGTTTCCTGCGCCGTACCCTGCGTGCGGTGGACAGGTTCCAGCGTAGGGGAGGGGAGTCCGCGGGTCTTGCGCGAAGTGGCTGGTGACGCACTCCGGCGCCAGCTGGCGAGCTACGCGCGGCTGCGGCACCGCGACGACCTGGCCTCGCTGACCGCGCACCCGGCGGCCAAACGCGAGCAACGCGCATCAACGACAACCGCCGCGCAAGCATTGGGCTCGGGCGAGCTCGCGGCATCCCGTGTCATTGGCCCAACGTTCAACTTATGCAGAAATCGCCGGCCCGTCACGATCCGCCCCACCATGACATTCACTCAAGCCATCGAGGCGTTCATCGCCACCTGACATCGCCCTCGATCGCGTTCGGACGGCGTTGCGCCTTCCGGTCTTCGAGAACCCCGGCAGGCTCGTCCCTCCGGGATTTTGTGTTTTTTCATCGTTCCATGCGCGCTAGTCTGGAACAAGGATGATGCGAGCGAGCCGTACCGTGAGAGCGAAGTGCCGGTAGGCATGCGCGAAGCCGCGCAGCAACATCGCGCACGCCTCGGGGCGCTGGCGGTGGAGCAGGATGAAGCCGCGGCCGACGCCTACCTCGCCGGGGAAGAGATCGGCGCCGACGTGTTGCACGCATGCATCCGCAAGGGCGTGCTGGCCAATGCTTTCGTGCCGGTGCTGGCCGGGCCAGCGTTCAGGAATCGCGGCGTGGAGCCTCTGCTCGATGCGGTCGTGAACTGGCTGCCCGAACCGGGCGATGCGGCCGAATGCGATGCGCGTGCGCCGTTCGCGGCGCTCGCGTTCAAGGTGGCCAGCGACGATCACGGCGCGATGGTGTTCGTGATTGAGCCATGAAGGCTGAGTCAACAATGCGACGGCGGCCTAAAGCACCGGCGAGCAGACGAAGAGGCCAGCGCGTCAGTTGAGCCGTTGTCCGCCCGCCGCATCAAACAGATGTGCCTTGGCCGCCACCGGCCACAACGGCAACCGCTCGCCGGGGCGCGCATCGATGCGGTCGCGAAACGCGGCCATGACCGGATGGCCGCCCAGGCGCAATGCCACCTGTGTTTCGGATCCGGTCGGCTCGACCACCACCACATCGGCCGGCAGGCCTTGCCCGGCGTCGATGGTGAAATTCTCCGGACGCGTCCCGTAGAGCACGCGGTCCCCGTGCGTGCCGCCAGACGCATTGGCCAGCGGCAGCCGCAGGCCGTCGTCCGTCAGCACGTGGGGCGCGCCGTCGAGCTGCAACCGGCCGGGAATGAAATTCATCGCGGGCGAGCCGATGAAGCCGGCCACGAAGGCATTGCGCGGCCGGTCGTACAAGGCGAGCGGTTCGCCGACCTGCTCGACGCGTCCTTCCTTCAGCACCACGATGCGGTCGGCCATGGTCATCGCCTCGACCTGGTCGTGCGTGACGTACACCGTGGTGGTGCCCAGCCGCTGGTGCAGCGCCTTGATCTCGGTGCGCATCTGCACGCGCAGCTTGGCGTCCAGGTTCGACAAGGGCTCGTCGAACAAGAAAGCCTGCGGCTGCCGCACAATGGCCCGGCCCATGGCCACGCGCTGGCGCTGGCCGCCGGAAAGCTGGCGCGGGCGCCGCTGCAGCAGCTCGCCCAGGCCCAGCGTGTCGGCCGCCTGCTGCACGCGCCGAGCGATCTGGTCCTTCGCGACGCCCTTGATCTGCAGGCCGAAGCCCAGGTTCTGCGCTACCGTCATGTGCGGGTAGAGCGCGTAGTTCTGGAACACCATCGCCACGTCGCGGTCGCGCGGTGCGGTGTCGTTGATGCGCCGCTCGCCCAGCAGGATGTCGCCGCCGTCGGCAGCCTCCAGCCCGGCAATCACGCGCAGCAGCGTCGACTTGCCGCAGCCTGACGGGCCCACCAGTGCCACGAACTCGCCGTCGCGGATATCGATGTCGATGCCCCGGATTACCGGCGTGGCGCCGAACTGCTTGAAGAGCTTGCGAATGGTGATGGAGGCCATGGGTCTTGTTCGGTGTGTCTTGTGTGTCGCAAAGGCAGGCGTCAGTCCTTGATGCCACCGGCCGTCAACCCGCGCACCAGGTACTTGCGCACCAGCACCGTGAAGGCGATGACCGGCAGCATCACCAGCGTGCCGCTCGCGGCGATCTTGGTCCACTCCCAGCCTTCGTACTGCAGGAAGTTGACGATGGAGACAGGCGCGGTAATGGCGTGGGTGCGCGTGAGGATCAACGCATAGAAAAAGTCGTTCCACGAGAAGATGAAGCACATCACCGCGGTGGCAGCGAGGCCCGGCGCGGTGAGCGGTAGCGCCACTTGCCAGAATGCCTGCCACACGCCGCAGCCGTCGATCCACGCGGCCTCTTCAAGCGAGGCGGGCACCGCCTCGAAGAAGGTCTGCATCAGCCAGATCACGATGGCCAGGTTGAAGGTGAGGTACACGATGGCAAGGCCGATCACCGTGTCCTGCAGGCCGAGGTACTGGTAGGCCAGGAAGAACGGAATGGTGAAAGCAATGGGGGGCGCCATGCGCGTAACGAGAATCCACAGCGCGATGCGGTCGCGGCCCTTGAACTTCCAGCGCGTGAGCGCATAAGCCGCGGGTATACCGATCAGCAGCGAGAAGCCGGTCGAGAGCGTGCTCACCAGCAGGCTGTTGCCGAACGACTTGAGGAAGTTGCCCTGCAGCAGGCTTGCGAAGCCCTCCAGCGTGGGCACGAAGAGCAGGCTGTCGTCGAAGATGTCTGCCGCCGGCTTGAATGAAAGCTGCACCAGCCAGAGGAACGGCGAGAGCACGAGCAGCACCAGCACGGCAACCGTGAGCGAGCGGCTGTGCACCCGCCACCACGGCGGGCCCTGCCGAGGGGGGGTGTCGAGGCCCGCGAGGCCGGCGCCTTCTTCATGCGCGCCGGCCAGGTCGGATGCGCCCAAGGTGCGGCTAGCGCTGTTCATGACCGTTCCACCCCAGTTTGCCCACCAGCCAGCTCAGCACGAACACGCCCACCAGCATGACCGTGGCAATTGCGCTCGCATAGCCCCAGTAAGAGAAGTTGAAGGCCTGGATGAAGCCGTAGTAGTTGGTGACCTCGGTCACGTTGCCCGGCCCGCCATTGGTCAGCACGTAGATGAGCGGAAAGGCCTTGAAGCTGTCGATGAGCCTGAAGAGCCCGCACACCACCAGCACCGGCCGGATGTAGGGAAGCACGATGTAGCGGAACAGCTGCCAGCGGTTCGCGCCCTCGAGCCGCGCGGCCTCCAGCGGGTCGTCCGGAATCATCTGCAGCGAGGCGAGCACCATCAGCATGGTGAAAGGAAACCACTGCCAGGTGTCGGCCAGCGAGATGGCCCACAGCGCGGTCTCGGGGTTGGCGATGAGCGAGCGCACCGGCCAGCCCAGGTGCTCCAGCGCGCGGTGAACCGGGCTCACGTCGGGCGTGTACATGATCTTCCAGATCAGCGCGACGACGATCGGCGGCAGCACCATCGGAATAAGAAAGAGAGAGCGCGCGCCCTCGAGCACGCGCGACTTGCCGTTCAAGAGAAGTGCAAGTCCGAGGCCGACCAGCAGCTGCAGCGCCACGCTCGAGGCGGACAGCTTGAACTGCACCGCGATGGATCCGAGAAATCGGTTGTCGTGCAACAGCTGCCGGTAGTTGACCAGCGGGTCGTCGAAGCGGAAGGTCGCGGCGGGATCGGTCAGGCTGAGCGGTGTAAAGCTTGCCACCAGCAGCGCAGCGGCCGGCACCAGCGTGATGACCAGCAGCACCGCCAACGACGGCGACAACCCGAGCAGGAAGGCGCGCCGCCGTTCGGCCTGCCAGCCCGGCGCAAAAAGCACGGAGGCCATTGCTCAGCGCCTCACAGCTTCTGGCCTGCGCGCTTCAGTTCGGCGATGGAGTTGGCCTGCGCCTGCTGGAACGCCTGCTTCGCCGACAGCTGGCCGCTCGCAATCAGTTCGATGGCCTTGTTGAGCTGCTGGTCGATCTGCGGATACACCGACACCGTGCGGTACTTCATGTGCCCGGTCTTCGATGCCAGTTCGATCGCCTCGAGCGAAAGCTTGGCCAGGTCGCTGCCGTTGATGACCTGCTTCTGGCGGAACTCGGTGGAGTCGATGTCCGAGCGCCGTGCCGGCGAGCCGTAGCCTGCGGCCACTGCCTTGCGCGTGATCTGCTTGCTGAGCGCCCACTGGATGAAGGCCCACGCGGCCTCCTTGTTCTTCGAGCCCGCCGGAATGCCGAGCCCGTGTACGGCCGTGCCCGGAAAGCGGCCGGCGGGCCCTTTCGGAACCTGGCCGAACCTGACAGTCTTCAATGTCTTGCTGGTCGCAGCATCGCCCAGTTGCGCCAGGTGCAGCTGCCCGGCATCGGTGAAATTGACACGGCCCAGCTTCAGCGCCTGGGTGACCTGGTCGGGCTGATAGGTAATGGCGCCGTCGGGCCCGAACTCGCGCAGCAGGTTGGCGTAGTACTCGCCGGCGGCAATTGCCTCGGGCGTGTCGAGCGTCGGAAACAGGTCGTCGGGCGCCTTGCGGAACACGTCGCCGCCGAATGCGTGCAGGTAGGGCACGAAGGTCCAGCCGTAGTGGTTGTCGGCCACGAAGCCGGCCACGCGCTCTTTCTTGTGGACGGCACGCAGTACCTTCACCAGGTCGTCGGTAGTGTCGGGAAACGCGAGGCCCGCCTTCTCCAGCAGGTCGAAGCGCGACGATGCGGTGAGCAGTGCTTCAGCAGTCCATGGAATGCCGTAGAGCTTGCCGTCCTTGCCCGTTTCAGGCGCGCGTGCGCCGGGCAAGAAGTCGTTCAGGTCCCAATCGGCGCTCGTGAGGTTGGGATTGCGGATGTAGTCGTCAAGCGGTGTCAGCCAGCCCGAGTTGATCCAGCGGCTCGAGTAGATGAAGGTGACGTTGACCACGTCGTAGGCCGAGCCGCGCGTGGAAAGCTCGAGGTCGACGCGCTGGTTGTAGACCGGGAACGAAGGCGCGTCGAAGTTGACCTTGGCGCCAGTGAGCGCCTCGAACTCGGGCAGCCACTGCTGCAGCAGCTTGGGATAGGTGGCGCTGAAGGTCGACACGTTCAGTGTGACGCCGGCAAACTTCTTGGCGCCGCCCTGTGCGGCGGCAAGGCCCGGGAGACCCGGAAGAAGCGATGCGGCGCCGAGCGCGGCCGAGGTCTTGAGCAGGCTGCGCCGGTGCAGGCCGAAGTGGGAAGGGTGCGTCATGGTCGGTACGGGCTGCGGTTTCAGGCGGAGGCGGCAATGACTTCGTCGATGCGCGCATCGTTCGTGGCTTCGGGCCTGCTGCGCGTGCGGCTGCGCTGGCCGTCGATGGCTATCGCGGCCTCGCCGTGCACCGTCACGCGCCGCACCAGGCGCGGCTGGTTGCCGTAGTCGTTGATCGCGAAGTGCTGCGTGGCGCGGTTGTCCCAGATGGCCACGTCGTTCTGCCGCCAGCTCCAGCGCACCGTGTTCTCCAGGCGGATCACGCGGTTTTGCAGCAGCTCGAAGATGCGCGCCGATTCGGTGCTCGAAAGGCCCACGAGCTTCTTCACGAAATGCCCGAGCAGCAGCGCGCGCTCGCCGGAGACCGGGTGCACGTGCACCACCGGGTGCTCGGCCTCGTACACCGCCGAGACGAACACATTGCGGTGGTGGCGCAGCCGCTCTTCTTCCACCTGCACGCGGTCGGCGCCGTAGTCGTAGTCGTTGCTGTGCACCGCCCAGAGCTGGTCGGCCAACTGCTTGAGGTGGGCAGGGAGGCGCTCGTAGGCGAGGGCGGTGTTGGCCCACACGGTATCGCCGCCATAGGCCGGGATCTTCACGCCGCGCAGGATGGAGATCTTGGGAAAGGCATCGACGAAGGTCACGTCGGTGTGCCATGAATCGGCGCGTCCGCCGCCCTTGGAAGCGTCGAGCTCGAACAGCTTGGTGCCCGTGGGCGAGGGCACCGTGGGATGCGCCACGGTGCGGCCGAAGCGCGCGCCGAAGGCCTGGTGCTCAGCGTCGTCGAGATGGTCTTGCCCGCGAAAGAACAGCACCTTGTGCTTCACCAGCGCGGCATTGACCTGCGCGATTTCTTCCTGGGACAGGCTGGCCGAGAGCTTCAGGTTCTGCACCTCGCCGCCGATGTGGCCCGCAACGCGCCGGATGCGCAGATCGCCAAAGCTGGTGTCGATGGAAGAAGGGGGCGCGCTGTCGCTCATCGGGGACTCCTGTTCGTTCGTGACGTGGCCCGGCAGTGCGGGAAGCCGCAGATTCTGTGGTCGCGTGCTGCAAGGGCAAACGAAGGAATCGTTGTTTCGACATGCGCGAATCTTCTTAGACATTGGGGCTGTCTGCGGTACTGTCCCAATCGGGACGCTTGGATGTCGACGCTGCGGTCGAGAGCTGCGACCGAGCGACCGGTCGCCACACGGCCCGGACCAGCAGGCTTCAGACGTTCCTTCGATGCGAGGGTTATTCAGGGATGTGCCTGCCGAACTTCTCGTCGATATCCGAATTTGCGAGGCGTCGCGGCAAGTTTGGGCGGTGGGGTTTTTTTCACTGCGCGTTCTGACGCGCCATGACAGCGAGTGATGACACTGCTGCTTGATGGAAAGGCGGCAGGGGCCGACCGGCGGTCATGGGATGTTTACGTGCCTTTGGTTGTCGTAGGCATGGGCCATGCTTTGCCTCAGGCTGGCTTCAGTGGCACGCAACCTTTTCACCAGCCTCCCAGCCCTAAGCGCCAGCAATATCACACGCCATGCGCCGCAGTGCAGTGGGAGGTCGTTGGAGCGAAAAAATGATTCTGCATATGCGGATTCCGTGCTTTGTTTCTCGTACCCCTGGCCAAAAAATGGCGGACGCTCCCTTGCTGGCTTCTCACGCCGGAGGGGAAGGGCGCGGTACAGAGCGAGCACGGGCGGAGTGCCGGCTTGCTTACCTCGCTCCGAAAGTGACCTGCGCAACCCCTAGCGAAAACGCCATACATGAGCTCTCCTTCATCGACAACTCCCGATCACGCGGCGCATGACGCGCTGCGCCTCCTCGGTCCCGCACCTACCAACTGGGTACCGGCGCATGCTGGAATCGATCACAACGTGGTCGTCGTCGGCAGCGGTCAGATCGGCAGCGCCTTTGCGTTCGCGCTTCAGCGCGCGGGCATCGGCGGCGTCAGCGTCATCGATGCTGCAGCCAGTGCATCCGAAGCCGGCGTGTGGCTTTCGCGCGCACGCATGCACAAGCTGCGCACGCTCAAGAATCTTGTTGGGCCCGAGGGGCCGGTCACGGCCCTGGGGTTTCAAGCCTGGTACGAGTCGCGGCACGGGCAGGCGGCGTACGCCGCCATCGACCGGATCCCACGCACCGCCTGGGCAGAGTATCTGGGCTGGTTCCGCGGCATCACGGGCACCGCCGTGCGCTATGGCACTCGGCTGATCCGCTTCGAACCGGTGGAGCGCGTGGCGGTGCCGCACTTCCGCCTGCATCTGGAAGCGAACGGTGAGCCGCGCATCGAAACCACGCGCAAGCTGATCTTCGCCAACGGCGTAGCTGGCAGCGGCGCGCCATTCATACCCGACCTGCTGGCAACGGCAGTGAGTCACGGGCTTGCGGCCCACACCGGCCACTCGATCGACTTCAAGGCGCTCTCCGGCAAGACCGTGGCCGTGATCGGCGCGGCCGCCTCGGCCTTCGATGCCGCGGCGGTGGCGCTCGAAAGCGGGGCGGCCGCAGTGCACCTGTTCGCACGCCGCGACAGGCTCGCAGCGACACCGGTGACGCGCTTGCGCGGCTATCCGGGCTTCTATGACAACTACCTTGCCCTCCCCGATGCCACCCGCTGGCACCATGCGGCACGTTACCGCCGTGTAGGCACCACGCCGCCGCAGGACTCGGTGGAGCGCGTGCTGAGATTTTCGAACTTCCATTTGCATCTGGGCGCGCCTTGGAAGAGCGCCGAGGTGCGCGAGGGCAAGGTGGTCGCCTCGGTGCACAGAGAGACGTTTCACTTCGACTTTGTGATCGCCGGCACCGGCTATACCCACGAACTCTCGCAGCGGGCCGAGCTGGCCGGCATTGCCGATCTGGTCTTGCGATGGCGCGACCGCTTCGAGCCGCCAGCCCACGAGCGCGACGATGAACTCGGCGCCGCACCCTATCTGGGTGCAGGGCTCGAGTACCTGGAAAAAACGCCGGGCACCGCGCCCTGGCTGCGCGACATTCACACGTACAACCCGGGCGGTTTCGCCAGCACCGGACTGCCACTGGGCGACGTGCCGAGCATTCGCGGCTACGTGCCCGCGGTGGTACGCCGCATCAGCGAAGACCTGCTGCTGGCCGATCTCGCGCTGCACGAGGAGCGCACGCGCGCCGACGTACCGCCCGACTTCGACGAGTCGTTCTACGTCGGGGCCATCTGGCAAGCCGGCGCGCAGCAGCTCGCGGCCTGAACGAAAGGGGGCTGGAGCCGACGGACGACGACCCCGGTCAGCGGAGCGTGATGCCCGCGGTCTGGATGGTCTTGGCGTAGCGCACGCGATCGGCCGTGAGCGTGCGCGCCATGTCGGAAGGCGCGCCGCCTGCGACCTTGAAGCCCATGTCCTCCAGCTTCGCCCGGGTTTCCGGCGCGGAGATCACAGCCTGGATGTCGCGGTTGATCTTTGCCACCACCGCGGCTGGCGTGCCGGCGGGCGCGAAGTAACCCTGCCAGCTTTCCACGGCAAATCCGGGCAGTCCGGCTTCACCCATGGTCGGCACGTCGGGCAGGGCGCTCGAGCGGTAGTCGGTGGTCACGGCCAGCGCGCGCAGCTTGCCGGCGCGCACATGGTCGGTCACCGCCGCCAGGGTGATCAGCGTGGCGTCCACGTGACCGGCGAGCACGTCGAGCGTGGCTGGACCGCCGCCCGAATAGGGGATGTAGTTCACTTGTGCGCCGGTATCCTGCGCAATCATTTCGTGGGCCACGTGGGCGATGCCCCCATTGCCGGGGAGGCCGAGGCTGATCGACTGCGGCTGCGCTTTCGCGCGCGCCAGGTAGCCGCGGAAGTCGTTGATGCCGGTCTTCGGGTTGACCACAAGGATCTGTGGGTTCACTACCGCCTTGATCACCGGAGCGAACGCCTTCTGTCCGTCGTAGGGCAGGCGATCGAAAAGGATGGCGTTGAGCGTCAGGCCTTCGCCCTGCTGAAGCAGCGTATGGCCGTCCGCCGCGGCCTTGGCCACACGGGCGGCGCCAATGGTGCCGCTGGCACCGGCCACGTTCTCGACCACCACGTTCTGGCCCCAGCGCTCGGTCAGGCGTTCGGCGATGAGGCGCGTGAGCTTGTCGGCGCTGCCGCCTGCGGCCACGGGCACCACGATGTGCACCGGTTTCGAAGGAAATCCGGCCGCTTCGTCGGCAGCGGCGGCGAGTGGGTGAAGGGTTGCACATGCCAGCGCGCTCAGCAGCATGGCGCGGCGCGAGAGGTGGGATAGGAGAAATGTTTGCATCAGGCGGCGCAATCTAGAGGCCCGCCCGCTTCTGGCCAACGAAGCAAACCGGATATGCGTAGAAGAAAAACTTCGTTGGGAGCGCCGGACTCGCTGGTTAGGCTGGCCGCAGCTTCGTCTTTTTCCTTTTTGCTGAAAGTCCCCATGAGTCTTGCCGAACTCCGTCACCAGGCAATCACACCGCAGGCATTGAAGGCCGCGCTGTCCGACGGCGAGGAGATTGCGCTGCTCGACGTGCGCGAGACCGGTGTCTTCGTGCGCAGCCACATCCTGGTCGCAGTCTCGGCGCCGCTGTGGCGGCTCGAAGTGCTGATCGACCGCCTCGTGCCCCGGCGCAGCACCCGCGTTGTGCTGGCCGATGCAGACGAATCGCTTGCGCACGAGGCGGCCACCAAGCTCGTGCGCCTGGGTTGGCGCAACGTGTCGGTGCTTGCAGGCGGCACCCAGGGGTGGGCCGCCGCGGGTTACGAACTCTTCAGCGGCAGCAACGTGCCGAGCAAGGCCTTCGGCGAGGTCATCGAGCATCGCAAGCACACGCCCTGGATTTCGGTCGACGAACTGCACGAGCGCGTGGAACGCGGCGACGACATCGTGGTGGTCGACAGCCGCACGCCGGAGGAGTTTGCCGACTTCAGCCTGCCGTTCGCCCACAGCCTGCCGGGCGCCGAGCTGGTCTACCGCATCCAGGAACTCGCGCCCCGGCCTGAGACGCTGGTGGTGGTCAACTGCGCTGGCCGCACGCGCAGCATCGTGGGCGCGCAGACGCTCATCGACGCGGGAATTCCCAACCCGGTGGTTTCGCTCAAGGACGGCACCATGGCCTGGCTGCTCGCGGGCCGCAAGCTCACCCATGGCCGCGCTGCGCCATTGCCCGAACCCGGCGAGCGCACACGGCAGCAGGCCCGCGCCCGTGCCGAGGACGTGGCGGCACGCGCAGGGGTGCACCGTATCGATGCGGCCACGCTGGCACGCTTCGAGGCCGAGTCCGACGGGCGATCCCTCTACCGCTTCGACGTTCGTACGCGCCAGGAATACGAGGCTGGGCACCTCGAAGGCTGGCGCTGGGCGCCCGGCGGCCAGTTGGTGCAGGCCATCGACGAATACGTGGCCACCCGCCGCGCCCGCATTGTGCTGGCCGATTGGGACGGCGTGCGCGCCTTGACCACTGGGGCATGGCTCGCACAACTAGGTGGCCACGAGGTCTTTGTGTTCGCACCGCCAACTTTGCCGGTGCTGGTGCTCGGCCCCGAACCGGTGCGCGTGCTGCCGCTTCGCACGGGCGCACCCGAGATCGCGCCGCGCGAACTCGCCAAGGCGCTTGAAGCGGGTACTGCGGTGGTTTTTGACGTGGAGCGGCGGTCCGCCTATGAGCGCCGGCATGTCGCAGGTGCGCGGTTTGCGGTGCCCGACCGGTTGCAGGAGTTCACTGCCGACGTTCCTGCGTCCCAACACATCGTGCTCGCATCGTCGGACGGGGTGCTCGCGCGCATCGTGGCGGCCGAACTCGGCGCGCGCACCGGCCGCGAGGTTCATGCGCTTGCAGGCGGCACGCAGGCCTGGGCCGCGGCACGCCTGCCCACGGAGAGCGGCGCGGAAGGCGTGTTGACCGGCGATGACGACCATTGGTACAGCCCCTACGCGCACGCCGACCCTGCCAAACGCGCCGCCGGCTTCAGGCAATATCTGGACTGGGAGATCGGCCTCGTGGAGCAGCTCGAACGCGAGGGAGACTTCGGCATTCGCCTGGTCGAGCCGGCCGGGTCCTGAGCGCCGATCTGCGTGCAGCCCTTCCGAAACACTCGCTGCATGACCCTTCTGCTCGACACCGTCATTCCCCGGACCCTCACCCAGTTGGTGGAGCGATTCACAGCACAGCCGGTGACGCGCATCGAGGCGTGGCTCTTCGACGATGTGGCGGCCCGTCGTGCGGGGGAGGAGGCATTGGCCAAGGCGGGTGTCGCGGCCGTGCTGCGCGGCGCCTACGAGCCGCTCGTTCATTTCTTCCTTGAGGAATTCGGAAACGCGCCGGGGGGCCGGCGCTGGCGAAGTTGCGGTCTACATCCCCGCCGGCAAGGGGCATCGCTTTCGGCTGGAGGCCTATCCGCTGGCTGGATTGATCGGCGACCGCAGCGCGCTCCGATTCGTGGAGGGCAGGGCTCTGGAGGCTGATTACCTCGTCGAGGCCGCTGGCAGGGCGCTGGCAGGTGTTTGCCCCGAACGACGACACCGGGTCGCCGTGCGACTGGCTGCGCGTGTGGCATGGTGACGCGCTGGCCGGAGACGCGCCGCTGCGGACCGAATTCGAGATTGCTTGCGACGCCGCGCTGAAGGCGATACGGCGGCACGAATGGCCTGCCACGCTCCCACTCTTCGACACGCTCAAGATCGGGGTCGCAACCACCGGCATCGAACGGCGCCTGCCATTCGGCGAAGAAACGATCAGCACCTTCGAAGCGTTGCACGAAGGCCTTTACTACGGTGCGCTGGAATTCTTCAAGGCACGCGCGGGCCTGCCCGATGCCGATCGCACGCTACAGCTCGGACAAATCGTTCCGGAGATCTCCGCGTCGAAGGGCGATACGCACATCTGCGTGCGGCTGGCGCGGCATCGCCGTGTCGATGCACCGGTGGACGGCACGCTGGCGCCCGATACCGCCGTGCGCTCGCTTGCGCCGGTGGAAGTCGAGCTTGCGGTGGCCGCGCTGCCGGGCGAACAGTTCTCGGTCACCTCGTTCCAGGGCCGCAAGGTCGCAGGCGTGCACGTGCGCGGGGCGCTGCCGGACCTTGTGGTCACGGCGGGCCAGCATGCCAATGAAAGCTCGGGCGTGATCGGGGTGCTTCGTGCCGCGGGCCACCTCAACAAACACCGCGACGCCCACTACGCACTCGTGCCGCTCGAGAACCCTGACGGCGCGGCTCTGCACCACTACCTGCAGGCCGCGCACCCGACGCATATGGCCCACGCCGCCCGCTACACCGCGCTGGGCGACGACCTCGAAGCCCGGACGCAGCCACCCTTTGGCGAAAAGGCCGTGCGCTTGGAGGCCATTGTCCGCACTGATGCGCGACTGCATCTGAGTCTGCACGGCTACCCGGCCCACGAATGGACGCGCCCGCGCGCAGGCTACGTGCCACGCGGCAGCGAGCTCTGGACGGTGCCCAAGGGCTTCTTCCTGATTCTCCGCCGGCACCCCGGGTATGACGGCATGCGCTTCCTGGCCGCGCTCACCGAGGAACTGCAGTCGTCCACCGAGCTCGCCGAGTTCAATGCCCGGCAGCAGAAGATGTGGCATGCCCATGTGGGAGATCTTCCCTACGAGTGCATCAACGGCATTCCGTGCCTGGTCATGGACGAGCGATTCACCGTGCCGTTCACGCTGGTGACGGAGTTCCCCGATGAAACCGTGCGAGGTGCGGCTTTTCAGTTGGCCCACACAACGCAGATGCGGACCGTGCTGGCTGCGGCGCGCCTGTACTGGAAAGGTTTCTTGGCCTGAGCGTCAGAGCGCCGGCGCAGCGGCGGCAAAGGCCTGCGCCAGGTCGGCGATCAGGTCGGCCGGTGCTTCGAGCCCGACATGCAGCCGCACCACAGGGGCATCGCCGGACCATTGCCTGTGCTCGCGCAGCCTCTCGGGCTGGGCGGTCAGCGCAAGGCTTTCGTAGCCGCCCCACGAGGCACCGATGCCGAAGAGCGTGAGCGCGTCGACGAAGGCGGCGGCGGAGGCCGGAGTGGCATGTCGGAACTCGAAGGAGACCAGGCCGCTCGCACCGCTGAAGTCGCGCTTCCACAGCGCGTGGCCGGGGTCGGAGGGCAGCGCCGGGTAGAAGACGCGCGTTACCTGCGACTGCCGTTGAAGGAATTCGGCCACCTCGGTGGCATTGCGCTGGTGCTGCGCGAGCCGCACCGGCAGTGTGCGCAGGCCCCGCAGCGCGAGGTAGGCGTCGTCGGCCGCGATCGTCAGGCCCAGCGCTTCGTACGCGGTCGAGAGCTTGTCCGCAAGCACCGGGCCGTCGACCACCACCACACCTTGCATCAGGTCTGAATGGCCGGAGATGTATTTGGTCGCCGCCTGAATGGAAATGTTCGCGCCGAGCGACAGCGGCTGATAGAACAAGCCGCCGCTCCAGGTGTTGTCGGCCGCCACCGTCACGCCGCGGTCGCGTGCAATGGCGGACAGCGCGGGCAGGTCCAGCACTTCATAGAGCAGCGAGCTTGGTGATTCGAGGTACAGCAGCCGCGTGTTCGGCCGCAGCCGGCTTGCCAGGTCGTCGTGCGTGGGCGAAAAGTATTCGACCGTGATGCCCAGCCGCTGCAGCAGCGTACTGTCGACCCGGCGCACCGGTGCGTACACGCCGTCGGCCACCAGCGCATGGTCGCCGGGCGAAAGCAGCGCCAGCAGCACCAGCGTGATGGCCGATAGCCCCGAGGGCGTGAGGAAGGCGCGGTGCCCGCCTTCGAGGCCGCTCACCGCGTCTTCAAGCGCACGGTGGGTGTCGAGGCCATGGCGGCCGTAGGAGGCCACGCGTTCGCCCGCCGTGCGGCGATGGTGATAGTCGACATAGGCGGCGGTACTCTCGAAGCGCACCGTGCTGGTTCTGACCACCGGCACGTTGACCGGGCCCGTGCCGTCGCGCAGAGGCGGGGCTCCTGCATGCAAAAGCCGGGTCACGGGGCGCAGATTCGCTGCTGGAGCTTTGGCGGTCATGCCGCCGCCTTGCTCGGCTCGAGCTGGGTGGCGTTGTAGTTCACGACCGCACCCGTTTCCAGGTTCACGCCGATGCGCTGCACCAGCGTTTCGAGCGGCCGTCCATAGAGGTGGAAGTGCAAGGTGGGCCGGTCGCCGATCACGTGGATGCTGTGCAGGTCGTCGGGCAGGAAGGCGATCGGGGTGCCGGGCTGCACCGTCACTTCGCGCTCGAACTCCAGCCGCGCCACCGCCGGCTCGCTGCCGTCGTCCGTGCGGCGGTAGACGCGGTTCTGCTCCTGCCCTTGAACAGCCACGATGGCGGCCCATGTCGTGTGGTTGTGCGGAATCGACGTTTTGCCCGGATTGATGGAGTTGAGGTAAAGCGCCACATCATCGTCGCCGTCCTCGGGATTCAGGCGGTAGCGCGTGGATGCACCAACGCCTTGGGTGACAGCCGGCGGCGGAAAGTCGGCGCTGGTGAACAGTTCGGCCAGGCTCGCGAGTTTTTCGAGGCGTGCCGTGATGCGTGCGAGCACGGCGCGGTCCAGGGGCTGCGCGCTGGCGATGGTCCGGATGTCGTTGAGGGCCTGGTCGACCGCGACGCGGCGCTGAGCGGCGAGGGCGTTGCCGGAGATGCTGTAGGTGCTTGTCATGGCTTTGGATGGGAGCGAAGGTTCAGAGAGCAAAGCGCAGCCGCTCGAATGGCAGCGCCTCGGGAAAGGGTGCGGGGCGTGCGGGCGCCGCGCGCGGGCCCTCGCCGAGCGCGCGGTGCAAGAAGGCGCGGGTGCGTTCGTTCTCCGGCCGGTCGAAGATGCGCGGCGCGGGGCCATGCTCGACGATGACGCCGGCCTCGGTGAAGTACACCTGGTCGCTGATCTCCTCGGCAAAGCGCATCTCGTGCGTCACCAGCACGCAGGTCAGGCCTTCTTGCACCAGGTCGCGGATCACGGTCAGCACCTCGCCGACGGTTTCAGGGTCGAGGGCGGAGGTCACTTCGTCGAACAGCATCAGTTCGGGTCGCATGGCCAGCGCGCGCGCAATGGCGACGCGCTGCTGCTGCCCGCCCGAGAGCTCGCCGGGATAGGCGGCCTCCTTGTGGGACAGGCGCACCTTGTTGAGCAGGGCGCGCGCCTCTTGCAGGGCTGCGGCGCGGTCGCAGCCCGCCACGCGCGTGGGCGCGATCACGAGGTTTTCCAGTACGGTGAGGTGCGGAAACAGGTTGTACTGCTGGAACACGAAGCCCACGCGCTTGCGCAGCGCGATGAGTTCGGCCTCGGAGCGCAGTGCGTCCACCTGCGTCTCGCCCACCCGGATCGCTCCGCGCTGTGCCCGCAACAGGCCCGTGATGCAGCGCAAGATGGTGGATTTGCCCGACCCGGAGGGGCCGATGATGGATACCGCTTGGCCGCGCCGGACCTCCAGGTCGATGCCCCTGAGCACCTCGTTGGCGCCGAAGCGCAAATGCACGTCGCCGAGCGCAACAAGCGGAACCTCTTGCGGGGTGGCCACGGCGGGAGCGGTATCAATGGCGGTCATGGCGTAGCTCCAGCGCGCGGGTGGCCCGCGCAATCGGATAGCAGTAGGCGAAGAACAGGCCCAGCAGCGTGAAATAGACAAGGATGGTGAAATCGGTGCGTGCCACCGTGTTGCTCGCGATCTGCGCCGTGTCGACCACATCGTGCACGCCCACCAGCGAGGCCAGCGCGGTGCTCATGGTGATGCTGGCGTAAAGGTTCATCCACGGCGGCAGCATGCGGCGCAGGCACTGCGGCAGCACGATCAGGCGGAAAATTTCCGTGCGCCTGAAGGCCAGCGACTGTGCGGCTTCCCACTGTGCGCTGGGTATCGACTGGATCGCGCCGCGGAAGATTTCCGCCACGTTCGCGCTGGCCGGCAGTGCCAGGCCCAGCACGACCTTGATCCAGTCGGGGAACGGGAAGGTCCACGACACCAGGTGAAGCTCGAACGGAAACACGTAGGTGGTGAAGTAGACGAGCACAAGCACCGGCGCATTCCGGAAAAACTGCACGTACCAGCGCGCGGCGACGCGCAGAACCCACAGCGGCGAAAGCGACAGCGCTCCCACGACGAGCCCGAAAAGCGTGCCCAGCGCCATGGCGAGCACGCTGATCTCGATGTTGGCCAGCAGGCCGCGCATCAGCGCAGGCAGCCACTTCCAAAGGTGCACGAAGGCCGTGGGCGTGGTACCCGTGGCGGTCCAGCAGGCCACGACTGCCAGTGCGGCCCCCGCGGAAAGGGCCCAGGGCCGCCGCCAGGCGGGCGTACCGGCGGCCGGGGCGAGGGATGGGGCAGGGCCACTGCCCTGGACGATGGCAATCTCACTGGCCATAGCCGGGCATCCTCAGCCGTTCTTCGAGCCACCGGCCCGCCAGGCTCACGAGCCAGGTCAGCACGCCGAAGAAGATCAGGATCAGCAGCAGCAGCTCGAGCACGTTGTCCCTCTGCGTCCAGATCATGATCGATTCGTAGGTCACGTCGCCTACCGCAATGGCTGAGGCAACGGCAGTCATCTTGACCAGATCGACCAGGTTGTTGACCAGCGAAGGCAGTGCGAAGCGCAGCGCCAAGGGCAGTTCCACACGCGACAGCAACTGCCGCTGCGAAAACCCTAGCGAGCGCGCCGCCTCCAGCGTGACACGCGGCACCGCCTCGATGCCTGCGCGCAGTGCCTCGGCATGAAACACGCCCTTGTGCAGCGACACCACGATCACCACCCAGACGAAAGGCGTCAGCGGATTGCCGCCGGGCAGCTGCACGTGCTGGGTGATCAGCATGTTGAGCACCAGGAACGCGCAGTACAGCTGCACCAGCGTGGGCGTGTTGCGCGTGACCTCGACAAAGGCGCGCGCGGGCTGCACCAGCCAGGCACGGCCGGAGGTCAACGCCGCCGCAATCAGCACGCCGGCCGCAAGGCTGCAGGGAATCGTCAGCAGGCACAGCTGCAGCGTGACGCCGAGTCCGCGCAGGAAGGCGCTGCGCTCGCCCACGTCGAGCACGAAGGCATAGTTCAGGCCCACCGTCTTGAGGGCGGCCACGGCCTGCCCGAGCAGTGCTTCGCTCATCCGACGCTCAGGGCGCCTTGAACCTGGCCTGCAGTTCGGGCAAGAGCGGTTGCGCGGGTTCGATGCCGTTGCGCTTCTCGGTGGCAATCAGCCACCCGCTGCGGTGCCATTGCTGCACCACCTTGTCGACGGCGGCGATGGTGTCGGCTTCGCCCTTGCGGGTCCACACCACCGAGGGCGCCGGCAGGATCTCGTCGCGGATGGGCGCCGCATAGGCGACCCATTCGGCATTGCTACGAAGAAGCGGCTGGATCAGCGTGGCATCGTGCACCGCTGCCACGCAATTGCCGCCGCGCAGCGCAAGCAGCGATTCCGAAGAGGTCTTGAAGCCGCGCACCTGCGCGCCGTATTGCTCCTGTAGCGGCTTCACGTAGCTGCTGCCCTGCGAGGCACAGACGACCTTGCCGCGCAGGTCCTCCCACTTCGCGATGCCGCTGCTCTTGAGCACCGCGGCCGTGCCGCCCACGCGGTAGAAAGGCGTGGGCGCGTGGCCGAGGATCTCGCCGCGGTCGGCGTTGTATTCCATCGAGGCGATCAGCACGTCGACCTTGCCCGATTGCAGGAATTGCACGCGGTTCGAGGGCTGCACCTGCACCAGTTCGGCCTCGGCGCCGAGCTGCCTCGCAAGATCTCGCGCAAGGTCCGGGTTCCAGCCGACCAGTTGCTGCGTGGCGGGATCGATAGAGCCGAAGGGGCCGCCGCTCACCATGACGCCAATGGCGATCTTGCCGCGTTGCTTGATGCGGTCGAGCGTGGCGTCGGCATGGGCCGCGCCGGCGAAGAGACCGAGAGCGGTGGCAAGCGCGGTGGTTGTGCGGGAAGAGAAAAAGGAGCGGCGCGAACGGGGATTCATCTGATAGGAGAGCGTGAAAAAAGCCAGGGCAAGCCGCGATCTTGCGAGGCCGCGGCTGCCGCTGCAACGAACGCCTTCAACTATCGATATGCGGTTTGTGGTGCGGACTATCGTGCGCCCCTGCCGGCAGGCGGAAGCTGGCCAGTTCTTCGGGAGCGCATTGGGCGACAAGGCTCAACTCCCAGTCGAGGTATCGGCGCGCGGCGTTCAGGTTGCCGTCGTGCCGGTCGTGCACGAAGAGCAGATAGTCGATCGCCTCTGCATCGGAAGGAGACGCGGGCGTGGCTTCCTGGGGCCAGCCTGCCGATTCGAGCGCTTCGGCGCGCGCCCATGAAAGCAGTCGCCAACCGGCTTCGCGCAGGTCTTGCGCGGCCAGTCGCGCCAGGGTTTCGTCGGGTGCGATCAGCAGCAACGGCCGCTGCAGATCGCCGCCGGTCGCTGCCGGTGCAGCGTCTACGACGCGCGGGCGGATCGACCAGGCAGCGCCGCGCGCATGGCCCGCACGGTAAGCATGCGAAAGGCGCAGATCGAGCACAGCCGGCTGCCCGCCAGCACCAACGCGCGAGGCGGACAGCGCGCCGGCATCGAGCGCCCTAACCTTCGCAGGAAGCCTGGCTTCCGCACGCACAGGAACGCGCAGGCCACTGGCGAGGCCATCCTCGACCAGCGCCGCATCAACGCCGAGCCGGCGCAGCCACAGCGCCACCACGGGCGCGCGCACGCCGTCGTCATCCAGCACCAGCACGCGGGCATGACGCACGCCAATCTGCAAGTCCGTCGCCTGGAGCAACTGGCCTCCCGGGGCATGTCGCGCCCCCGGCAGGCTGCCAGCGGCAAATTCTTCCGCGGTGCGGATGTCGAACACGAAGGTGGTTCGGATGCCGTCATCGAGCCACTCCTGTGCCTCGGCGGCGGTGAGAGCGGGCACGCCCGCACGGCGCGCGGCCGCCGCTGCATCGTCTCGAGCGGCCCGGCGCTGCGCGGCATCGGGCGGCGGCGGGAGTGCCCGGGCACTGCCGCGTTCGAGCTCCAGGCCCGCGAGCGCCCAGCCCTGCGTGCCGTTCTCCAGCGCCAGCACCGGGTTCGGTACACCCAGGTCGCGCAGGATCTGGGCGCCGACGATGCTGCGCGTGCGGCCGGCGCAGTGCACAACAATGGGCGTGGCCGGATCCGGCACCAACGTGCGCCAGCGCAGGGCCAGCTCACCGTTGGGCACGGGAATGGCTCCCGGCAGCGTCATCTTGCGATGCTCCTCCAGCGTGCGGCCGTCCAGCAGAACCAGTGGTTCGCCCGCGCGCTGGCGTGCAGCCAATGTGCGGGCGTCGATGTGCGGCACTTCGAAGACATGTTCGGCAACCTCGCCGAAGGTCTTGGACGGCAGGTTCACGCCCTTGAACAGGGTGTGCCCGGCGCTCGCCCATGCCGGCGCACCACCTTCGAGAACCGAGACATCGTCATAGCCCAGTGCCGCTAGGCGGCTGGCAGCCTTGTGCGCCAGCGCCGACCGCGCAATGCCGTCGTCGAAGAGCACAGTGCGGGTGGCCCGCCGTGGCACGAGGCGGGCCACTTCGGTTTCAAGGCGGCTGTAGGCCGCGTTCACCGCGAAGAATGGGTGGCCTTCGCCGTACTGGCCGTGCTCGCGGATGTCGAGCAGCGCGAGCTCGCGGCCGTCTAGGAGCCATTGGTGGAGTGTGGCCGTGGAGATGGTGGGCGCGGTTGCGATGGCAGCGGGCGGGACGAGGCGGGAGATTTCGGCGGTGATGGACATGAGACGTTGATTGGAAGGTCGGCGGCACCATAGCCTCGAAGTCCCCGGGCTGCTACGAAGACTTTCGCATAAGCAAACGCGGCTGCGCAGATCTGACGCGAGACTTGTTTCCGAATTTCGATATGCGAATTCCGGCCGTGCCAATCGCCGCGCGGCTGACCAGAATCCGGCGCTGGAAGGTAAATTCAAATGTCCTTGTCACACCGGCCTGGCGCCATCGCCGGTTGGGAGCGCTTCGCCGCACCGACTGAGTTCGCAGAAAGCCCGATCTCGAAAGCCTTCAGGCAGCCTGTGCTGCTCGGGTTGTTTCTCCCCATTCAGGCGGGCGGCTGGAGCGCATCGACCCTGCGGCGCACCACGGACTGGCGCTTCGACTACAACAAGGACCTCGTGCTCCACGCCGAGCGGCTGGGCTTCGATCTGGTGTTCGCACTGTCGCAGTGGCTCCCAAAGGGCGGCTATGGCGGCGTCTTCGACGGCAACGCGCTCGACTCGTTCATGACGACCGCCGCGCTCACCGCCGCGACAAGCCGGATCATGCTGATCTCGACCATCCACGTACTCTACGGCCCCTTGCATCCGCTGCACCTGGCCAAGTACGCAGCCACGCTCGACCATATTGCAGGTGGGCGCTGGGGCATCAACGTGGTCACGGGGCATCGCGCCGTGGAGCATGAAATGTTCGGCGCGCATCGCATCGAGCACGACCGGCGCTACGAACTCGCGGCGGAGTTCATGGAGGTGGTGCAGCGCCTCTGGGCCGATACAGAAAATTGGTCGTTCAAGGGTGAGTCGCCCTGGAAGCTCGTTGGCGCCTTCGTCAGCCCCAAGCCGCGCTATGGCCGGCCCGTTCTGGTTAACGCCACCGGTTCCGGTGCGGGCATCGGTTTTGCGGCGCGTTATTCCGACATCGTCTTCATCACCAGTCCGAGCGGCTCCAGCTTTGCAAGTGCCATCGAGGCGCTGCCGGCGCACGCCGCGCGCGTGAAGCAGGCGGCGCGCGACGTGGGGCGCGAGGTGCGCACACTGCTCAACCCGATGGTGATAAGCCGTGAGACCGAGCGCGAAACCTGGGACTACCACGACGCGATAGTCGCGCATGCGGACCCTGACCCCGCCGCCAGCTACAGCCGTTTCGACAGTGACGCGCATGCCTGGCGCGGCCGCATCGGCAACGACGCACCCAAGCGCCGCGCCATCGGCGGAAACATCGAAGTCATCGGTACGCCGGAGCAGGTGGTCGAACAGTTCGTGCAGCTCAAGGGCGCTGGCATCGACGGCCTGCAACTAAGCTTCTTCGACTTCAAGCCCGATCTCGAATTCTTCGGCGACCGCATCCTGCCGCTGCTGAAGCAGGCCGGGCTTCGTCTCTAGTGCTTGGCTTTCGCCAGCGGGATACAGGGGAGTTCTTCAACCGTTAGACCGTTTGGTTGTTTAGAACCGACTTTTCGGTTGTTTGAGCTTCGTTATCCCGCTCCTAAAGTGATGGCCATCGCCACCAAACCTGATGGCGAATGAAGAAAACGCACAGGAGCCCAAGCGCATGTCAGTGGAAGTTGAAGATCTCGTCGCCTTGCCGCCCGCCCTTGAAGAAGCGCGCATTCGTGCGGCCGATGCAGGATGGCCCTACGCCGGCGGCGTGACGCCGCCCGTCGCATGGGCGCTGGTTCAGGGCGGGCAGGCCGTGCTCGTGGATGTGCGCTCAGGCGAAGAGCGCAAGTTCGTGGGCCATGTACCCGAGAGCCTGCATGTGGCCTGGGCGACCGGCACGGCGCTCACGCGCAATCCGCGTTTCGTGCGCGAGCTCGAGGCCAGGCTTGCAAAGCATGGCGGAAAGGATGCGGTGGTGCTGCTGTTGTGCCGCAGCGGCAAGCGCTCGGCACTCGCGGCGGAGGCAGCCGCCAAGGCCGGCTTCACGCGCGTGTTCAACGTGCTCGAGGGCTTCGAGGGCGAGATCGACGCCCGCCAGCACCGCGGCGTCTCCGATGGCTGGCGCTTCCACGGCCTGCCGTGGGTGCAGGACTGACGCGAGCATTCCTTTCCAGGGAGAACAACCAGATGGCTCATTTCGAGGTGAGCGGCATCGTGCGCGCGCTGCATGGCGTGCGCGACGAATGGCGCGATTCACAGCGGCGCTCGCGCGAGCCCGGCGCACGCGAGTTTCCGTCGCGCGACGCGCTCGCGCAGATCGTCGAATCGCTCAAGGGCGCGCTGTTCCCGATGCGGCTCGGCCCGCCCGACCTGCGCCACGAGAGCGAAGACTTCTACGTCGGCCACTCGCTCGATTCCGCCCTGCAGGCCTTGCTGGCGCAGGCGCGCCTCGAGCTCGAATTCAACGCCCGGCACGAACCGCGCTCCCCGGGCGAGATCGACGATGCTGCGACCGATGCGGTGCGCCGCTTCGCGAGCGCGCTGCCGCAGCTGCGCCGCTTGCTCGACACCGACGTGCTCGCCGCCTACCAGGGCGACCCGGCGGCGCGCAGCGTGGACGAGGTGCTGCTGTGCTATCCCGGCGTGCTCGCGATGATCCACCATCGGCTGGCGCACGAGCTCTACAAGCTTGAATTGCCGCTCCTGGCGCGCATCGTGGCCGAGCTCGCGCATGCGCAGACCGGCATCGACATCCACCCCGGTGCGCAGATCGATGCGGGCTTCTTCATGGACCACGGCACGGGCGTGGTGATCGGCGAGACGGCGGTCATCGGCAAGCGCGTGCGCCTGTACCAGGCCGTCACACTCGGCGCCAAGCGCTTCCCGACCGATGCCGAGGGCAACCTGCAGAAGGGCCTGCCGCGCCACCCGGTGGTGGAGGACGACGTGGTGATCTATGCCGGCGCCACCATCCTCGGGCGCGTGACGCTGGGCAAGGGCGCGGTCATCGGCGGCAACGTATGGATCACCGACGACGTGCCCGCGGGCGCGAGCGTGACGCAGGCCAGCCTGCAGAACGCGCCGAAGGCAGGTGGCGCATGAAGGACTTCGTGGAAGACTTCGGCGTGACCATCCGCCAGCTGCGCGAGGGCAAGGGCTGGTCGCAGGAGGTGCTGGCCGAGCGCGCCGACCTGAACCGCTCCTATGTCGGCGAGGTGGAGCGCGGGCGTGTCATCCCCTCGATCGTCACGGCGCACAAATTGGCCGCGGCACTGGACATCAACATGGTGGGCCTGCTGCTGCGCTGCGAACAGCTGGAGCAATCGCGCCTTGTGCGCAGGATCAACTTGGCGGCTATAGCCTGTTGAGGGAAAACCCCAGGCCGCCTGACACTTGCGGCCACTTTCTTCCCAACACGGAGCCTTGATCCATGAGCGCAACAGTCGGTGGTACCACCGCCCTTGGCGACAACGCCGCCCGCCAGCTGGCCAACGCCACCAAGACAGTCCCCCAGCTGGAGACCATCAGCCCGCGCTGGCTGACGCACCTCTTGCAATGGGTGCCGGTGGAGGCGGGCATCTACCGCGTCAACAAGGTCAGGAATCCCGAATCGATCAAGGTCACCTGCACCTCGCGCGAAGAGGAGAACCAGCTGCCGCGCACCTTCGTCGACTACGAGGAGACCCCGCGCGAGCACTACCTCAATGCCGTGAGCACCGTGCTCGACGTGCACACCCGCATCTCCGACCTCTACAGCAGCCCGCACGACCAGATCAAGGAGCAGCTGCGCCTCACCATCGAGACGATCAAGGAGAACCAGGAGAGCGAGCTCATCAACAACCCCGACTATGGCCTCTTGGCCCAGGTGAGCGAAGAGCAGCGCATCTTCCCGCTGACCGGCGCGCCCACGCCCGACGACCTCGACGAGCTGCTGACCAAGGTGTGGAAGGAGCCCGCCTTCTTTCTCACGCACCCGCTGGCCATTGCGGCCTTCGGCCGCGAGGCGACGCGGCGCGGCACGCCGCCGCCGACGGTGAGCCTGTTCGGCTCGCAGTTCATCACCTGGCGCGGCATCCCGCTGATTCCTTCGAACAAGGTGCCCGTGGCCGACGGCAAGAGCAAGATCCTGCTGCTGCGCGTGGGCGACAAGCGCCAGGGCGTGGTGGGCCTGTTCCAGCCGGGGCTGTCGGGTGAGCAGGGGCCGGGCCTGTCGGTGCGCTTCATGGGCATCAACAACCATGCGATCGCGTCGTACCTGATCTCGCTGTACTGCTCGCTGGCGGTGCTGACCACCGATGCACTGGCCGTGCTCGACGACGTCGAGATCGGCAAGTACCACGACTATCCCGACACCTACAAGTAAGCCGCAGTGAGCAGTACACCATCGATTCCGGGCGAGGCGCCGTTCGATCCGGCCGTTCTCGCGCGCATGGCGAGCGCCATGTTCGCCGCGCTGCCGGGCACGCCACCGGCCTCGCTCCCAGGTGCCGCGAGCGGGCTGGTGCCGGGCGCGCAGTTTCCAGCCAATGTCGCGCCGCCCGGTTCGCCGCTGGCGAGCCCTGCGGGCTTCGGGCCGAGCGTGCCGGGCACGCCGATTCCGCAAGGCCAGATCCCCGGCGCCAACGTGCTGCCGGCATCACCCACGCAACTGCCTTCGCTCGCGAACCGCGCACCGGCCTTGCTGCCGCATGCGGTGGGGGGCAACGGCGTGCCGGACACGGTGCTGTCGGTCGCACCGGCCTTCGAGCCGCGCTCGGGCGGCACGGTGCTGGGCGTGCCGCAGGCGAATGCGCCCGTGACACCACAAGCTGCGGCTTCGCCGTACTATTTCGTCGGCAACAGCTACGGCCATCCGTCTGCGGGTGCGACTCCCATTTCACGTCCTCAGCAGGTCTTGCCCCCTCTCCCGTTTGCGGGAGAGGGCTGGGGTGAGGGCCTGCAGACGAACCAAAGTGCGGGGCCGCCCGTCACCCCAACCCTCTCCCCAGAGGGGCGAGGGAGCCAACCGCAGTTCTACTTCGTCGATGCGGTGCGCCTGCCCAATGGCTTGGTGACGCCGGCCAAGCCCGATCCGCGCGGTCCCGATGCGGTGCCGCTCGCCGGCAGCGGCCAACATCCGCCGTTCGACGTCCATGCGGTGCGCCGCGACTTCCCGATCCTGCAGGAGCGCGTGAACGGCCGGCAGCTGGTGTGGTTCGACAACGCGGCCACCACGCACAAGCCCCAGTCGGTCATCGATCGCATTGCGTACTTCTACGAACACGAGAATTCGAACATCCACCGCGCGGCGCATGAACTGGCCGCTCGCGCCACCGATGCCTACGAAGGCGCGCGCGAGCGCGTGCGCTTGTTTCTCAACGCACCCGAGGTCGAAGAGGTGATCTTTGTGCGCGGCACCACCGAGGCCATCAACCTCGTGGCCAAGAGCTGGGGTGGGCAGCATGTGGGCGAGGGCGACGAGATCATCGTCTCCAACCTCGAGCACCACGCCAACATCGTGCCTTGGCAGCAGCTTGCCGCTGCCAAGGGCGCGAAGCTGCGCGTGATCCCGGTGGACGATTCGGGTCAAGTGCTGCTCGACGAATACCGCAAATTGCTGAACGACCGCACGAAGATCGTCGCGGTCACGCAGGTCTCGAACGCGCTGGGCACGGTGGTGCCGGTGAAGGAGATCGTCGAGCTGGCGCATCGCGCGGGTGCGAAGGCGTTGGTCGATGGCGCACAGTCGGTCTCCCACATGCGCGTTGACGTGCAGGACATTGGCGCCGACTTTTTCGTCTTCTCCGGCCACAAGGTGTTCGGTCCCACCGGTATTGGCGTGGTCTGGGGCAAGCGCGAGGTGCTCGAGGACATGCCGCCTTGGCAGGGCGGCGGCAACATGATTGCCGACGTGAGCTTCGAGAAGACCGTGTTCCAGCCGATCCCGAACAAGTTCGAGGCCGGCACCGGCAACATCGCCGATGCCGTAGGCCTGGGCGCGGCCATCGACTACGTGAACAAGATCGGCATCGAGAACATCGCGCGCTACGAGCACGACCTGTTGGTGTACGGCATGGCGCAACTGGGCGCGATTCCCGGTGTGCGGCTCATCGGCACCGCGGCCGACAAGGCCAGCGTGATGTCTTTCGTGCTCGACGGCTACACCACCGAGGAGGTGGGCCATGCGCTGAACGAGGAAGGCATCGCCGTGCGCACGGGCCACCATTGCGCGCAGCCGATCCTGCGCCGCTTCGGTGTCGAGACCACCGTGAGGCCGTCGCTGGCCTTCTACAACACCTTCGACGAGATCGACCGGCTCGTGTCGGTGGTGCGGCGGCTGGCAGGGCAGCGCCGCGCGGGCTAGTGGAGGCGGCCTCGGCCGCTTCGTGCAATGGCCGCATATCGATCCATGCTTTCCTTCTTTGCGCGCGGAGGCGCCTGTTGATACGGTCCATGTCTTTGCATTGCGGGGCAATCGACCATGGGCGCAAGAGATTTCGAGCGGCAGCTTCTTTCGGGGAGCGATGGCTCCGACAGGCATCAGTCCGATGTCCTGGTGATCGGCGGCGGCCCTGCGGGCGCCTGGGCCGCGGTCAGCGCGGCCGCGCAAGGCGCGCGCGTGCTGCTGGCCGACAAGGGCTTCTGCGGCACCTCGGGCGCAACGGCGCCTTCGGGCACCGGCCTGTGGCACGTGCCGCCGAACGGTACGGCGCGCGAAGAGGCCAAGGCCAGCCGGCTCGCCATGGGTGGCCATCTGGCCGAGCATGCCTGGATGGACCGGGTGCTCGAGCAGACCTGGGCCAACGTCGAGCGGCTCAAGGACTGGGGCTATCCGTTCCCCGCCGACGACCAGGGCGCGCTGCGCTGCACCTCGCTGCAAGGGCCCGAATACATGCGGCTGATGCGCAAGCGTGTGAAGGAAGCGGGCGCGCGCATCCTCGACCACAGCCCGGCGCTGGAACTGCTGGTCGACGAGCACGGCACCGTCTGCGGCGCCAACGGCGTGAAACGGCAGACGGGCGAGACCTGGGCGGTGCGTGCCGGAGCGGTCGTCATCGCCACCGGTGGCTGCGCCTTCCTGAGCCGGGCGCTCGGCTGCAACGTGCTCACCGGCGACGGCCAGCTGATGGCGGCCGAGGTCGGCGCGGCGCTGTCGGGCATGGAGTTCTCCAATGCCTACGGACTGGGGCCGGCCTTCTCGTCGGTCACCAAGTCGCTGTTCTACAACTGGGCGACTTTCTACAGGGCCGACGGCACGGCCATCGACGGCGCGGGTTCCTCCAAAGGGCGCGGCGTGATCGCGCAGACGCTGCAATCGCAACCCGTGTTCGCCTGTCTCGACCGCGCCGACGCTCAGATCCGCGCGTGGATGCGCACGGCGCAGCCCAATTTCTTCGTCTCCTTCGACCGCCAGGGCATCGATCCGTTCACGCAGCACTTTCCGGTGACGCTGCGGCTCGAAGGCACGGTGCGCGGCACCGGCGGCCTGCACCTGGTGGACGACAGCTGCGCCACCTCCGTGCCCGGCCTCTACGCCGCGGGTGACGCGGCAACGCGCGAGCTGATCTGTGGCGGCTTCACAGGCGGCGGCAGCCACAATGCGGCCTGGGCGTTGTCCTCCGGATTCTGGGCCGGCGCAGGCGCGGCGGCTTTCGGACGCGACGCGCGCGCCGTCGGTTCCCGCCGCACGGCCTTGCGCGCAGGCGGCGTGGCGCTTTCCTCGCGTGGCACCACGGCGTTCGACAGCCAGGAAGTGATTCGCGCCGTCCAGGCGGAAGTCTTCCCTTACGAGCGCAACTGGTTCCGCGAGGGCGATGCGCTGCGCGATTCGCTCGCACGGCTCGATGCCCTTTGGGCCCGCCTTCGCACCAGCGCGCCGGCTGCC
This sequence comes from Variovorax sp. VRV01, assembly GCF_014852545.1. Lineage (NCBI taxonomy): Bacteria > Pseudomonadati > Pseudomonadota > Betaproteobacteria > Burkholderiales > Comamonadaceae > Variovorax > Variovorax sp. VRV01. Next base: position 74,928 of record NZ_JACVBS010000008.1, read on the forward strand.
ACGGCGACAGAGGCTGTTCGGGCACGCGAAGCCGCCGCCATGCTGGCCACCTCGCGCTGGATGTATCGCAGCGCCTTGCAACGCACCGAGACGCGCGGCATGCACCGCCGGCGCGAGCACGGTGCGGCCGACCCGGCGCAGCGCCACCGGCTGCTCAGCGGCGGGCTCGACGAGGTCTGGGTGCAGCGTCATGCCGTGCAGGGCGAGGTGGCCGCATGATCGAAGTCATCAGCACCGAGCGCTGTACCGGCTGCAACATCTGCGTGAACGCCTGCCCGACCAACGTGTTCGAGGCGGTGCCGGGCAGCCCGCCGCGCATCGCCCGGCAGGACGACTGCCAGACCTGCTTCATGTGCGAGCTGTACTGCCCCGAGGACGCGCTCTACGTCGCGCCCATTGCCGACCGCAGCGCCACCGCCGAGGAGCGCGATGCCGCGGCCGCGGCCCTGATGGGCAGCTACCGCAGTGCCATCGGCTGGGGCCGTGGCCGGCAGTCGACCGCGTCGGCCGATGCGAGCTTCGAGCTCCTGCGGCGGGCGCACTGAGTTCGTTTATTTTTTCTTTCCTTCCTGCTGCGAGTCCTTCCGATGTCCGATCTCTCCAGCCGCCGCCGGTTGCTGCGCGGCGCTGTTGCCGCAACCGCCGCGAGCGCATTGCCCCGTTTGTCCTTTGCACAGGGCAGTGGCCAGGTGCTGCGTCTCGGCTACATCGGGCCCGGCAAGAAGCCCGCGGCCGCAACCGGCTGGGCGCTGCGCCAGGGGCATCTGCTGCGCGAGCTGGCCCCGTTCGGTTTCAAGGAAGTGACGACGCGCAATTTCCCGAACGGGCCCGATCTCAACGAGGCCTTCCTTTCGGACGTGCTCGATGTCGGCATCTACGGCGACACACCCGCCGTGGTGGCCCGCTCGCGCGGACTCGAAGGCCAGCTCATCGGTTTCGATGCGGTGGGCATGAACGTCTGGCTGCTCACGCCGCGCAACGGCGCGCGCAGCGTGAAGGAGCTCGAGGGCCAGTCCATTGGCGTGGCACGCGGCTCCTACATGCACCGCTACGTGCTGGGCCTGCTCAAGGAACACGGACTGCAGAAATCCGTCAAGGTGATCCACATGTTCCCGCGCGACGGCGAGGCGGCGCTGGACCAGGGCTCGATCGCGGCCTTCGCGGCGCAGGTCGACGTGGGGCCTCTGCTTGCTTCGCGCGGCTATCCGGTCATCGACGAGGCCGAGAAGCACCCGACGCTGCGCGGCACCTCGGTGATCGTTGCGTCGAGCAAGGTGCTGGCGGCCGCGCCCGGACTGCCTGCGGCCTGGACGCGCGCACGTCGAACGGCGCTGCTGGAGATCCGGCGCGACAGCGCGGATTACTACGCCTTTCATTCGCAGGTGAGCGGCTTTCCGCTCGAGGTCGTGAAGACCTCGCATCCACTCTCGCATTTTCCCGAGGCCGCGTATCCGCCCGAAGGCTTGGCGCTGCTCGACGAGGTCAAGAAGTTCCTGCTCGCCGAGAACCTCGTGAGCCGCGACTTCGCGCTCGCGCAATGGCGCGCCCAGGAAGATTGACGTGCACCGTGCTCAGGAATGGCAGACGAAGCCGTCCTTGAGCAGCGTGATCTCGAACTGCAGGTTGCCCGCGCGCGCGCCGCGCGCCTTGTCCAGGGTGCCGTCGCCACGCCATTGGCGCAGGGCCGCCGCCAGGTAATCGCGCGAGACGACATCGCCCTCGGGCAGGCGAATGGCTGCATCCGAGGGTAGGCGCACATCGCGCGCCAGCGGCTTGTAGAAGCGCCACTCCTCGTTCTGCATGAGCCGTTCCAGCACCTCGGCGTCCTCGGCAAGCGCCGCGCATTCGCCGGCCATGAAGGCTGACGCCGCATGCACCGAAGAGGGATAGCTGCGCGGCTGCGCGCCGTAGCGCTGCGACACCGCGCCGGCGTAGCCCGAACCTTCGCCCACGCAGACCAGGGCACCGCGCAGCGCGGCCGCCTCCTGAACCTTGCCGCGCCTGAGCGCGACCACGAGGCCGCGGCCGATGTCGTAGCTGCCGGGCGCGGCGGCGATACCGTGCGCCGGTCGCGCGGACACGCCGGCGACCAGCAGGTCGACGCGGCCTTCGCGCAGCGCAGCCTCCTGCGCTGCAGGGTCGAGGCCGACCAGCTCCAGCGGCACGCCGAGCGAAGCCGCCAGTTGCCGTGCGAGCGTGGCGTCGAAACCGTCAGGCTCCGGCGGTGTCGGCGCCTCGGGCGGGGCAGGGCGCGGATAGCGGCGCACGCCCACGATCAGTTTGCCGCGCTCGATCGCACGGGCGAGAACCGGTCCCTTCGGCAGGCCCGACAGCACGGGCGTTGCGAAAGCCCAGGCGCCGCCGATGCCCGCGATCGCCACCGCCATCGCCAGCGTCGTGCCCGCCAGCACCAGCCCGCGCTTCGACAGCCTGCGCTCAGTCATCGAGGCTCAGCCCTTTGCGCCAGCGCAGCAGCCGCCGCTCGAGCAAGGCTAGCAGGTAGTTGAGCAGCAGCCCGAGCACGGCCAGCAGCAGGATGCCGGCATACATCGTCGGGATCTGGAAGGTCTCCTGCGAGTTGAGCGTGAGAAAGCCCAGGCCCGAATGCGCACCGATCATCTCGGCCGCCACCAGCGCCGTGATGCTGTAGGCACCCGCCAGCCGCACACCGGTGAAAATCGACGGCAGCGACGCCGGCAGCACCACCTTGAAGAAGACGAAGCGCGGCGACGCGCCCATCGACAGCGCCGAATTGACGAGCAGCCGGTCGACCTGCTTCACGCCGCTGACCGTGCTCAGCAGCACGGGCCAGAATGAAGCCCAGAAAATGATCGCCACCTTCGACAGCTCGCCGATGCCCAGGAACAGGATGAACACCGGGAACAGCGCGAATGCCGAGGTCTGGCGAAAGAGCTGCAGCACCGGATCGACGATGGCCGCCAGCCGCCTGGAGCTGCCGATCAGGAGGCCCAGCACCACGCCCGAGAAGCTCGCGAGCAGCAGGCCCCACAGAGAGCGCTGCAGGCTCGCCGCCACATGCTTCCAGAGCTGACCAGTGTCGACGAGCTGGACGATGCTCGCAACCACGGCGGACGGCGGGCTCAGATAGGCATCGCTCACGACGCCCAGGCGCGGCAGCGCCTCCCACAGCGCCAGGAAGATCACGATGCCGATGCCGCGTTCGGCCACGCGGCCAAGGCTGCGTGCGAATCTGAAGAAGCGTCCGGGAGCGCGCACCACTGGCGCGTCGAGCACGGCGCTCACGCCGCCACCCCTCCGAGCGACCTCGGCCGCAAGCCGATCTGCACCTCGTCCTTCAGCACCTCCCACGCGCACTGGCGCAGCGCGGCGAACTCGCTCGAGTGGCGAATTTCCGCCGAGCGCGGGCGCGCGAGCGGAATGTCGATGATGTCCTTGATGCGGCCGGGCCGCTGCGTCATCACCGCCACGCGGTCCGAGAGGTACACCGCTTCTTCCAGGCTGTGCGTGATGAAGACGATGGTCTTGCGGTACTGTTCCCAGATGCGCAGCAGCTCGCCCTGCAGGATCTCGCGCGTCTGCGCATCGAGCGCGGCGAAGGGCTCGTCCATCAGCAGCACGTCCGGCTTGTAGGCCAGCGAACGCGCGATGGCCACGCGCTGCTTCATGCCGCCGGAGATCTCGTGGGGATAGCGATCGGCAAAGCCATGCAGGCCGACCAGTTCGAGGTATTCATGCGCGGTGCGGCGGCGCTCTGTCTTGCCGATGCCGCGAATCTCGAGGCCGACCGCGATGTTGTCGAGCACAGAGAGCCACGGAAACAGCGCATAGCCCTGGAATACCACGCCCTGGTTGCGGTTGATGCCCGCGAGCGGCTGGCCATTGATGGCGATGCGCCCGCCGGTGCGCTCCGTCAGTCCGGCCAGGATGCCGAGGAAGGTCGACTTGCCGCAGCCCGACGGGCCAAGCACCGAGAGGAATTCGCCCTCGCGCACATCGAGGTCGAAGCCTTCGAGCACGCGCACGCGCTCGCTCGCACCGCGCGCCGCATAGTCCATCCGCAGGTCGCGGGCCGAGATCTTGAAGCTCATGGCGGGCGTTGGGTCAGGATTTCGCGGCCTGCTGCCGCGCGAAGGGGTTGAACTCGTTGGTGTAGACGTCCTTCACCGCCACCTTGCCGGCGGCGAGCTTGCCCTCGGCCTGCAGGATGTCGATGTAGTACTGGATCGGCGGCTCGGTGACGACCAGGTCGTCGACATAGGCGTAGCGGTCGACGTTCTTCAGGTCCATGTTGATGCGTTTGGCCACCAGCTTGCGCGCTTCCTCGGTGTTGGCATTGACCCAGTTGCCGGCCTTGGCGAGCGCGGCAACCACGTCGCGCACTGCGCCAGGGTTCTGGCGGATGAACTGGCCATGCGCGCTGTACGGCGCCATGCCGCCCAGGCCGCCGTCGAGGTCGTAGTCGCTCCACAGCCGCACCAGCGGCTCGGCGTTGTCGGCCCGCCCCGAGAAGGGCGCGTGGATGATCGCAAGGTCGGTGTTGCCGGTCACCAGCGTCTGCTCGGCCTGCTCGTCGGGCACCACGACGAAGTTGATCTTCGTCACGTCCACGCCGTGCTGGCGCAGGTACTTCTTGGTCACGAACTCGGCGCAGGCGCCGAAGCTGTTGAAGCCGACGGTCTTGCCCTCCAGGTCTTTCGGATTGCGGATGCCCGAGTCCCTGCGCACGAAGTACTTCATGTGCGGCGCCTCCTGCAGCGTCTTGCCGCCTGCAGCCACCACCTTGAGGTCCGCGCCGGACGCAATGGCCGAGATCACCAGCGGCACCATGCGGCTGCCGAAGTCGATCTCTCCCGTGCCCACCAGCGGAATGATCTGCGGCGCGGCGATCTTGCCGACGTACTCAGGACGGGTGTTGGTGCCCTCGAAGTAGCCGAGCTCGTCGGCCAGGTAGATCAGGTCGAACGATGGGTTGTTCGGGTACTTGAACGCCACCTTGTCGCCGGTCTTCTTCACCAGGGCCGGGCCGCTGGCCGCGGCGGCCTTGCCGCCGTCCTCGCGCGAGCAGCCCGAAAGCGCCAGGCCGCCGATGGCGGTGACGGATGCGAGGGAGGCGAGCGTCTTGAGCGCCAGGCGCCTCGAAGGCACGGCGCTGGCAAGGGAAGAGGAGGGCGTCTCGATGGACATGGCGGCGCGCTCCGGCAGGGGAGCGGTCTGGCTGGTTGCGAAGCGGCGATCCTAGAAAACGCCGTTCACCTCATCAACGAAGAAAACCGCGCGTGCTTATGCGCAAACGGAAGGCATCGCATGGCCGCCCCCTGTGCATGCGGCGGCAGGGTGAATTTCCGCATCAGCAAATTCGCTATCCGTCGTTGTAGAGCGCCGTGCGCCTTCGCAGAATTGCAAAGCTTCACCAGAGAGTTTTCAATGCCAGCAGCGCGCACCTTCAATGTTTCTCCGGCGGCACAGGCCCGCCATGTCCTGGCGCAGACTGCCGCGGCCTGGGGCATTGCGCCAGCGTTGCAGCGTGAGGTGCGCGGTGCACAGCTCCGGATACGCACCAAGCCTGAAAACTGCATATCCAAAACTGAATTGCTTCTAGGCGCTGTGGTCGAAAAGGTCCGCTCAGGCGGCACATTCTTGGCATGACCAAACAACTCAAGATCGTCGCCGTCTCCGGCGGCCTGCAACGCCCCTCGCGCACGCTTGCACTGGTCGAGGAACTGCTGGAAGGCCTGACTGACGCCTGGCCCGCCGAAACACGCCTCATCGAACTCGGGCAGCTGGTGCCCAAGTTCGGCGGTGAGGTGCAGCGCAGCCAGCTCCCGTCCGATGTCGAGCAGTCGCTCAAGGACATCGAATCCGCCGACCTGCTGCTGGTGGCGAGCCCGATCTATCGTGGTTCGTACACCGGGCTCTTCAAGCACTTCTTCGACTTCGTTCATCACGAATCGCTGATCGATGTACCAGTGCTGCTTGCGGCCACGGGTGGCAGCGACCGCCATGCGCTGGCAATCGACCACCAGCTGCGTCCGCTGTTCAGCTTCTTCCAAGCCCACACGCTGCCGATCGGCGTCTATGCGACCGACAAGGAGTTCGAGAACTACCGGGTGAGCAGTGAGGCGCTGCGAGCACGCATCGGACTGGCCGTCGAACGCGCATTGCCGGTGCTGCGCCAGCGCGCGGGCAGGCCGCTCGAAGTACCTTCGCTCGCGCTGGCCTGAGCGATCCGCCGATGTGCTCCGTGCCTGCAACTCTTGCCGACGGATTCGCCGCCCCGCGAAGTCCGCGCGAGCCCGATTCCACGCGTGTGCGGCGAATCCGCAGCGACGGCGAAGCCCTGGAGGCCGCCCACCGCCTTGCCGCGCTGTTCGCACCCGGTGCTTCCGCACGCGACCGCGAGCGGCGCCTGCCGTGGGACGAGCTCGATCTCTGGTCCGAGAGCGGGCTCGGCGGCATCACCGTGCCGCGGGAGCATGGCGGCGCCGATGTGTCCTACGCCACGCTGGCCGAGGTCTTCGTGATCCTTTCGGCCGCCGACGGCTCGCTCGGCCAGATTCCGCAGAACCACTTCGGCGTGCTGGGCGTGCTTCGCGAGATCGGCACCGAGGCGCAGAAGGCCCGTTTCTACGCCGAGGTGCTCGCGGGCCGGCGGCTGGGCAACGCCGGGCCGGAGAGACGGGCGAAGACCATCGTGGAGGGATCGACGCGGCTGCGCCGCACACCGCAGGGTCTACGCCTTGACGGCGAGCGCTTCTATTCGACGGGTGCGCTCTTTGCGCATCGCGTGCCGGCTCGCGCGTTGGACGACAGTGGTCGGGCCGTGCAAGTGTGGATACCGCGCGATGCGCCGGGGCTCACCGTGGTGGACGACTGGTCGTCGTTCGGCCAGCGCACCACCGCCAGCGGCACCGTGCGCTTCGAAGCCGTTGCGGTCGAAGAGGCGGACGTGTTGCCGCTCTGGCAACTGGCCGACCGGCCGGGTCTTTTTGGCGCCGGTTCGCAGCTTTTGCAAGCGGCCATCGACCAGGGCATTGCGCAGGCGGCACTTGCCGAAGCGGTGGCCTTCGTGCGCGCGCATGCGCGGCCCTGGACCGATGCCGGCGTGGCCCGCGCGGCGGACGATCCCTACATCATTCACGAAGTGGGCCGCCTCGAAGTGGACCTGCATGCCGCGCACGAGGTGCTGCTGGAAGGCGGCCGCACGCTCGATGAAGTGGCGGCAGAGCCCGTCAGTGCCGACTCCAGCGCGCGCGCTTCTGTCGCAGTGGCCGAGGCGAAGGTGCTGACCACGCGCATTGCGCTCGAAGCCACCGAGAAGCTGTTCGAGCTTGCCGGTTCTTCGTCCACGCGCGAAGCCCACAACCTGGGGCGGCACTGGCGCAACGCGCGCACCCACACCTTGCATGACCCGGTGCGCTGGAAGGCGCACCTGATCGGCAATTACCTGCTCAACAACGTGCCGCCGCCCCGGCATTCCTGGAACTGACCGATGCCGCTTGCCGCCGTTCTTCCCGATCGCGCACCCGAAGCGCGGCCTGCGCCCGCCGCGGCGCAGAAACCGCTGCGCATCCGTGACGACGCCCAGGCCCTGGAGATCGCACGCGAGCTCGCCGCCGACTTTGCGCGGGATGCCGCAGCCCGCGACCACGAACGGCGCCTGCCCTGGGCCGAGCTGGAGCGCTTCACCGCCAGCGGCCTCTGGGCGATCACCGTGCCGCGCGAGCACGGCGGTGCCGGCGTGTCGGTACGCACGCTGGCGGAGGTGATCGCCATCATCTCGGCCGCGGACGGTTCGCTCGGGCAGATTCCGCAGAACCACTACTACGCGCTGGAAGTGCTGCGCGTTGGTGGCACCGAGGCCCAGAAGAGCTTTTTCTACCGCCGAGTGCTCGAAGGCGAGCGCTTCGGCAATGCGCTCGCGGAGATCGGCCACAAGGACTTCAAGCGCCGTACTCGGCTGCACGAAGAGGGCGGCAGCCTGCAGATCGACGGACAGAAGTTCTACTGCACGGGCGCGCTGTTCGCACACTGGATTCCGACGCTGGTGGTGGCAGAGGAGGGCGCCCGCGAAGTCACCAAGCTCGCCTTCGTGCCGCGCCGCGCCCAGGGCGTGAGCATCGTGGACGACTGGGACGGATTCGGCCAGCGCGTGACCGGCAGCGGCTCGGTTCGCTTCGAGGGGGTGCAGGTCGATCCGGCCTGGGTTGTTCCCTTCCTCGCGTCTTTCGAGCGACCCACCACCATCGGCCCGTTCGCACAGCTGCTGCATGCCGCCATCGACCTTGGCATTGGGCGAGGGGCCTTCGAGGCCACGCTCCCCTTCGTGCGCGAGCGGGCCCGGCCGTGGATTGATGCCGGCGTGGAACGCGCCAGCGAAGACCCGCTCGCGGTCCAGCTGACCGGCGAAGTGGCGGTGCGCCTGCGCGCGGCCGAGGCCTTGCTGCGCCGCGCCGCGCGCTTTGTCGAGGCGGCCCAGCGCGCGCCCGACGAGCACAGCGTGGCCGCAGCCTCAGTTGCGGTGGCCGAGGCCCGCGTACTGAGCACCACCGCCTCGCTGGACGCCGGCACTCGCCTGTTCGAGCTGGCCGGCACCGGCGCCACGCTCGACGGCCTGGGGCTGGACCGCTTCTGGCGCAACGCGCGCACCCACACGCTGCACGACCCGGTGCGCTGGAAGTACCACCACATCGGCAATTACTACCTCAACGACCGGTTTCCGCCGCGCCACGGGGCCCTGTGAGCACCGGCCTCTTTCTTCCTCGTTCGTTTCTTCTTCGGAGTTTCCCTTGAGCCGCATCTCGTCGATTCCGGCCGCGCTGTCGCGCCGCCACCTGTTGCAACTCACCTCGGCCGCGGCCGCCGCCGGCGCAGGCCTTCCGGCCTTCTCGGCGCTGAAGGAGCAGCCCGGCACCACCAAGGTCCTGAAGGTTGGCGTGACGACCGGTCCGCACGAGCAGACCTTCGAGATTGCCAGGCGCGTAGCCGAGCGCGACTACGGCCTCAAGATCCAGATCGTGCCGTTCACCGACTACAGCCGGCCCAACGCCGCGCTCGATGCCGGCGATCTGGACGCCAACAGCTTCCAGCACCGGCCTTTTCTCGCGGCACAGGTGCGTTCGCGAGGCTACAAGATCGTGGGCTTCGGCCGCACCTGGATCGGCCCCATTGCGATCTATTCGCGCAAGTTCAAATCGTTCAAGGACCTGCCGGAGGGCGCCAGCATTGCCATTCCGAACGACCCGTCGAACGAAAGCCGCGTGCTCTTGCTGCTGCAGAAGGCCGGCGCCATCAAGCTCAAGAGCGGCATCGACCCGATCGCGGGCATCAACGCCACGCCGCGAGACATCACCGAGAACCCGCGGAAGTTTCGCTTTGTGGAGATAGAGGCCGCCCAGCTGCCGCGCACGCTCGACGATACCGACGCCTCGGCCGTGAACGCCGACTATGCCAACAAGGCCGGCCTCAATCCGGCGAAGGACGGCATTCTGGTCGAGGACAAGGAGGGGCCCTATGCCTGCCTGATTGCGGTGCGCGAACAGGACAAGGACCAGCCCTGGGTCGGGCAGCTCGTCAAGGCCTACCAGACCGACGAGGTGCGCGACTTCATCCTCAAGACCTTCGCGGGCGGCGTGCTGCCGGCGTTCTGACATGGCCCGGAAGAAAGAGATTTTGCTCAACGCGTTCAACATGAACTGCGTAGGCCACATCAACCACGGCCTGTGGACCCATCCGCGCGACCGCTCGCTCGAGTACAACACGCTCGAATACTGGACCGACATGGCGCGCACCCTGGAACGCGGCCTGTTCGACGGTCTGTTCATCGCCGACATCGTGGGCGTCTACGATGTCTACCGGAACAACGTCGACGTGACGCTGCGCGAGTCGATCCAGCTGCCGGTGAACGATCCCCTGATGCTCGTGTCGGCAATGGCGGCGGCGACCCGGCACCTGGGCTTCGGCGTCACGGTCAATCTCACCTACGAGCAACCTTACCTGCTGGCACGGCGTTTCTCGACGCTCGACCATCTCACGCGCGGCCGCATCGGCTGGAACATCGTGACGGGCTATCTCGACAGCGCAGCCCGGGCCATGGGGCTGGCCGAGCAGATCGCGCACGACGAGCGCTACGAGCGGGCCGACGAATACCTGGAGGTGCTCTACAAGTTGTGGGAGGGGAGTTGGGAAGACTCGGCCGCGCGGCGCGACAAGGCCGCGCGTGTCTTCGCGGACCCGGCCAGGGTGCACAAGGTGCGGCACCAGGGCCGCTACCACCAGGTCGAGGGCTACCACCTGGCGGAACCCTCGCCGCAGCGCACGCCGGTGTTGTTCCAGGCCGGCAGTTCGGGCCGTGGGCAGCGCTTTGCAGCGCGGCATGCCGAGTGCGTCTTCATCTCGCCGCCCAGCAAGGATGCGGCGCGCAAGAGCGTGCAGGCGCTGCGGGAGCAACTGGTGCATGCGGGCCGGCGTCCGGATGACATCAAGGTGTTCGTCGGTGCGGCGGTGGTGCCGGGCGCCAGCGCGAAGGAGGCGCAGGAAAAGTATGCGGACTACCGGGACTACGCGAGCCGCGAAGCGGGGTTGGCCCATTTTTCGGCCAGCACCGGCATCGACTACGCACGCTACGGCCTGGACGAACCCATCGACTATGGAAAAACCAACGCGATCGAATCGGCGACGCGCACCGCCGAGCAGCAGGGCTGGACGCGCCGCAAGCTGCTGGACCTGTTCGAGCTCGGCGGGCGCTACCCGGCCATCGTCGGCGATGCGTCGCAGGTGGCGGACGAACTGCAGTCCTGGATCGACGAGACCGGCGTGGACGGCTTCAACCTGAGCCGTACCGTGGTGCCCGAGAGCTACGAGGATTTCGTGGACCTGGTCGTGCCCGAGCTGCAGAACCGTGGCGTCTACAAGACCGCCTACGCCGAAGGCAGCCTGCGGCACAAGCTGTTCGACGCCGGCGACCGGCTGCCGGCGCGGCACGCGGCGGCGCAGTTCCGCCACGGCGCCGGCGAAGCCTGATCAACTCTCGCCGCGCGTTCCCACCGACCAATAGAAAGTGGGCCGGGTCCCATTGAGCGCGTGGTCGCCGACCATGCGTGCCTTGTAGACGACAGGGTTGTGCGAGGCGAGGGTGCGCGCGTTGCGCCAGTGGCGGTCCAGCCGCCGGTCCTCCTGCAGCGCGGAGGCGCCGCCGACGTCGAACAGGCGTGTGGCGGCGTTCAGAACGATGTCGACAATCCCCACCTGCGCCTTCGCGGTGCGCAGCTCCACGTCGATGATCAGGCTTTCGGGAATGGGCTCCCCGCGCTGGCGCAGCCGATCAATGTCGCCCAGGCCGCGGGCCACCGCGGCCACAGCCGCGGCTGCGGTGAAGGCTGCGCTGGAAAGCTGCCCCACCACTTGCTGCACCAGCGGATCTTCCCGCGGCGTGGTGCCGGCGCCATGGCTGTACACCCGTTTGCGCGGCTGCACGAAGGCAACCGCATCGCGTTCGATCGCGCGTGCAATGCCGGCCAGCGTGGCCAGGTGAGTGAGCTGAAAATGGGCGGTGAGCGGGGTGGGACGATCGCGGTCATAGGTCAGGACATTGCCGGCCTCGACGGCGACGCGGCGAAAGCGCGTGGTGCCCGATCCGGTCAGGCGCTGGCCGAAGCCGCGCCAGTCGTCGATGCATTCCACACCGCCCGCGTGCGCGGGGACGAGCACCAGGACCCGCCCCTGCTTGCTCGGGTCGTCCGCGCGCTGCGCGGTCACGGGAATCCAGTCGGCGTAGAGGGTGCCTGTGCTGTAGTACTTGTCGCCGTCGAGCAGCCAGCCCTTGCCGTCGCGTGTGAGCTTGGTCTGCAGCGTGCCCACCTCGGCTTCGCCCAGTTCGGTGGTGGCATTGCCGAAGATCGCGCCGTCGGCCGCGCGCCGCAGCCAGGGTGCCTGCAGTTCGGGGTCGATCTCGGCGTAGAGCCGTTCGATGAAGCCGAAGTGCGCGCGCAGGATTTGCGGCAGGTTGGAATCGGCGGCGCCGAGTTCGACGAGCAGGTCGAACAACTGCTCAACCGAAGCGCCAAGGCCGCCATGGGCGATCGGCACACGCAGCGCGCCGAAGCTCGCCTCGCGCAGCCAGGTGACTGCGTCGTACGCCAATGCGCGCTCGTTTTCCCGCTGGGCCGCATGCTCGGCAATGCGGGCGAAGACGGGATGGAAGCGTTCGGCGAGCTGTTCGGAGGAAGGAGGTTGTGGGCGCATGAACGGGGCAAGAACCAAGAGGAGGTGAGAAACGGGCGGGCGCGATAGTCGGCTCACGCCACGGCGATGGGGCGCGCTTCAGGCGCCGAATGGGCGCCATGCACGGGTCGCTGCAAGCCCAGGTGCTCGCGCAGCGTGCGGCCCTGGTACTCGGTACGGAAGAGGCCGCGCCGGCGCAGCTCGGGCAGCACAAGCTCGATGAAGTCGTCCAGGCCGCCGGGAAACCACGGCGCCATGATGTTGAAGCCGTCCGCACCGCCTTCCTCGAACCACTGCTGCAGCTGGTCGGCAATGCTGGCGGGCGTGCCCACCACCTGCTGGTGACCGCGCGCACCGGCAATGCGCAGATAGAGATCGCGGATGCTGAGGTTCTCGCGGCGCGCCAGATCCAGCAGCAGGCGCTGCCGGCTTTTGGGGCCGTTGGTTTCCGGCAGCTCTGGAACCGGCCCGTCGACCGGCAGGCCGGAAAAGTCGAAGCCTCCGATCACGTTCGAAAGCAGCGAGATACCGACCACAGGGTGCACCAGTTCCTGCAGCTGCTCGAACTTCTCCTCGGCTTCCGTCTGTGTGCGGCCGACCACGGGAAAGATGCCGGGCATGATCTTCACGTCGTCGGGGTGGCGGCCATGGCGTGGCAGGCGGCCCTTGATGTCGGCATAGAAGGCCTGCGCCTCCTCGAAGGTCTGATGCGCCACGAAGATCACTTCAGCCGTGCGCGCGGCGAGGTCGCGGCCCGCTTCGGAGGCGCCGGCCTGAACCACCACCGGCCGCCCTTGCGGCGAACGTGCGACGTTGAGCGGGCCACGCACCGAGAAGTGCGTGCCCTTGTGGCCCAGCACGTGCAGCTTGTGCGGATCGAAGTACTGGCCGCTTTGCTTGTCGCGCACGAAGCTGTCGTCCTCCCAGCTGTCCCACAGCCCCGTGACCACGTCATGAAACTCGGCCGCCCGCTCGTAGCGCAGCGCATGCTCGAAATGCTCCTCGCGGTTGAAGTTCTGCGCCTCGCCGGTGCCGCTGGAAGTCACGAGGTTCCAGCCCGAGCGCCCGCCGCTGATCTGGTCGAGCGAAGCGAACTTGCGCGCCACGTTGAAGGGCTCGTTGAAGCTCGTCGACACTGTGGCAATGAGCCCGATGCGCTCGGTCAGTGCCGCGATGGCGGCGAGCAGGGTCAGCGGCTCGAAGTGGTCGGCGCGCGCCGTGCGCGAGAGCGAAGGCAGGTCGCCGTTGCGCACGCCGACGGAATCGGCGAGGAAGACGGCATCGAACTTGGCAGCTTCGGCCTTTTGCGCCAGCTCGACGTAGTGGCGAAAGTTGCTGCCGGCATCGGCCTGCGCGCCGGGATGGCGCCAGGCCGCGATGTGGTGGCCGGTCTGCATGAGGAAGGCGCCGAGCTTGAACTGACGCTGGGATGAAGCCATGGATCGAATGCCTTGGAGGAAGAAGGGGAAGAAGGAGAAGGGCCGCGCATCCGCCGCTCACCAAGCCAGCTGCAGGCGCTGCGGCAAGCCGGTTGCGGCCGCCTCGGGTGAGGGTTCGGCGGCCGGCGTGCGGTCGGTATCGGCATCGAGGAAATCGCTGAGTACGTCGTCGCGCAAGGCAATGAACGCCGGGTCGCTGCGGTTGCGCGGGTGCGGCAGGTTGACCTCGACCGTGCGCCGGATACGGCCGGGCGAGGGCTGCATCACCACCACGCGATCGCCGAGGAATACCGCTTCCTCGACATCGTGGGTCACCAGCAGCATGGTGATGCGCTCCTTCTGCCAGATGCGTTGAAGCTCGTTCTGCAGTCGCGAGCGTGTGAGCGCATCGAGCGCGCCGAAGGGCTCGTCGAGCAGCAGCACGCGCGGCCGGTTCACGAGCCCGCGCGCTATGGCCACGCGCTGCGCCATGCCGCCGGAGATCTGGTGCGGCCAGGATTTCTTGAAGCCTTCCAGGCCGACCAGTGCGACGTGCTCGGCCACCAGGTCGAGCTTCTCCTTGGCGCTGAAGGGCGCGTTGCGCAGGCCGACGGCGATGTTCTGCTCCACCGTGAGCCAGGGGAAGAGACGGTGGTCCTGGAACACGATGCCGCGCTCGCGGCCGGTGCCGCAGATCGGCTGGCCGTCCAGCAGGATCCGGCCTTCATATTGGGCGTCGAGGCCGAGGATGAGCCGCAGCAGCGTGGATTTGCCGCAGCCGCTGGCGCCGACGATGCTCACGAAGCGGCCGGCCGGCACATGCAGGTCGATGCCTTCGAGCACCTGCAGTTCGCCGCCGCGGGCCTGGGTGTTCGCATAGCGCTTGCCGAGGCCGCGGATCTCGAGCTCGTTGGAGGGGTTCGCAAGGAGGGAAGTCATGGGCGGAGGGTTCTTTCTGCGTCGTTCATGCGCGCCCGGTCCAGCGCGCCAGCCGGCGCTCCATTGCGCGGGCCGAGGCGTTCATGAGCCAGCCGACGAGGCCGATCACGAACATGCCGAAGATGACCAGGTCCATCTGGAAGTGCTCGCTGCCCTCGATCAGCGTGTTGCCGATGCCGCGGCCGGCCACCAGCAGGTACTCGGCGCCGATGGTCGCAAGCCAGGAATAGATGAGCGCCAGGTAGACGCCCGTGAAGATGGAGGGCAGGGCGGCCGGCAGCACCACCTGCGTGACCGTCTGCCAGCGCGTGTAGCCGTAGACGCGCGCTACCTCGAGCAGTCCGGCCGGGGCGGCGCGGATGCCGTCGCAGGTGTTGACCACCACCGGCACCAGTGCGGCCAGCGAGAGAAACACCACCTTGGCCACGTCGCCGAGGCCGAACCACACCGAGATCAGCGGAATCCATGCGAACAGCGAGATCTGCTTGAACGTGTTGAAGCTCGGACCGGCGATGCGGTTGAAGAGCGGCGACAAACCCAGCAGCGAGCCGAGCACGAGGCCCGATGCGGTGCCGATCAGAAAACCCGTTGCCTCGCGCGCCAGGCTGGCGCTGAGCGCCCGCCAGAGGCGCCCGCTTGCCACCTGGTCGATTGCGGTGTCGAACACCTTGGCCGGCGAAACGAGCAGTGCGGAGTTCACGAGATCGAGCGACGACAGCAGCCACCACAGCGAGATGGCCGATGCTGGCAGCACAAACCCGCGCCAACGGCTGCGCGGCTCGGCCTGCAGCGGCTTGATGGCGGCCAGTTCGGCGGCGTCGCTCATCGCGCCGCTCCGCCCGGCCGGTGCCTGTGCACCGCGGCTTCGAGGCGATCGAGCAGGCGGTCGATGGCATAGCCGATGGCGCCCACCACGATCACGGCCGCCATCACCAGGTCGAGTTGGAACAGCTGCCGCCCATACACGATGAGATAGCCCAGCCCTTCGCTCGACGCCACGAGTTCCACCACGACCAGCGAGAGCCAGGCCTTCGTGAAACCCAGCCTCACGCCGGTGAAGAGCGTGGGCACGGCATGGGGCAGCACGATTTCCAGGACCTGCTGGCGTCGCGTGTAGCCATAGACCTCGCCGACCTCGCGCAGGGCCGATGGGGTCTGCCGAAAGCCCTGTAGCGTGTTGAGCGCCACCGGCACCAGGGCTGCCTTGGCGATGAGGATGTACTTCAGCGGCTCGCCGATGCCCACGAGCAGCAGCACGAAAGGCAGCCAGGCGAGCACCGGGATCTGCACCAATGCATTGAAGGTGGGCAGTACATAGGCTTCGAAGCTGCGCGACAAGCCCATGGCCGAGCCAAGCACCAGTCCGAGCAGGGTGCCGGCCGCGAAGCCCACGCCCACGCGCGTGAAACTGGTGCTCACGTGCAGCCACAGATCGCCGCTCGTGGCGAGATCGCGCAGGGTTTCCCACACGAACTGCGGCGGCGGCAGCACTTGCGGCGAGATCCAGCCCTGCGCGGCGCCGGCGAACCACAGCACCAGCAGCGCGACGGGCAGGAGCCAGGGGAGTGCACTTTCGCCGAGACGGCGCCAGGGCAGAGATGTACGCGTTGGCGCGGCGATGTCGTGTCGCAGGACCGCTGCCAGTTCGGCTTCGGCGCTCATCGGGCCGCGACCGCTTGACCCGCCTTCGGTTGCCCTTTGGCGTCGTGGGCTGTCCAGTAGTTTTCAAGGCCCTGCTTCTTCAGGGCGCTCTTCAGGTAGCGTGTGTCGAACCAGTCGTCGACCGATACCTCGCGGCGGATCAGCTTGAGCTTGAGTGCGTCGGCCACCACGGCCTTGTAGCGACCGATGATGAAGTCGTCGACGAGCGGCGAATTGCGCAGCGCGAGCTGCTGCTGATCGAACTCCGCCGCCCAGGACGCGACCGGCGTGCCGCTGCGCGCCCAGACGCGGAACAGCTCATCGCGGTTCTTCTCGTCGGACGACCAGCGCGCCGCGCGCACGAACACGTCGACCACGCGCTGCACCTCGGCCGGATTGGCCTGCTCGAAGTCCGCGCGCACCAGCAGCGAAGCCTGGCGCGTGAAGGCCGGATCTTGTCCCTGCGTGGAGTACACCACCTTGGCCAGGCCCTGGTCGCGTACCTTGAACCACTCGTAGCCGCCGAAGGCCGCGTCCACACCGTTCGAAACGAGCGCGGCCTGCGCACTGCCGGTGTCCAGGTTCACGCCTTTGATGTCGCGCTCCGCCAGCCCGTTGGCGGCCAGCACATTGATGGCGACGAGGTGGCCGTTGGTGCCTCGGAAGATCGAGACGGTGCGGCCCTTCAGGTCCTTGATCGACTGGATGTCGGACTTGGGCGGCGCCACCAGGTACAGGTTGTTGCGTGCGCCGCTCACCAGCAGCAGCTTGGTCTTCAGGCCGTTGGAGCGTCCGACAATCGACGGGAGATCGCCCTGGTAGGCGAAGTCGATCTGCTTGTTCGACAGTGCCTCGTTCACGGCCGGGCCGGCGCCTTTGAAAAACAGCCATTCGACCTTGACCCCGGTGGACTTGAACTCGTCCTCCAGCCAGTTGTTGACGCGCGCGACGCCGCCTGGCGAGCCGCCCCAGGTGACGGGGTCGCCGCCGCCGGCGGTCGCGACACCGATGCGGACGGTTTCCGGGGCCGCCTGCGCAGGCAGCGCACACGCCATCAGCGCGAGAAGGCCGAGCCGAGCGGCCCGACCGCGCAAGTGGACGAAAAGGGCGCGTGTCGTGCCGCTCACTTGGCGCCTTTCAGGGCGAGCTTGCGGCCCACCTCGGTGCCTTCGAAGAAGCGCGGATTGGCTTCGGTGTAGAAGCGATTCGGGTTGTCGAAGACAAAGGCCTTGAAGTCCGTGGGCGAGATCACGCCCTGCTGCACCAGATCCCAGGTCTCGGCGAGCGGCTCCGTGAATTCGGGCACGTCCCAATGGCCCACGTCGGACGACCAGATGGCGTTGATCTTCACGCCCAGCGGGTTCACCTTGTCGTTGAAGGCGGCCGCCACCGTGCGGTCGTCGGCCTCCGAGCCGAAGTAGAAGTTGTTGACCCAGCGGTCGCGGATGTCCTCGACCTTCTCGATGCCGGCCAGCGCGAAGTCGTCGATTTCCGAGTCGTTCGGTTCGCGGCTGTGCGGCAGCGCAGAGATTCCGAGGCTGTCGCGCAGCAGCTTCGACTTGTCGAGCGTACGGTCCTTCAGAAGCTCGCTGCCGTAGCGCTCGAACAGCGAGGCGAGCAGCTCGACGTCGGTTTCCGCGGGGTCGTAGTTGCGCACGGCGTTCCGGTTGCGCTTTTCCCAGCGGTCGACCAGGTGCGTATAGACATGCGAACCCCAGTCGGCTCCGCCTTCGAGCAAGCCCACGCGCAGGCCCGGAAAACGCCGCGTCACGCCGCCGAAGAAGAGCGCCTTGGCAAAGGCCTGGGAGCCATCGGCGAAGTGGCCGATGTGGTTGTTCATGTAGTTGCTGATCGACTGCCGGCCCGTCCAGCCCTGGCTGCCGTAGTGCGTGGTGACAGGCACGCCCAGCTCCACCACCTTGGCCCAGAAAGGGTCGTAGTCGTGTTCGCTGTCGATTCCGTAGAAGTCGATGTAGCCGACCTGCTTGGCAATGTCGGGGTGGTCCTTGGTCGGGTACTTCTCGGCGATGGCGCGGATGGGGCGGCGCACGCCGCCGGCGATGTTGATCACCTTCAGGCCGAGTGTCTTCACCGCGAATTCGAGCTCTTCGATGCCCTCCTGCGGCGTGTGCAGCGGAATGCCCGCCACGGGCGTGAGGCGGTCCGCGTAGGGCCGGTACTGGTCGGCATGGAAATGGTTGATGGCGCGGTGCAGCGGTTGGCGGTACTCGCTGCCGGCCGCGGCGGGGGAGAGCACGTCGTTGGGAAACAGGATCGAATAGTCCGAGCCTTGCTCGCCCAGGCGCTCATACAGCAGCGCCGGCAATGTGTAGGTGGCCAGGTCGTAGGTATTGCGCGTCACGCGGGCCCACCACGGCGCCCGCAGGGTGCGGTGGAACTGGCGCTCCTCGGCTGTCTGCTGGTACCAGTCCTTGCCGCCGCCATTGCGCGTGACGAAGCGCCCGCCCAGCGCCTTCCGCAGCGCGTCGACCAGCTTGTTGCCGCCGTATTGCGCCACGTAGTCCTCAAGCACCGGAGCGTAGTCGTTGACGTGAACATCCGTGTCGATCACCGGGTGGCCGAGTCCGGCCTTCACAGCGGCGGAGCGCGAGGCTTGCAGGCGGTTCAACCGATCGTTCATCTGTGGGCTCCTTCGGAAAAAAGAATCGCCGCAGACTACGCGCCGCTTGGAAGGCCGACAAAGAAGGCTTTCGGCATTGCTTAGCCGGTGCATGCATAAGGACTGCCCGTGCGGCCTTTGCGCCCACGCATGCGAAAAACAGATATGCAAGCGCTTGTCCGTTGTTTGGGCCCGAAGGTTTCACGGCTGACCTGCGGCGCCCGGCTTTCCCGACCTGAGGAAAGCCGTCCGACAAAGAACCCGTTCCTCGAGGGAACCCCGAACATGCCGTTTTCATTCCGACGTGCCCACTTGGTCGTGGCACTTGGCATCATTGGTTCCAGCGCCGCGGCGCAAGCGCAAGAGGGCTGCGCGTAGTACCTTCAGTTACTTCTACGCTGAACGGATCGCCAAATTGGGTGCGGAGAGGATTCAACGAATCGGCAGATGGAGGGTGGCCAGCAGTTCCATTGCTATCCGACAACTGCGCAGCCGCTAGCAGCCGAGCACAGCGGCAAATGACTGAAGAACCTACTGCTGAACGAATAGTCCTCGCCGACAGGAGGACGAACACCATCAACATCCAGGAACAGCAGATCGCTGAAATCACCCGTGCCGCCGGAGACATCATGGGTCCGCGTGGCTTCGGCCATGGGTAGACGACAAGTCCAGGGGGCGATCATCCAGAAAACCCGGTCTGGAAGGATTCCCAGGAGATTGAGCACATCGGCGGCTCGTCCTTCGATCACCAGCGTTTCAGTTGTTTGGTAGCCGCCAGCGCCGTTCACATGCGCATCGCCATAGGGGCCAAGAAGGCGGCGCCGCCGCAGGCCGGGTCCATGAAGGACTGGCTGCCGAAGTCGACACCCTGATCAGCAAGGTCGTTGGTGTGAGCATCGAGTGCCCGGCAGAGTACGGCGGCCCGCGAAGGGGTAAGTGCCTCAGCTCGGATCGGACGCCTCGTAGACCACCACTGCAGCGGCCAAATCCTCCAGCGCGGTACCCACAGCCTTGAAGACGGTCCGCCCGTCACTTTCGGCTCGTCCCTGAATCCTGCCCGCGGCCAGATCGGCCAATTCCCCCGCCACATCTGCGGCGGTGAACACGCCGCGCGACATGGGCCCGAGCAGTTCGCCGCTCTTCTGCAACGCTTCTTGCGTATCGACAAACAGACGTGCGCTAGCAAAGCAGGCATCGTCGGCTTCGCGCATCTGCGGCGTGAAGCTGCCGATCAGGTCGAGGTGGCTGCGCGGCCGCAGCCACGCGCCCTGCACCAGCGGCTGCGTGGCGAGCGTGGCACAACTCACGACGTCGACATTGTTCACCGCCTTGGCGAGGTCCGGCGCGACGGCTGCCTCGATGTTCTGCGCGCACAGTCGCGCAGCGAGTGCCTTCGCCGCAGATTCGTCGCGGTCCCACACCACCACGCGTTCGATGGGACGCACGGTACGGTAGGCCTCGGGAATGAGACTGCCGACACGCCCGCAGCCGATGACCAGCAGACTGCGCGCACCCGCAGGCGCGAGATAAGAAGCGGCCAGGGCCGATGCGGCAGCGGTGCGCCGCGAAGTGATCTCGTTGCCATCGATCTGCGCCAGCGGCTCGCCCGTGCTTGCGTCGTACAGCACATAGGTCGAGAACAGTCCGGGCAGGCCGCGCAGCGCGTTGTCCGGGAAGATGGTCACAGTTTTGATGCCCAGGTAGCGGTCGTGCTGCCACGCCGGCATGACCAGCACGGTGCGGGGTGGGGCGTCCGCTTCGGCCTGGAGCGAATGTGTATGCCGTAAAGGTACCTCGCAGCCAGCGACGAACATCTCCCGAAGTGCCGGGATCAGGCGGTCGAAAGGCAGCGCACGGCGGGTGCTTTCCGTATCGATGATTTTCATGGGGTTGCGGATGGAATCAAGTGGATGGAAGTGCCGCGGTCATGCCTCGAGCACCACGTCTTCGAGTGGGATGGCTTGACAGGCAAGGCACACGGCCGGGTCTTCCGGCTCGCTGCCGTGCAGATGACGGACCTTGCCGGCCAGCAGGCGCACCGCGCAGCTCTCGCATTGGCCTACGCGGCAGCCGCTGGCCATCTGCAGGCCGAGCGATTCGCCAAAAGTCAGCAGCGTGCCCTGTCTGGGCGTCCACGTCGCGGGGGCATGGCCCGAGCGCGCGAAGCTGACGGTGAAGTGTTGGTCGCCATCGGTGGGCGGCGTAGTGGGCGAGCGGAATACCTCGCTGAAGATGTCGAAGCGCGGAACGCCCCGCACCATCAGCCCGGCGGTCAGGGCGTCCATCATGGCGAGCGGTCCGCACATGTAGAAACGGGCGCGCTGCGCGATCAGCGCAGCGTCCACCACGCTCGCGTCGATGTAGCGGTCCGACTGGTAGTCGATGCCCCTGCGCTCCTGCGGCCGCGGAGCGTTGTAGTGGTCGACGACCTGCAACTGCGGCAGCCGCGCGCGGTGCCGCGCGATACGCTCGCGAAAAGCGTGGGTCGTACCGTTCTGGTTGGCGTAGTAGAGCCAGATGGCCGGCCCTTGCGCGCCGTCGGGCAGCGATTCGAGCAGGCTGATAAAAGGCGTGATGCCGATGCCTCCCGCGAAGAAGACTAGCGGTTGCGGCGAGTGACGCGGCAGCACGAAGCCGCCTGACGGCGCACGTAGCGCGAGGGTGTCGCCGACCTTCAGCGCGCGGTGCAGATGGCTCGACACGCGCCCCTCGTGCGGCGTGCCGTCGGCCGAGAGACCGCGCTGGTGGCGCACGGCCACGCTGTAGCTGCGCCGGCCCGGCACCTCGGCCGCGCCCGTGAGCGAGTAGGCGCGCGTGACCTGCGTGCCGTCGTCGAGATGCAACTGCATCTCGACGTGCTGACCGGGGCGGTAGTCGGGCAGTTCGCCGTCGTCGACCGGCTCGAAGTGGATGCCCAGCACGCCGTCGGCCTCGGGCCGCAGCTCGTTGATGCGGAAGGGACGGTAGCCGGTCCACTTGCGCTGCCGCGTCTCGGTAGCCGGGTCGCGTTCGATGTCGCAGAGAAAGGAGCGGTGCGGGACCGAGCCGCTCACGGGGTCGCAGCTGTCGGCGGATATCAGCGCGTTGAAGTTGCTGCCCAGCGCGCCTTCGACCGGCAGGCCGTTTCGGTCGAGCTCGGGACAGCTCTGCCACCAGCCGAACTCGGCCACGATGACGTCGTCCGCCAGTTGGGGTGTAACGCGTGCGACGAAACGGGCCTCGCCCACGCGCGTGCGGATGCGCATCCAGTCGCCGTCCACGATGCCCTTGGCGGCCGCCAGCGCCGGGCTCAGCTCGGCCACCGGATCGGGCGCGCGCTTGCGCAGCGAGGGCAGGCTGCGGTGCTGGCTGTGGCAATAGAAGCCGTTCTTGGCCGAACTCAACACATAGGGGAAGCGGCCCTGGCGCGTGGTCTTCGCGTCGCGCGGCGTGTCGGCCGGTTCGACGAAGGTGGCGACCGGCGGCTGGCCGTGGCGCAGCAGGGTTTCGGAATAGAGCTCGACACGGCGCGTAGGGGTGTCAAAGCCGCGCACGCCGGTGGGCGTGGCGCGGGCGTATTTCTGCTCGCTCACGTCGACGGCGCAGGCAATGCCTTCGGGCCGGGCGCGCAACTGGTCGACCGTGAGGCCGAGCGGCTCGAGAATGTGGTTCCAGCCAGCGTCGAGACTGCCGCCGAAGAAGCCATCACCCATGCCCAGGCGGATGGCCAGATCGAACAGCACATCGTTGTCGGCGCGCGATTCGCCGCGCGGCGCGACCATGCGCTGGCGCAGCTGCACCCAACCGGCCGCGCGGTCGTCGATCTCGAAGCCGATGCGCAGGCCTTCGCGCTCCCATGGCGTATTGACCGGCAGCAGGATGTCGGCGTACTGGGCGGCGGGTGTTTCGAACAAGTCGCAGTGCACGTGGAATTCGAGTTGCGACAGCGCCCGGTGCGCGAGCGCAGTGTCGGCCTGCGACACGGGCAGGTTGGTGCCGAAAGCCATCATCGCGCGCACCTTGTAAGGCTCGCCTTCGAGAATCGCGCGGTAGGTGTCGCGCGCTGTCACCCAGCCGTGCGCTGGGGGGCCGATCGGGCGCTCCGCCAGACCGAGCGCCTTGGCGCGCTGCGCGTCGGGCAGCAGTGAGAGCGAGTTGACGACGTTGACGCGCGGACCGACGCGAACGCGGTTCGCGCCGATGCGATCGAAGCTGCCGCACAGCGCATACAGCGTGGCGACTGCGCGTTCGGCTTGTGTGGCATTGGTGTGCTGGCCGATGCCAGTCCAGGCGTGATAGGCCACGCGGCGGTAAGTGCCAAAGAGGTCAGCGACTGCGCGCAACGAGGCTTCAGCAACGCCGGTGACGCGTTCGACCTCCGGCGGGGTATAGGCGGCGCAGCCCTGGGCCAGCAGCTCGAAAGCCGGAGCGCACGACAGGCGATGTGCGCCCACATCGATCTCGACCGCGCCGCGCAAGCGGAAGTTGGCTGCGTCCTGGGCTTGCGCCGCCTGCGCGGTGTCATAAGGCACCGCGCAAGCGAGCGCCTCGTTCCACGCCACGAAGCGGTTGCCCTCGGCATCGGGCCACAGGTCCTGCTCACGCAGGAAGTGTCCGTTGTCGCCGCGCACCAGCAACGGGGCATTGGTCCAAGCGCGCACGAAGTCTTCGTCGAAGCGCGCGTCCGCGATCAGCAGGTGGATCAGTCCCAACGCCAGTGCCGCATCGGTGCCGGGTCGCACGGGCAGCCAGGTGTCGGCCTGCCGCGCGAGCGCGGTGGGGCGCGGATCGATCACCACCATCTTCGCCCCCTTCGCACGACCCCGGCCGATGGCATTGGCCTGTGCCAACCAGGTGTTCGCGGGGTTGTGACCCCACAGCACGATCAGTTCGGCCTGTGCGTAGTCGGCCGCGGGCATGCCGCAGCCGAAGGTGAAGGCGTGCGCGAAGTCCTTGTGCCAGTTGCAGACCTCGGTCGCGTAGCAGATGTTGGGGCTGCCGAAGAGACGCACGAAGCGCTCGATCCAGTCGATGCTGTCCGTCAGCGGCGTGCCGCTGGGCGTGGTCACGGCAAACACCACCGACTCAGCACCGCTCTCGGCCTTGATGGCGCCCAGGCGCTGCGCGGTCTCGGCCAGCGCCTCGTCCCAGCCGATGCGCACCCAGCCAGGATCCGCTTCGGTCTTGGGCCTGGTGCGGCGCATCGGGTAGCGCAGGCGGTGCGGGCTGTGCACAAGCTCGGGCGCGGCCTTGCCCTTCATGCACATCGCCTGGCCGGTGGGGTGCGAGGCGTCAGGCCGTACCGACACAAGCATGTCGTCGCGCACCTCGTTGAGCGTGCCGCAGCGCGAACGGCAGAGTGTGCAGTAGCCCTGCTTGGTTTGCATTGACGCCGTCGTCATCACTTGCATCCGGAACCTGCTTGGCTCAAGGCATCACCGGCGCGACATAGCTCAGCGTGCGACCGAAGGCCCAGAGCATGAAGAGCACCAGGGGCGCATGCACCAGCAATTGCAGGAAGGTAAAGCCCACAATGTCGCGTGCCTTCAGCGACAGCACGCCCAGCAGCGGCAGCATCCAGAACGGGTTGATCAGGTTGGGCAGCGCCTCGGCCGCGTTGTAGACCTGCACGGCCCAGCCCAGGTGGACCTTCAGGTCGTTGGCCGCTTGCATGACGTAGGGCGCCTCGATGATCCACTTGCCGCCACCCGAGGGAATGAAGAAGCCCAGCACGGCGGAATACGCGCCCATCACCACGGTGAAACTGTCGACGTTGGAGATGCTCACGAACAGATGCGCGATGCGGTCCGACAGCGTGATGCCTGCGTCGCCCTTGGCGCCGGTCAGCATGGCCGCGATGGCACCGTACAACGGGAACTGGATGATCACGCCCGCCGTCGACGGCACCGAGCGCGCCACCGCGTCGAGAAAGCTGCGCGGGCGCCAGTGCAGCAGCAGCCCGATCATGAGGAACAGCAGGTTGTAGGTGTTGAGGCCCGAGATCGCGATCAGCGGGCTCTTGGCCATGAACTCCTGCGCCAGCCAGCCGAAGCCCAGCGCGCACAGCAGCAGCGTGAGCAGCGGGCTGCGTTCGAACCACTCGCCGGGGCGGCGCTCGGCGGACTCGGGGGAAGCCGGCTTCACTTCCGTGAGGTCCACGCCCAGGTCCTGCGCCGTAACCGCGTGCTTCGCGTCGGGCGCCGACCATAGAGCGATGGCCACCGACACGACGATCAACACCAGCGCCATGACGACCGACTGCCACAGGAAGATGGTTTGGCTGAACGGAATCACGCCGGTGATGTTAAGAATGCTCTTGGGTAGACTGCTGGCGTTGGCCTGCAACTGCGCCGCCGACGAACTGAGCCCCAACGCCCAGGTCGCGCCCAAGCCAAGGTAGGCGGCCGCGCCGCCGGCACGGTAGTCCATGCGCAGGTCGAGCCGGCCGGCCAGTGCGCGCACATAGAGCGCGCTGAAGATCAGCGAAATGCCCCAGTTAAAGAGCGACAGGATCATGCTGATCGCCGCCACGTACGCGATGGCCTGGCGCCCCGACACGGGCAGTGCGGCCAGCTTGCGGATGAGTCGCGCGGCCGGCGGCGAGGTCGCCACCACGTAGCCGCCGACGGCCACCAGCGCCATCTGCATCGTGAAAACAATCAGGCTCCAGAAGCCGTCGCCGAAGGACTTGGCCACCGCCTGCGGGCTCGATCCGTTGAGCAGTGCGGCGCCCGCGACCACCACCACGGCGATGGCCGCGAACACGAAGGCGTCGGGAAACCAGCGCTCGGCCCAGGCTGTGAAGCGCAGGCCCAAGCGGCTCAACAGCCCGGCATCGGCCTGGGCGTCTTGGGGTACAGGGGGGGGGGCGCCTGGTCTGGCGGAAGTCTGTGATGTCGATGGCATGGGTTTCTCCTGCTGCTGGAACTGTGGGCGTCCTCGTCACACGCCTGACATGGCGTGCTGTTCGGATGTTATGAATTGCCGTGGACAATTCATAATCTCTATTTTCAATAGAGCGATATAGGGCAAAGCTATGTCGATAACGATCAAGCAGCTGCAGCACTTCGTGGCTGCCGCGCACACGGGGCAGGTGTCCCGCGCGGCCCAGCGCTGCTATGTGAGTCAGCCATCGTTGACCACTTCGCTCAAGAACCTGGAGTCCATGCTGAAGGTGCAGCTCTTTACGCGGCACTCCGACGGGTTGCGGCTCACGGTGCAGGGCGAGGGCTTTCTTCGGCACGCGGAGCACATGCTGCACACGCTCGAGGCGGCGGTGGAAGAAACGCGCAACTCGGTGTCCTCGGTCGAGGGAAAGGTGCAGATTGCCATCACCGACACCGTGTCCGAATACATGCTGCCGAAGATCATCGGCGCAATGCGCAGGCAACTGCCGCTGGTCGAGTTCGAGCCCGTGGAGCGCAACCGGCTCGAGATCGAGGACGGCCTGCGCAGCGGCGAGTTCGACTTGGCCGTGGTACTGGTGTCGAACCTCTCTCGCGCGCCGGACATCCGGCGCGAAAACCTGCTGAAGTCGCAGCGCCGCCTGTGGACGTCGTTCGACCATCCGCTGGTGGCGCATAAGTCGGTGTCGCTGCGTGAGATCGCGCAGCTGCCCTTCGTGCTGCTGGACATGGACGAGCACGTGGACACCGTGGGCCGCTACTGGGGCGCGATGAAGCTCAAGCCCAAGGTCGTGTTCCGCACCAAATCGATCGAGGCTGTGCGCAGCCTCGTTGCACAGAACGTGGGTGTGACCATCTTGTCAGATCTGGTGTTTCGCCCATGGTCGCACGACGGCGGGCGCATTCGCAGGACGGTGGTGTCGAGCGCGGTGCCCTCAATGGACCTGGGGCTGGCCTACCGGCGCGGAGCCGTCCTCTCCGAGGCCACTGCAGCCTGCGCGAGTACTTTGCGGTTGCTGGCCAAGACGCTGACGAGAGAGTCACAACCGCGTATGGACGACGAGCCGCAGTAGATTTCGAGTTCGGTCACATTCGCTAGCCCAGTTGGCGAATGGTTGGTGCCACGCGTTGGCCCAACTTGATGTAGAGCTCGACGGCTCGAATGCGATCTTCGTATGAATTCATGAGCTACCTCTAGGTAGTCCAAGTTTTCTTCCGCACCCCCCAGGATTGGTCGGCTGCAACGTCCAGATGTCGGGCGATGGCAGGCGCACACGCTCCTACGGGTATCAGCCAACAGCTGCACCGCTCTCAACGTAGGTTCTCGATCCGTATCGTACGCGGCGCAGGACCTGCGAGTAGCTCCCCAGCTTCGCTTCGAAGGCTTCCGTATGGACGCCCAGCTTTGATTCTTGCCTCGCCGTGCCGTCGAAGATCTCATGAAGAACCCGGCCTTGCATACTCCGCGGTTGTTCGATTCCAATCATGTGAAGAATGGTCGGTGCCAAATCGCAAATGCCTGATGGAGGCATCGAGACCGTGCCTCTCCCTTGAATCAGTGAGCCTGCAGCGATGCCGACTGTCGCCATCTCCTTCGGATGGAGGCCGCCATGCAGCCCAAGACCCGTGCGGCGGTCGTTGTCATAGAAGGTACGCCCTGGCAGACCGAAGGGATCAAGACCATCGTCCGTCCGAAAGGAGAAGGAGACATCGGGGGCGCGTAGGTGAGCCGCAAAAACCAAATGGTGGGGCAGGCTGCCGGGCGCGATACCTTCCGTCATGTTCCTGGCGCGGGTAAAGATGGGCCCGCACCAAGGCATGCTGGAGATTGCTGCCACGAGCCTCGCAATCTGTCTGTCGTTCGGAGTCGCCAGGTACAGTGCGCCGACGTGGCCGGGAACGATAAGAACGTCGACGCCGGCCCCAAGCTGGAATGCGGGATGAAATCCCGCTTCCCGAAGGCTATCGGCGACCGAAACGCTCGTGTGTCCGGTGATGTGGCCATGGTCGGAGGTGACAAAGATCTGTACCCCAGCCTCTTGCCCTTCCGATTGCCACCAATCGAGCAAGCGGCCGAATTCATGATCGCAATGGGCAATGATCTGACGGGTCGACTGTGCAGCCGTTCCGTGGAAGTGAGAGGTGATATCGGGCTCTCCGAACGACAGAATGGTGGCGTCAGGCCTGTGTTTTGGCCAGACCACCTCCAGAAAGGCGGACGTGATCCAGCTTTGCCCCAACGTATCTGGCTCATCTGGAGGAGGTGCCGGGGGCAAGGGGCCGATGTGTTCCTCGGCTTGCGCAAGTACCGAAAGTGGTGTGCACGACTCTCGGTAATGCCCGGAGAGCCGAATGTGGCCGAGATCCTCCGCCTTGTGATTGAACAGGCGCGTGGTGCCAGGCGTGTTGGTCGCAATCACGGCCAGGCTCAATCCGGCCGAAGCCAGGATTTCACCGAGGGAAGCGACCGACATCAGTTGCCCGCCACTCTCGACATCGAGGCTGCGCAACAGTCTTGCGTCGGCTGTATCGATGAGGCGGTGCGGAACGGCGAAACGGTCGAGGTACCTGTTGCCCACCATGCCGTGCACGCCGACAGGCGCACCGGTCACAAGGCTAGGAAAAGCTGTTCGTGTCTCGCTCGGATAGACGGTGCGATGATTCGCCAGGGTGAGTCCCATGTCCCTCAAGCGGCAAAGGTTGGGCATCAGTTCGGGAACCACGAGATCCGGGCGTAAGCCGTCGAAACTCACGACGAGGATCCGTGTCTTGATCATGGAATTTGTCTTCATTTTGAGGAGATGTGCAAACTGCTATGCCGAGGTCAAACGGGCAGGGCGGAGAACCGTTGTGCCGCATCACTTCAAGCTGGGGTCCAGGCGATCGCGCAGCCAGTCGCCGACGACGCTGACGGCAAGCGTCGTGATCACGATCGTTGCCGCCGGAGCGAACATGATCCACGGCGCCCGTGTCATGAATGCCCTTCCGAAGCCGACCATGTTTCCCAGACTCGTCATAGGCGGCTGAACGCCAAGACCCAGGAAGGAAAGACTGCTTTCCATCAGGATGATCTCCGGAAACGTCAGCGTCATGGAAACGATCAAGGTCGAGGCGATGTTGGGCAGGATGTGCCGCACATACACCCGCAGCGGGCCGGCCCCCAACTGCCGGACGGCGGAGGCATAACCCTGCGAGTCGGCGGCGATGGCCAGCCCGCGCGCGATGCGCGCATAGCGCTCCCAGCCGTACAGGCCCATCAGGGCGACGAAGAGGGGCAGGGAGTTGCCCAAGAAAGCCAGGACGGACAGCGCCAGCAGCAGAAACGGCACCGCCGCCTGGAAGTCGACGAGCATCAGGATGAACTGCTCCAGCTTCCCTCGGGCATGGGCGGCCAGGAAGCCGATAGACGTACCGACGGTGGCCGAAATCACGGTCGCGCCGAGTGCCACCAGCAAAGATATCCGGACGGAGGCGATGAGACGCGAGAGGATGTCGCGCCCCAGTTCGTCAGTGCCCAGCCAGTGGCCCGCCTGGAATGGCCCGGCCAGCCGGTTGCGCAAATCGATGGCGGTGAAGGCGTGGGGCGCAAGAATGTCTCCCGCCAACGCCACGACGATCACCAGCACGATCCAGCCAATGCCCAGGCAAACCGATGCGGGCATGCGCTTGGCACGTGGAGTCACTGGTGTTGCCTGGTGGAGTTCTTCGCCGGGGGCGTGGCCCGGCATGATGGATGTGCTCATTTCGAATCCGTGCCCGATGCCTGGGCGTGCCTCAGGCGTGGGTCGAAGGCGCCATACAGGAAGTCGACCGCCAGGTTGGACGCAACCATGGTGACGGCGACCAGTAGGAGGATGCATTGCACGACGGAGAGGTCGCGACTCATGACCGACACCACCAGCAGGTTGCCGATGCCGGGCCAGGAAAAGACACTTTCGACGACCACCGAACCGGCCACCAGGTTGCCCACCATGAGCCCAATGATGGTGATCGTCGGTATGGCAGCATTGGGCAGGGCGTGGCCGCGGACCACCGCCTTCCACGGCAGCCCCTTCGCGCTGGCGGTTCGCACGTAATGCTGGCCCAGCACCTCCAGCATGGCGCTGCGGACAAAGCGCGCCAGCACGGCAGCACCCCCAATGCCCAGGGTCAGTACCGGGAGCAGCAGGTGCTGCCAGTCCCCGGCGCCGCCGGTCGGCAGCCATCCGAGCGAGATCGAGAAGAGTTGGACCAGGGTCAGGCCCAGTACGAAGCTGGGAATGGTGAAGCCCGCGACAGCGCCGGTCATGACGATCCGGTCGGTGGCGCTGCCGCGGTGCAGCGCGGCGAGAACACCCAGCGGCAGGCCGATGCCCAGCTTCAGGGCCAGCGCGGGCAGGGTGAGCGCCAGTGTGGCCGGGACGCGGCTGAGCACGAGCCCGAGCGCTGGCTCGCCGCTGCGCATGGACTGGCCAAACTCCCCTTGGAAGAACGCAGCGATGTAGTTCAGGTACTGGCGCCAGAGCGGGTCGTCCAGGCCCCAGGCGCGACGGAAGGCGGCCAGCGCCTCGGGCGATGCGTCGTCCCCCAGGATGCTGAGCGCCGGATCGCCCGACAGGCGCAGGATGGCGAAGGCAAAGGTGACGACAAGCAGCACGGTCAATGCCGCGCGCAGCAGGCGGATCAGGGAAAAGCGAAGCATCAGACTCGATCCCTTGCCGGCTCGACCTCGCCGATGGCCAAGTGACAGGCGACGTGGTGGCCGCTGGAGACCTCGCGCATCACCGGTCGTTCGGTGCCGCATTGGGGTCGCGCCGCAGGACAGCGCGGATGGAACGCACAGCCTGTAGGCCGCGCGGTCGGACTGGGCGGTTCGCCCTTGAGCGCAATCCGCTTGGCGCGAAACCCCGAGGCGGGGGCCGCGGAAATCAGCGCCTGCGTGTAAGGATGCGCCGGCGCCGACAGGATAAGGTCCGTGTCCCCCTGCTCGACGATGCGGCCGAGGTACATCACCGCGATGCGGTGGCTCACATGCCTGACGACCCGCAGATCGTGGCTGATGAACAGGATGCTCAGCCCCAGGCGCGCCTGCAGGTCGACCAGCAGGTTGACCACCTGCGCCTGGATCGAAACGTCCAGCGCCGAGACGGGCTCGTCGCAGACCAGGAGCTCGGGCTGTGTCACCAAGGCCCGCGCCAGCACGACGCGCTGGCGCTGCCCGCCCGACAGCTCATGCGGCAGGCGGCGCCCGTGATCGGCGCCCAGTCCCACCGAGCCCAGCATCGCCAGCGCGGCATCGCTGCGGCCCTGGGCGTCGCCGACGCCGTGGATGTCCAGCGGCTCGCGCACCTGCTCGAGGACGGGCAGCCGGCGGTCCAGGGCGGCCAGGGGGTCCTGGTAGATCATCTGCATGTCCGCCCGCATCCTGCGCCAGGCGAGGGTACCCGCGCGCGGCAGGGACTGGCCGCGTACCCGCACCTCGCCCTCGTCGGGCACTTCGAATCCCAGGGCCATGCGGCCGGTGGTCGATTTGCCTGAACCGGATTCGCCCACTAGGCCAAGCGTCGTCCCTTGGCGCACGGCCAGCGACACCTCGTCCACTGCGTGCACAGTCGGCCCGCGGCCCAGCAGCCCCTTGCGGGGGGTGTAGCGGCGCGACACGCGGTTCAGCTCCAGGATGTGCTCGCTCATGCCTGGGCCCTTCGATGCCAGTGCAACGTCTTGGCCTGCGGTGCCTGCACGCCCACACAGGCAGCCTGGCGCCCGCGCGCGACGCGCACAAGTGCCGGCGTCGCGCTGTTGCACATCGCCTGGCGCTCGGGACAGCGCGGCGCGAAGGCGCAACCCTGCGGCATGCTGGCCGGATTGGGGACCTGGCCCTCGATGGTGGCCAGACGGCGGCGTGGTCCTGCCAAGGGCGGGAGTGCGGCCAACAGGCCACGCGTATAGGGATGCAGCGGCGCCTCGAAAAGCAACTCGGACGGCGTGTCCTCGACGATCCGGCCACAGTACATGACGATCACCCGCGCGCAGGTTTCGGCGATCACGCTGAGGTCGTGGCTGATCAGCACCACAGCCATCCCGGTTTCCTCACGGATGTCAGCCAGCAGGTCCAGGATCTGGGCCTGGACAGTCACGTCCAGGGCGGTCGTGGGCTCGTCGGCGACCAGCAGTTCGGGTTCGCCCGCGAGCGCCATGGCGATCATCACGCGCTGGTTCTGTCCACCGGAGAGCTCGTGTGGGTAGCTGTTCAGGCGCGCCGCGGCGTCCGGCAAGCCCACCAGGTCGAACAGACGCTTGGCTTCGGCGCGCGCGGCCGCGCCGTGCAGGCCGCGGTGCAGTGCCAGCGCCTCGCCGAGTTGCTTGCCCACCCGCATCACAGGGTTGAGGGAGCTCGCCGGGTCCTGGAAGATCATGGCAATGTGCTTGCCGCGGACTCGCTCCAGGGTCGCGACGGGGGCGCCCAACAACTGCTCACCACCCAGTCGAACCTCGCCGCCGACGGCGGCCCGAGCGGGCAGCAGCCCCAGGGCGGCGAGCCAGGTCACGGACTTTCCGCTGCCCGACTCTCCCACGATGCCAAGCATTTCGCCCGGGGCAACACGCAGGTCAAGGCCGTGGATGGTCCTGACGCCGTCGAAGTCGACCGTCAGGTTGGAAATCTCCAGCAGAGAGGGAGCGGAAGCGGAGGCAGGCGTACCGGCAGGCTCGGCGCCGGGGAACAGTGATGTCATGGAGAAGTCCTCGGCCTGCCGTGGCTCAGCGGCCGGCATACGCGCGATTGAAGGGGCCGAAGTTCAGATCCAGGGTCTGGCCGGGGGCCCACGCGACTTCTCTGCGTTTGCCGTAGAACTGGCCCGAGCCGTGGAGCACGACGCAGGGTGGGTCGTCCTGTGTGAGGATGTCCAGCATCCGGCGGATGATGGGCCGCCTCGCCTGAACGTCGGCGGTGCCCTTGAGTTTTGCGCCGAGGCCGAAATACTCGTCGTTCTTCCAGAGGCCCACCTGCGGCAGCGTCCCTTTGGGGCTGAACTCCCGCCAGGCATGGGCCAGGTGGTCGGGAAAGATGGCGGTCGAGGAGCTGTCGAAGATCGCGCGCGAGCCCTTGACCTGGAGCTGCGAGAAGTTTTCCATCATCTGGATCTTCACGTTGAGGCCCACGGCCTTCCACATCTCCACCATGGTCTGCGCACCGATCACCTGGTTCGGGTAGTAGTCATTGAGCAGCTTGTAGGTGATGACCTCCCCGTTGTAGCCTGCCTCCTTGAGCAGCTTGCGGGCCAATGCAGGGTCGTGCGCCAGCATGGGGTAGTCCTTGATGTAGCCCTCCCCGTAGCTGGGCAATTGAAAGCCGTTGGGAAGGTACAGGCGGTTCTGCCACAAGGCCTCGATCATGGTCTTGCGGTCCAGTGCCAGGCTGAGCGCCCGGCGTACACCCACCTTGGACAGCACCGGGTCGTTCTGATCGATCGCCAGGTAGCGGATGTTCTGAACCGCGCCGCCCGCCACTTCGAGGCCCGCCCGGCGCGTGACATCGGCAAAAGCGTCGGGTGCGAGGTCCGTGATGACATCCACTTCACCGGCGGCCAGCGCATTGACCCGTGACGAGGCTTCGGGAATGGTCTTGAATTCGATGCCCGCGAAAGGTGGCCGCCCTCCCCAGTAGGCGTCGTGCGCACTGAGCACCACATTGACGTCAAGCGTCTGGCGCACCAGCTTGTATGGGCCTGTGCCCACCGGCGCGGCCATCCATTTGTCCCAGGCGCCGGCGGCGGCAAAGGCGCGCTTGCTGACAATCTCCGCGCACCACGAGGCCAGGCGTTTTTCCAGCAGGACGTCGTCGCCCTTGGTATGGATGACGACGGTGTGCGCGTCGACGATGCGAACGCCCTCGATGGTGTCCAGCGTCGCCATCGCCGCGGACCGCCCCGCCTTGCCCGGGCCGAGCAGATGGTCGGGGCTGAGCGAGAAAGCCACGTCTTCGGCGGTAAATGAGCTGCCGTCGTGGAAGACGACGCCCTTGCGCAGGAACAGGCGCACGGCCTTGCCATCGACGCGCTCCCAGCGCTCGGCCAGCGCCGGGCGCAGCGCCATGCTCTCGTTCTGTTCGAAGGCGATCAGCGTGTCGAACAATTGCGGTGCGAGGCGGCGGGTTGCAGTGGACACCGACATCACGGGCTCGATGATCGAGGGGAATCCGCTCATGCCCACCCGCAACACGCGGCGTTGAGCGGCCGGCGTGGCGGCAGGACTGGCGGCGGTCCACGGCGCAAGACACGCGCCGGCCCCCGCGGCCACGAAGTTACGTCGGTTCAATGTGAGGTTGAGCATGGCGACCTTTGGAGTGGGCAGGCGAAGCGGCAGCTGCGCCCAAGGCCGTCACTATTGAATCGGTGTGCGACAGAAGGGTGACATCCATCGAATAATTCGATATAAACACCCGGATTCGGGATCGATGACAACCGCCAAAGGAGAAGGTGTGGCCGAGGAAAAGGAACTTTCGCTCAATGCGGTCAGGGTCTTCGTGCAGATCGCCAGGGACAGCAACGTCACGCGGGCGTCGAAGACCCTGGGCATCACCCAGAGTTCGGTGAGCCGCCACCTGGCCGTGCTCGAGGCGTATTTCGGGGCCCAGCTTGTCGAGCGCCGGGGACGGCATAGCCAGCTGACGGACTTCGGGCGGCTCTTCGCCGACGCGGTCGCCGAGCCCCTTGAAACCATACTTTTCACCGCCAGGCGGCTGCGGCGCGCCGACGAGACGCAAAGCAATCGCCTTGTCGTCAGGACGTCCCTCTCGACCTTCGCCTACACCGTCCTCATCCCCAACCTGGCGGGCTTTTCGAGGGAGATGAACGGCGTGACCGTGGACGTCATCAGTTCCCTGTCGATCCCGACCTCCACCGACAGCTTCGACGTGCTGCTGACGCGGGATCTGACGCTGACCGAGCCCGCGGACCGCTGGGATTTCTACGACGAACACCTGGTGTGCGTGGGCTCCCCGGACTGCGTCGCGGGGCGCGGCCTCGACGCGCTGCAGACCACGCCGGTACTCGCCATCACTTCGCGGCCGGACATTCTGCCGACCTGGCTGCGCGGGCTGGGCCTGCGCACGTCGGACGTGATTTCTGGCGCCCGCTACGACCATCACTACCTGGCGCTGCCGGCGGTCACGACGGGCCAGGTCCTGCTGGTGACGCCGCACATCGTCGTCGCGGACCTCATCAAGCAGGGCCTGCTGGAAGTCCTGCCTGGGTCGCGCGTGCCCAGCGGAAAGGAGTACCGGGCCTATGCGGTCAATCGCAGCGCCAACCCGGACCTCGCCCGAGCCTTCTGCCGCTGGCTGACGCGGCTGTGTCGGCGCAAGACAAGCGAAAACGCCGAGGGCCTGCCAGCACCTCCGATGATTCATCGCTAAAAGCGATGAGAAGTTCGAGGTTGTGCGATGCCCGAACTGGCTGGCCGGCAGGCCATCGACTAGCCTCGTGCGGCCATCCAAACCCTCGAGGATCCACCGTTGCCGCTACTTGCCCAAAGGCTGAATGCCATCCGCCCCTCCCAGACCAAAGTCATGACCGCCAAGGCACTCGCATTGCGTGAGCAAGGGGTCGACATCATCACGCTTAGCCAGGGCGAACCCGACTTCGACACGCCCGAAGCGATCCGCACCGCGGGCATCGCGGCCATTCACGGCGGCAAGACGCGCTACACGCCGGTTGCCGGCGTCAAAGGGTTGCGCGAAGCCATCCGCGACAAATTCCGGCGCGACAGCGGACTTGACTACGACATCGACCAGATCTCCGTCGGTTGTGGCGCCAAGCAGGTTGTCTTCAACGCGCTTTTCGCCAGTCTGGACCCGCTGGACGAAGTCATCATTCCCACGCCGTGCTGGGTGTCCTATCCCGACATGGTCAGGCTCGCGGGGGGCGAACCCGTGCTGGTCGCCTGCGAGGAGGTTCACGGGTTCAAGCTCCAGCCCCGGGACCTCCAGGCAGCGATCACGCCGCGTACCAAGTGGTTCATGCTGAATTCGCCGAACAATCCGACTGGCGCGGTGTATTCCAGATCCGAACTCGGTGCGCTGGCCGAAGTCCTGCGCGATCATCCCCATGTGCATGTTCTGGCGGACGACATCTACGAGAAGTTGGTCTATGACGTCCCGTTCGTCACGATGGCGGAGGTTGCGCCGGATCTCTTGCCGCGGACGCTGATCGTCAACGGTGTTTCCAAGAGCAGCGCCATGACGGGTTGGCGGCTGGGCTACGGGGTCGGACCGCGCCCGTTGATCCAGGCGATGAACACGATCACGAGCCAAACCTCGTCGCACACCAGCTCGATCTCCCAGCATGCCGCCATCGAAGCCATCGCGGGCGATCAGTCCTACGTGGCCGACTTCGTCGCGGATTTCCGCGCGCGCCGGGATTTCGTCGTCGAGAGAATCGCCCAGGCGCCAGGCCTGAATTGCAGCGTTCCCGACGGCGCCTTCTACATCTTCGTCTCCTGCGCGGAACTGATCGGTCGCGTGACCCGCAAGGGCAAGACGATCGAAAGCGATGCGGATTTCGCCATGTACCTGCTGGAGGACTTCGGTGTCGCCGTGGTGCCCGGCAGCGGCTTCATGGCCTCCCCCTATGTCCGGATCTCGTTCGCGGCGTCGCTGTCCGAGCTGAGGCAGGCGTGCGACCGCCTTGTCCTGGCGTGCCAGGCTCTTTCTCAGGGAGGTGCCCGATGAGCAAAGCCAGACAATTGCGCGATCGCATGGCCGAGCAAGGCCTCGTCCATGTGATGGCTGCCCACAGTCCTCTTTCTGCAATTCTGGCTGAAGAGGCAGGCTTCGACGGGCTCTGGGCCTCGGGCTTCGAACTCTCTGCGTTGTACGGGCTCGCCGACATGAGCCTCATCTCGATGACGCAACATCTAGACATGTTGCGGGCCATCGCCGGGCGGTCGTCGTTGCCTATCGTCGCCGACATCGACACGGGCTACGGCAATGCGATCAACACGATCCATGCCATCGGCGAGTACGAGCGTGCCGGGGCCAGCGCCGTGGTGATCGAAGACAAGACCTTCCCCAAGGTCAGCAGCCTCGCGCCCGGCGGGCGACAGGAGCTGCTGCGGATGGAAGAGTTCCAGGGCAAGATCGAGGCCGCTGTGAACACGCGCCGCGACCCGGATTTTCTGGTCATTGCCCGCACCGAGGCACTGATCGCCGGTCTTGGCGAGGAGGAGGCCCTGAAGCGCGCAAGCGCATACGCGGAGGCCGGGGCCGACATGATCCTGATTCACTCCAAGAAGAAGGACCCTTCGGAGATCGAGAGCTTTTCGCGGGCCTGGAATGGCTCGATACCCCTCACGATCGTTCCCAACGCCTATCCCGAGCTTTCCGCCCCCCGCATCCGCGCGCTTAGCAACGTCCGAATGGTCATCTACGGCAACTACGGTATCCGCGCTTCGGTGACTGCGATGCAAGATGCCTTCCGTCGGATTGTCCGCGATGGCGGTGTTCAGAATGTGCACGCTGACATCGTTTCCGTCGACGAGATCTTCAGGCTCCAGGGGACAGCGGCGATCAAGTCGCAAGAGTCTCGGTTCCTGCGATAGGCGTATCGCTCCGCGTCAAAACATCGGATCAGTTTGCATTGCGTGGCTAGACGGTCGTCAGTTCGCAACGCGTACCACCGTGAGTGCGCGGGCCAAGTACAGTCATTTGTCGTGCATGGACTCTCCGTCGCTCGCTCCAAGGTCGACGTCATTTACATTGGCGGCTATGAGACCGTTGCCGATGTCGCGGACTGACTGCTGAGGTCCATCGAAGATGATCTACCGCGTCATCGTGCTCGATTCCCCCGCGGCATCTTGCCATCGGCGCAAGGGCACACCATGCAGCAGCCTGTGCGCAGGGAGATGATGCGGACCATGCGCCTAAAGGAACTCTAGCGTGGCGCACGCCGGGTGGTCGACGACGGACTCGGGATCCATGTGCTGCCTCACCGATCTGACCGTTAAAGAATGCGGCAGAAGACTTGGACTGGTTGATGCCGTCAACCGGACACTTCACGTGCTGCTTCGCACGATCACTTCGAAGCCGATATCCACCTGCCGCGCGCCAGGGTCTTCACCGGCCAGCCGCGCGAGCAGCATCTGGCCTGCGCGTTCGCCCATCTCGACGCGGCGAATGCGAACGGTGGACAGGCGCGGGGACGCGGCCCGCGCGATGGGCATGTCGCCGAAGCCTATCACCGCGATGCGCCCGGGCACGCTCCAGCCGCGCTGATGGCACTCGAAGAGCAGGCCTGCGGCCAACAGGTCGTTGTTGCAGAACACCGCCGTGATGTCGGGGCGCCGCGCCAACAGTTGCGCGAGCCGCGGGCCTGCGTTATCGATCTGCACAGGCGGGCGAATGAGTTCTGCCGGTACCTCGCCTGCGCCCCGCACCGCGGCCTCGGCGCGGAAGCCTTCGAGCCGCAGGCGCGAACGCTCTTCCTCGGCGCCGATGAAAGCCAGCGCGCGATGCCCGCGCGCGAGCAGGTGCCTGGCGGCAGCGCGTCCCGCATCGACGTTCGAGAACCCGACCAGCATGTCGATCGGCGCCTCGTCACCTGCGGCGGGCAGGTCCCAGGTCTGCACTACAGGCACGCCCGCGCGGCGCAGCTTGAGCCGCAACGCGCTCGGTTGCGCGATGCCGGTGAGCACCAGCCCGTCGACGCGGCGGCCGAGAAAGGTGTCGACCAGCGCGGCTTCGTCGCCGGGACGGTATGCACTCTGGCCCAACAGCAGTTGGTAACCCCCGTCGGCCAGCGTCTGCGCGAGCGCCTCAAGGGTCTCGGAGAACACGAGATTTGAAATGGTCGGCACGATCGCCGCCACGATGCGAGAGCGGTTTGACGCCAGACTTCCCGCCATGAGGTTGGGCACGTAGCCCAGCCGCTCGATGGCCGCGCGCACGGCGGCCAGCGTGTCGGGTGCGAGCTTGTCGGGGGTGTTGATGGCGCGCGAGACGGTGACCAGCGACACGCCGGCTTCGCGCGCCACGTCGCTCATGCGGGCGGTGCCAGGTGGCGAGGTCTCTTCGGAAATGTGGGTCTTGGGAACGGGCATGGCGAAACGCCGTCGATCATAGCCTTGTGAGGCAGTAGAAACTTCTTGAAATGAAAGCGCTATCAGCTCGGTCCGCCGCGTCCCATGCTGTGGGACTATTCTGAATGAGGGGTGATCGACAAGGGTTGTAAAAGCTCTTGTGAAAGCCAAAATGAAAGCGCTTCCATAAACAAGCATCCAACAAGCGAACCCAGCGCACAGGAGACAACCCACATGTTCCGCAGAACCCTTCTTGCCGCCCTGGCCGTCGCCGGCCTGCTGGCCGGCGCAGCCCACGCCCAGGATGACTACCCATCGCGCCCGGTGAAGCTCATCGTGCCGTTCCCCGCGGGCGGCACCAGCGACATCATGGGCCGACTGATTGCCGAGGTGCTCGGGCGGCAGCTCAAGCAGCCGTTCATCGTCGACAACAAGGGCGGGGCGGGCGGCGCCATCGGCACCGAGCAGGCGGCCAAGGCGCCGGGCGACGGCTACACGCTGCTGCTGTCGGGCATCGGCAGCAACGCGATCATCCACGGCTTCTCGCCCAGGCCGCCGTACGACTCGAACCGCGACTTCGTCCACGTGTCGCAGCTTGCGGCCGGGCCCAACGTGCTGGTGGTGAACCCATCGTTCCCGGCGAAGAACTTCAAGGAGTTCATCGCATGGGTCAAGGCCAACCCGGGCAAGTTCAGCTACGGGCAGGTCAACGCCTCGTCCGGCCACGTCACCACCGAGTACCTCAAGCAGGTGGCGGGGCTCGACATGGTGGGCATTCCGTACAAGGGCAGCGCACCCGCGCTCAACGACGTGCTGGCCGACCAGATCCCCGGCATGTTCACCAACCAGGATTCGGTGCTGCCGCACATCAAGGCCGGCAAGCTGCGCGCCTTGGCCGTCACCAGCGCGCAGCGCAACCCGCTGTTCCCCGACGTGCCCACGGTGGCCGAGTCGGGCTACCCCGGTTTCAGCGCCGTGTCGTGGACCGGCCTGTCGGCGCCCAAGGGCACGCCGAAGGCCGTCGTCGACAAGCTCGAAGCCGCCATGGTCAAGGGCTTTGCAGACTCGGCCGTGCGTGCCAAGCTGGAAGCCAATGGCTTCGTGGTGGTGGCCTCGCGCTCGGTCGACTACACACGCTTCGTGCAGGACGAGACCGCGCGCTGGACGCAGGTGGTGCAGAAGGCCGGCATCAAGCTCGAATGAACCTCGCGCCTTTCCCTTTTCTTCCTTGTTCCCATTTCCGAAAGTGACCGTATGAAAGCCGTCGAATCCAACATCGTTTCCTATGCCAAGGTGGCTGAAGGCGCGCGCACCGCGGCCGATGCGGCCGACCGCATCGACTGGATCAAGCTCTCGCTGACCTACCTGCCGCTGGCCACGCCGGTGAGCGATGCCAAGGTGCTCACCGGTCGCCAGAAGCCGCTGACCGAAATCGCCTTCATCTTTGCCGAGATCCGCACGCGCGACGGCCATGAAGGCATCGGCTTCGGCTACTCCAAGCGCGCGGGCGGCCCCGGCATGTACGCGCATGCCAAGGAGCTCGCGTCGAACCTGATCGGCGAAGACCCGAACGACATCTCGCGCCTGTTCACCAAGCTGCTGTGGGCCGGCGCCAGCATGGGCCGCAGCGGCCTCACGACGCAGGCCATCGCCCCCTTCGACATCGCGCTGTGGGACTTGAAGGCCAAGCGCGCGAAACTGCCGCTGGCCAAACTGCTGGGCGCCGAGCGCGACTCGGTGCAGTGCTACAACACCTCGGGCGGCTACCTGCACACGCCGCTCGACCAGGTGCTCAAGAACGTGGCCATCTCGCGCGAGAGCGGCATCGGCGGCATCAAGCTCAAGGTGGGCCAGCCCGACCTGGCCATCGACATCCAGCGCGTGGGCGAAGTGCGCAAGCTGCTCGGCGATTCGTTCCCGCTGATGGTCGATGCCAACCAGCAATGGGATCGGCAGAAGGCCACGCGTGCCTGCCGCGCGTTCGAAGGCTTCGACCTGACTTGGATCGAGGAACCGCTCGACGCGTACGACTTCGAGGGTCACGCCCAGCTCGCCGCGCATTTCGACACCGCCATCGCCACCGGCGAGATGCTCACCAGTTTCGGCGAGCACGCGCAGCTCATCATGGCCGAGGGCAGCGACTTCATCCAGCCCGACGCGCCGCGCGTGGGCGGCATCACGCCCTTCCTGCAGATCATGAACCTGGCGGCTTTCAAGGGGCGCAAACTGGCACCACACTTCGCGATGGAAATCCACCTGCACCTGGCCGCAGCCTACCCGATCGAGCCCTGGCTCGAACACTTCGAATGGCTGGGCCCGATGTTCAACGAGCAGATGCACCTGAAGGACGGGCGCATGCACCTGTCGGACCGCCCGGGCCTGGGCTTCAGCCTGAGCGAGCAGGCACTGAAGTGGACGACCGAGACGCAGGAGTTCGGCAAGCAGCCCTGAGTCTGCCGCCACCGCCGCCGCGTCCCAGCGGGTGGGGATTTTCGGCCATTGCGCCCGCGGGGCCGTACGCCGCGGCCGCGCGGGCCTCCTAGCATCAGCGGGCCGCAGGGCGTCGTCAGTCGCCCCGATCGCGCATCCACAGGAGACACCATGATCGACCGACGCACTTTCACCATCGTCAGCGCCTGCCTTGCAGGCACGCTGGCATTTGGCAGTACAGCTGCCCACGCGCAAAGCGACACACTGGCACGCATCCAGCAAGCCAAGAAGATCCGCATTGCGCTCGACCCCAGCATTCCGCCCTGGTCGTTCAAGAACGACAAGCTCGAGATGAGCGGATCCGAATACGAGACTGCCAAGATGCTGGCTGAGGATCTCGGCGTGACGCTGGAGATTGTGTCGACCAATGGCGCCAACCGCATTCCGCAGCTGATCACTGACAAGGCGGACATCGTGGTGGCTGCGATGACGATTACCGCCGAGCGGCAGAAGGTCATCGACTTCTCGCTGCCGTACTCGGGCACGACCACCGCGGTCTCTGCGC
Source organism: Variovorax sp. VRV01 (assembly GCF_014852545.1). Lineage (NCBI taxonomy): Bacteria > Pseudomonadati > Pseudomonadota > Betaproteobacteria > Burkholderiales > Comamonadaceae > Variovorax > Variovorax sp. VRV01. The sequence goes on from NZ_JACVBS010000008.1 coordinate 116,679, forward strand.
CGCGCGGCATGGCCATCAAGACCATGGCCGATCTCTCCGGCAAACGCGTCGGCGTCGCGCGCGGTACCTCGATGGACACCGACTTGACCGCCGCCGCTCCGAAGGACGTGGAGATCGTGCGTTTCGAGGACGAGGCGACCACGCTGACCGCGGTGCTGAGCGGCCAGGTGGACATCGTCGCGCAATCGGTCACCCTCAACGAGACCGTCAACAAGCGCAATCCGGCGAAGGCGCTGGAGACCAAGATCGTGCTGCGCAACAACCTGCACGGCATCGGCATGCGCAAGAACGAGGCGCGGCTCAAGGAATGGGTCGACCAATGGGTGAGGACCAACATGGCCAATGGCAAACTGGCTGCAGTGTTCAAGAAGAATCAAGGCATCGACCTGCCCGCTGCGGTAGCACAAGCTGCGCGTTAGGCGGACGGTGGCGTGTGCGTCCCGCCATCTGGTACAGCTGGCGGAGCCGAGTGCGCGGCGCTCTCCGGCATGGACAGCTGCGTTCGACAATTGCGACACCCCGCGACGCGGGCTCAACCGAGACCTTTTCAAGTATGAAACGTATTGCCATCACGGGCGCCGCAGGACTGGTCGGAACCGGCCTGCGCGCGCAACTGCTCAAGCGCGGCTACCGCGTGCTGTCGCTGGACATCAAGCCGATCCAGGACATCGCGGCCCATGAGGAAGCTGCCGTCGTCGACATCACCGACCAGGCGGCCATGACACAGCAGCTGCGCGGCTGCGACGCCGTCGTGCACTTGGCGGCCTGCACCACCGACGCCCCCTGGCCCGAGCAGGTCAAGCTCAGCGTCGAGGGTTGCATCAGCGTGTTCGATGCCGCGCGCGATGCCGGCGTGCGCCGCGTCGTCTACGCCAGCTCACACCACGTGGTGGGCCTGCACCCGCGCGCGCCGCACGGACCGCGCATGGGGGACACCGCCATCCTGCGGCCCGACAGCCGCTACGCCGTGGGCAAGGCCTTCGGCGAGTCCCTCGGCGCGCTGTACGCCTACAAGTACGGCATGCAGGTGCTGGCAGTGCGCATCGGCAATGTCAACACGCGGCCGATCGACCGGCGCCGCCTGGGCAGCTGGCTCAGCTGGCGCGACCTGGGCCAGCTGGTGGCCATCGGCATCGAGCATCCGGACATCGGCTTCGACATCGTCTACGGCATTTCCGACGCCGAGGGCCGCCACTACGACAACGCCACGGCCTACGCACTGGGCTATGTGCCGCAGGACAGCTCCGAGGGCTGGGACGAACAGGTGCTGCGTGACGATCCGCTGCCCACGCCCGGCAGCGCCGCGGCGCTCGCCGCGGCCGAGCTGACGCTGGGCGGCCAGTTTTCGCAATCCGAATACGAAGGCGACACCGATCGGCTGCTGCCGCGCACGAGGAGCGCCGCATGAAGATCGCGCACATCGAAGTCATCGAGGCGGTCATTCCGTTCGACGACGGCGGCAGCGGCCTGGGCATCACGCCGGGCCGCTGGGACTCGCTCGAGTTCGTGCTGGTGCGCGTCGAGACGGACACCGGCCTTGTCGGCTGGGGCGAGTGCTTTGCGTATTCCTGCCGCGCCGCGGTGGCGGCGGCCGCGCGCAGCATGGTCGCGCCCTTGCTGCAGGGACGCGAGCTGCCGGCCACGCCCGAGGCGCTGACGCTGGAGCTGCAGCGCCGGCTGCACCTGTTCGGCCGCTACGGCATCACGATGTTCGCCATTTCCGGCTTCGACATCGCGCTGTGGGACATCGCCGCCAAGGCGCAGGACAAGCCGCTGCATGCCCTGCTGGGCGGCGCGCGGCGCAGCGAGATCCCGGCCTATGCGAGCCTGGTGCGCTATGGCGACGCCGAGCTGGTGCAGAAGTACTGCCGCGAAGCCGTTGCCCAGGGCTACCGCTACATCAAGCTGCACGAGATCGAGCCCGACATCCTCCGTGCCGGCCGCGCCGCCAGCGGGCCGGGCATCGGCCTGTCGGTGGACGTCAACTGCGCCTGGTCGACCGAGCAGGCCCGGGAGCGTATCGCCGTGCTGCGCGAGGTGGATGCGATGTGGGTCGAGGAGCCGGTGTTTCCGCCGGAGGACATCCGCACCCAGGCGCAATTGAACAGTGCGTTCCCGCTCGGCGCCGGCGAGAACGCCTGCACGCGCCACGAGTTCGCCCGCATGCTGGAAGCAGGCGCCGTGCGCTTTGCCCAACCCTCGGTGATCAAGGTCGGCGGCATCACCGAGTTCGTGGCCGTTGCGGCCCTGGCCGAGGCGCAGGGTGTGACGGTGATGCCGCATTCGCCGTATTTCGGCCCCGGCTACTTCGCCACTCTGCAGCTCGGCGCGGGCCTGGCGGGCGAGCCGCTGTTCGAGCACCTGTACGTGAAGCCTGGAGCCGACCTGGCCGAGGGCGGCACGCCGCTGCCGGTGCGCGGCACGGTGCGCATTCCGCAGGTGCCGGGCCACGGCTTCGTGCCCGACGCGCAAGTGCTGGCGCGCTACCGCGTCTGACCCTGTGAGCATGGCCGCTCCCGCACACAGGGAGCGGCCGGGCGGCTTCAGCCGCCTTTCAGGAGTTCGGTCGGCAGGTCCGTGCCGTGGAACTTGCGGTAGATCGCGTTCAGCTTGCCGTCGGCCATGTGGCCCTTGACCCATCGGTCGAGATAGGCCTTCAGTTCCGTGTCGTTCTTGCGCAGGCCGATGCCCACCGGGAACTGCGCGAAGATGAACTTGGGCTCGATCTGGCGGGCCGGGTTGCGCGCGGCCACGGCCGTCAGCGTCGCCGGCTCCTGCACCACGATGTCGACCTGGCCGCTGGCCAGCGCCGTCATGTTGGTCGACTCGTCGTCGAAGCGCAGCACCTCCACGCCGAGGTCCTTGGCCTTCTTGGTCAGTTCCACGTCGCCGGTGGTGGCGCGTGTGACGCCCACCCGCTTGCCCTTGAGGTCGGCCTCGCTCTTGAGCACCACGTTCCTCGGGGCGCCGACGATCTGCACAGCGCTGGCGTAGGGTTGCGAAAAATCGATCACCTTGAGCCGCTCGGGCGTGATCGAGAAGGTCGACAGCACCACGTCGGCCTTGCGCGTCTGCAGGAAGGGGATGCGGTTGGGACCCGTCACCTCGACGATCTCCAGCTTCACGCCCAGGTCGGTGGCCAGCAATTCGGCGGCCTCCATGTCCGAGCCGGTCATCTTGAGCTTGTCGTCCTTGTATCCCCATGGCGGGCGGCCGAACTCCAGGGCCACCTTGAGGGTCTTGGCTTGGCGGATAGCCGCGAGGGTGTCCTGCTGCGCGTGGGCGGGCCGGGCACCGGCCAGCAGGCAAGCCGCGCCGAGGGCCGCCAGGGGAAAAATGTGTCGCCGAGAAATCACGGTTGCTCCTTGTGTAGAAATCAGGCGTCGGCGCTGACGAACTGCGCCAGCTCGGGCGTGGAGGGCTTGCGCAGGATGTCGGCGGTGCCGCTCTCGTGCACCTTGCCGTCGCGCATGTAGATCACCTTGTGGGCCACGTTGCGCGCAAAGGCCATCTCGTGCGTGACCAGCACCATGGTCATGCCATCCTTGGCCAACTGCTCCATGACGCGCAGCACCTCGCCGGTGAGCTGCGGATCGAGCGCGGAGGTCACCTCGTCGAACAGCATCAGCTTGGGTTCCATCGCGAGGCTGCGGGCGATCGCCACGCGCTGCTGCTGGCCGCCCGAGAGCTGCTCGGGGTAGGCCGACATCTTTTCCTGCAGGCCGACCTTGGCCAGCACCGCGGCGGCGATCTCGCGGGCCTCGGATGCCTTGATGCCCTTGACCGTGCGCGGCGCCAGCGTCACGTTCTGCTCCACCGTCAGGTGCGGGAACAGGTTGTAGCTCTGGAACACGATGCCCACGTCGCGGCGCAGCCTCTTCACGTCCAGGCGCGGGTCGTGCAGCGCATGGCCGCAGACCGTCAGTTCGCCCTCGTCGATCGTCTCCAGCCGGTCCATGCAGCGCAGCGCCGTGCTCTTGCCCGAGCCGCTCTGGCCGATGATGGCCGCGACCTGGCCGCGCTCCACCTCGAAGCTGACCCCGCGCAGCACATGGTTGGTTCCGAAGGTCTTGTGAATATCCTTGAGTTCAACGACGGCTGACATTGAGCTTCCTTTCGAGCTTGCGGGCCTGCCGGGACAAGGGATAGCAGACCGCGAAATACAGAAGACCGGCCAGCCCGAAGTACAGGAATGGCTGGAACGTGGTGTTGTTGAGGACCTTGGCGTTGTAGGAGAGCTCGGTGAAGCCGACCACCAGCGAAGCGACCGACGTGTTCTTCACGATCTGCACCATGAAGCCCACGGTGGGCGGCGTCGCCAGGCGCAGGCCCTGGGGCAGCACCACCAGCCGCATGCGCTGCCCGCGCGACAGGCCCAGGCATTCGGCGGCCTCCCACTGCGACTTGGGCACGGCCTCCAGGCAGCCGCGCCAGATCTCGCCCAGGTAGGCGCCGGCGTAGAAGGTCATGGCCAGCGTGGCCGCGAACAGCGGATTGACCGATTGCATGCCCAGCAGGCTGGGGCCGTAGAAGCACAGGCCCATCAGCACCAGCAGCGGCAGGCCCTGCATGAACTGGATGTAGGCCTGCGTGGCGCGGGCGACCACACGCAGCGGCGAGATGCGCGCCAGCGCGATGACCAGGCCAAACAGGCCACCGAACAGGAAGGTCAGCAGGCTCAGCAGCACTGTGCCCCACAGGCCCTGCAGCAGCGAGCCGATGTATTGCATGTTCATGGTGCGGGCTCCTTCAGATCGGCGTGCCGAGCTTGCGCCGGCGCGTGAACAGCGCCAGGTTCAGCAGCCAGAAGGTCGCGCGCAGCAGCATCGACAGCGCCAGGTACACAACGCCAAGCACGACGAACACCTCGAAGTTGCGGAAGGTGTCGCTCTGCACGCGGTTGGAGATGCCGAACAGTTCCTCGACCCCGACCGACGACAGGATGCTGGAGGCCAGCATCAGCAGCACGTACTGGCTGGCCAGCGACGGGTACACGCGCTCCATGGCCGGGCGCAGCACCACATGCAGGTAGACCTGCGTGCGCGACAAGCCCAGACATTCCGCCGCCTCCAGCTGGCCCGGCTGGATCGAGTCGATGCCCGCGCGCATGATCTCGGTGGTGTAGGCGCCGATGTTGACCACCAGGGCGATCGTGGCGCCCACCAGGATCGGCAGCCGCAGGCCGATGCTGGCCATGCCGAAGATCAGGAAGTAGCTCTGGATCAGCAGCGGGGTGTTGCGGATGGCTTCCACATAACCGGCCACGATGCGTTGCAGCCAGGTCGGCCCGCTCGTGCGCGCGATCGCGCACAGCGTGCCGAACAGAAAGCCGATGACGGTGGCAAAGAAGGCCAGCCGCAGCGTGACCCAGGCGCCTTCGGCGAACAGCGGCCAGAACGCCAGCACAGCGCCGAAATCGAATTCGTAGTTCAAGGGGTGGACCTCGGGTGAGGCCGCTGCGTGGCGCGGGGCCGGCAGCGGAGAAGAAGGAAGGCAGTGCTCATGGTGCGAGGGGAGGGCGTCCCACCATCCGGACAGGCGGTGGACGACGCGTGCCGGGAATGCTAAAGAGCACCCCGGTGTTCAGGGCGTTCAGGGTTAACCCGAGTCGCCCTGGATCGTCCCGTTGGGTGGGACGAAACCCCTTGCGCTGGCGTGCGGGGCAGCGCTCAGGAAGCGGACTTGAGCACCGCCGCTGGCAGATCCGCGCCTTGGTGCTTGCGGTAGATCGCCTGCAGCTTGCCATTCTTGAGCTGCGCCTGGATCCAGCGGTCGATCCACTCCTTCATGCGTGTGTCGCCTTTGCGGAGACCGACGCCGAACAGGGATTCCTGCAAGGGCAGCTTGGGCTCCAGCTGGCGCGCGGGCGCCTTCTGGTTGATCAGCGCGATCAGCGTGGTGGCCTGCGCGATCACGTCCATCTGGCCGCTGACCACGGCGGTCATGGTGGTGGCCTCGTCCTCGAAGCGCACGATCTCGGCGCCGGGCGGCGCGAGCTTTGTCACGTCGGTGTCGTTGGTGGTGCCGCGCGTGACGGCGATGCGCTTGCCGGCCAGGTCCGCCGGCGTACGGATGACCATGGACTTCGGTGCGGCGACGAACGTGGAGATGCCGGAGTACGGAATGGAGAAGTCGATCGTCTTCAGGCGCTCGGGCGTGATGGTCATGGCCGAGATCACGATGTCGGCGCGGTTGGTGATCAGCAGCGGAATACGGTTCGCGCCGTTGGTGGTCACGATCTCCAGCTCCGCGCCCAGGTCCTTGGCCAGCAACTGGGCGGTCTCGGCTTCCGAGCCGGTCACCTCCAGCTTGTCGTTCTTGTACGACCAGGGTGGTACGTTGAGGTCGATCGCGATGCGGATCTTGCGGCTCTCCTGCACTCTGGCGAGCGTATCGGATTGGGCCAGGGCGGCAGGCGCCCACAGGGTGCACGCGGCGGCGCACAGGGCGCCGAGGAGGCGGCCGGAATGGCGCATGGTCATGGCAGTGTCCTTGATGTCGGTTCGGGTTGGGTGTCAGGCGCCTGCGGCGCGCGCGACGTCGGGCGACAGGTCGGCGTTGTGGTGCTTGCGGTAGATGGCATTGAGCTTGCCGTTGCGCAGGTTCTCGCGCACCCAGTCGTCCACGCGGGCCTTCAGGCGTGTCTCGTTCTTGCGGATGCCGATGCCGGTGAGGTTGGTCTTGACCACCAGCTTGGGCTCCATGGCCAGCTCCGGCCTGCGCTGGTTGACCGGGGCCAGCAGGGCGGGCGCCGTGCAATAGAACTCGGCCTGGCCGCTGAGCACCGCGGTGATGGCGGTCGCATCGTCGTCGAAGCGCACGACCTCGGTGCCGGGCTTGGCGGCCTTGGTCAGCTCGGCGTCGTTGGTGCTGCCGCGCACCACGGCCACCTTGCGGCCCACCAGGTCGTCCATGCGAGCCAGCGGCGTGGCACGCGGTGCGCCCACGATGACCTGGATGCCGGAATACGGCACCGAGAAATCGATCACCTTCTCGCGTTCCGGCGTGATCGACAGCGTGGAGATCACCAGATCGGTCTTGTCGGTCAGCACGTACGGGATGCGGCTCGCCGGATTGGTCGGCACGATCTCCAGCTTGAAGCCCAGGTCCTTGGCCAGAAGTTCGGCGACCTCGACCTCCGATCCCGCGAACGCGAGCTTGGCGTCCTTGGCGGAGTAGGGCGGCGCGGCCGGGTCGATCGAGATGCGCAGCACGCCGCTCTTGGCGATGCTGTCCAGCGCGTCGGCATGGGCTGGCGCCCAGGCGACGCCGGCGAGCGTGCAGGCGAGGGCGGCCTGTAGCCAGGTGCGGCGCAGGTTGGGTATGGGACTGTGGTGCATGTCTTGTCTCCTGGTCGTGTTGTCGGTGAAAGGGAAATGGATTCAGGCCGCCTGGGTGTCGCGCTGGTTCAGGGCTTGCGGCAGCGGCAGGCCACAGGCCGAGGCGTATGGCGCCAAGCCGTCGAGGATGGCCTGGTCCAGCGCCACACCTTCGGCCAGTGCCCTGCGCTGGCGCGCCATGGCCCGATCGCCGGGCACGCGCACGCGGTCGAGGCCGGAGCGCGGTGGATTGGCGTGGCAGGCTTCGATCAGCCAGTCGGTCTCGTCGGTGAATGCGCAGCGGCCACCGAAGGCCGCCGGATCCAGCACCTGCAGGAAGGTGTTCATCACAGTGCCGGTGGGGCCGTCGCGGCGGCCGTAGCCCGACAGGCCCTGCGTCAGCGACTCGACGAGCAAGGCCATGGCGTAGCCCTTGTGGCCATGGTCCAGGCCGCCGACGGGCAGCAGGCTGCCGTCGCCTTGCAGCAGCACGGCAGGGTCGTCCGTGGGCTCGCCGTGTGCGTCCATCACCCACTGGCCCGGGAGCCGGCCGCCGGCCTTGGCCACCTGCGTCGAACGCTTGATGGTGGTGATGGAGCAGCTGATGTCCAGCAGCACAGGGTCGCCGCCGCTGGGCATGCCGGCGGCCAGCGGGTTGGGGGTGAACAAACCGCGCGTGCCGCCAAAAGGAGCAACGCCGCTGTGCGCTGGGCCCGAGCAGGCCAGAACCACCATCAGCCCGCGCTCGGTCAGGCGCGGCAGGTATGTTGCCAGCGCACCGGTGTGATAGCCGTTCGCGATGGTGCAGGTGACGACGCCGTGCGCCTCGATGCGCTCCAGCGCCACGTCGATCGCGCGGTCGATGAGCCAGGCGCCCGGCAGGCGCCGGCCGTTCCAGGCCACACAGGCGCCGCGGTCGGACAGCACCTCGGGCTCGCCGTGCAACGCCATGGCGCCGCTGTGTGCCTCCTGCAGGTACCAGGGGGCGATGGCCAGCCCGTGAGTCGTGTGGCCCATCATGTCGGCCGTGACCAGCGAGCGCACCACGCTGTCGATCTTGTCGGGCGCGAGACCGGCCGCCTCGAACAGTTGGCGCGCGAACGCGCGGACAGCGGCGACGTCGTAACGCAGGCTGTCGCTCACAGAGCGCCCCTGCCGGCGGCTTCGTCGACCATGTCGAACAGCGAATACTTCGGCGCATAGCCCAGCAGCGCGCGCGCCTTGGCCGCACTGCCGTGCGTGCGGCCCAGCTCCACGGGGATGCGCGCCTCGACGTAGCGCCGGCCGGTGGCCTCGGCCAGATAGGGAATGAACTCCGCCAGGCTGACCGGCGTGGCGGGCGCCAGGTTGAAGGTCTCGCCGATGGCCTCGGGCTTGTCGTGGATCAGCAGCAGGCCCTGCACGATGTCGCGCACGTCGACCAGCTCCTGCGTGTGCGGCTTGCCGTCGGCGTCGCGTGCCAGTAGCAGCGGCTCGTCGGGCGCGACCAGCGGCTCCAGCACGTCCAGGATGCTGCGCAGTTCGGCCTGGCTGGTGGCGCCCGCATGGTGCGTGCTGCTGGCCTTCAGGCTGCGCACGCGGCCGTTCACGTAAAACGCCGCGCTGGAATATTCGCCGTTCGGGTCCAGCAGCTCGTGCGCAGCCTCGATGTGCGAGAACACCGCCGTGCTGATCTTCAGGTTGGGCTCGGAACGGGCGTAGAACGCGGCCATGTCCTCGCCCAGCAGCTTGCTCAGCCCATAGAAGGTGTAGGGCTCGCGCGGGTGCAGTTCGTCGGTCGGCCGGTAGCGCGCGAAGCGCGTGGGGTAGACCTGATCGCTCGACGCGAACACCAGGCGCACCGGCCGCCTGGCGGACTGCTCCGCAGCGGCGCGCAGCACGTTGTAGGTGCCCACGACGTTGGCGCTCCAGATCAGGTCGCGCGCCTGCGGCTGGAACGAGATGGCAGCCGCCATGTGGAACACCGCATCGGCGCCCTCCATGGCCTGGCGTACGACGGGGAGGTCGGCCAGGTCGCCCACCACGCAGTCGATGCCGGCGTCGCGCGTGGCCGCCAGGTTGCGGTCCTGCGGCAGCGCCAGCGTGCGCACGCGCCAGCCCCGTTCCAGCAAGGCGCGCGCGAGCGTGCCACCGACGCGCCCCGTGGCGCCTGATACGAAAACCTGCATGGGATGTCTTCCTTCGAGTGTGTTGAACCGGCCCGCACTGTAGAAGGGATGCCATCCAATTAATATTGAAGAAATTTCCGGATTTGATACGCAATGGTTATCAGCAGAGACGACGCGCAAGAGCAGGCCGCGGAGCGCGCGCGGCATCGCCTGGTGGGCCGCTTGCGGCTCAAGCATCTGCGCCTTATCGACGCGCTGGCGCGCACCAGCAGCCTGCGGCAGGCGGCAGTTGCTATGAGCCTCACGCAGCCGGCGGCCACCAAGATCCTGCAGGACCTGGAGGATGTGCTGGGCGTGCAGCTGTTCACGCGGCGCGCGCGCGCGATCGAGATCAACGACTTTGGCCGCTTCGTCGCCGTGTATGCGCGCCGCGTGCTCGGCGAGACGCAGCGCTTCGGTGCCGACCTGGACACGCTGGTGCGCAGCGGCCACGGCACGCTGACCATCGGCGCCATCATGGTGACGGCGGCCGGTCTGCTGCCGGCGGCGGTGCTGGAGCTCAAGAAGACACGGCCCGCGGTCTCGGTGCGCATCGTTGAGTCCTCCAGCGACCGGCTGCTGGCGGACCTGGCGAAGAACGAGTTCGACTTCGTGCTCGCGCGCTTCGTGCGTCCGCAGGACAGTTTGCAATTCGAACTGCTGCCGCTCAATGACGAGCCGCTGTGCATCTTCACGGGGCGTGATGGCCCGGTCTCGCAGCGCTCGCGCAGCCTGGCCGACCTGCATGGCCTGTCCTGGGTGATCCAGGATTCGCCCACGCCGACGCGGCGCTTGCTGGAAGCTGAGTTCGGCGGCGAAGGCCTGGGATTGCCGGCCGACCTGGTGCGCGTATCGTCGGTCTACACCATGCTCAACATGGTCGAGAAGGCGGGCATGGTCGGCGTGCTGCCGCGCGCCATGGTCGACAACGAAGGCGAGCGCTTTCGCGTCTTGCCGGTGCGGCTGAAAAGCGCGCTGTCGCCCTACGGCATCGTCACGCGGCGTGGCATGGAACTGACCTCGACTGCGCAGGACATGATGGCCATCCTGCAGCGCCTGGCGCGCAAGAGGCCACGCCGCGGGTAATGGCGCGACGCGCGCCGGTTCACTCCAGCACGATGTCGAGCTGCCCCTGCAGCTGCGCGCCGGGCGCCAGGATGCGGGTGCCTGTGCCCGTCGCGCCGCGTGCGTGCAGGTTGAAGCCATCGGGCAGATGGCTGACCGGCTCGATGCAGACGTGTGGTGCGTTCGCGGGCCGGTGGATGACGAGCTGGTCCATCGCGCCGCTGGCGAGCAGCCGGACGGGTCTGGCCTGCGCAGAACGGATATCGAGCGTGCCGGACCAGTCCGCAATGAAGTGCGTGACCTCGCCAGCCGCGAAGTCCGCTGCGCCCACCGTCCAGGGGCGGCGATGTCTGCCATCGGCCGCGGGCTCTCGCGGCAGGTAGTCGGCGTCGAACGGCCAATCGGGGCCGGCATCGAACCGCACCTGATTGTCGGCCCGGTGCACGAAGTACGGGTGCAGGCCCACGCCGCCCGGCATGTCCGCGTTGCCGGTGTTGCGCAGTGTGAGCGCGATGCGCACGCGGCCCGGGTCCAGCGCGACGTCCATGGTCGCCTCGAATGCCCACGGCCAGTGCGTGTCGGCGGCGTGCATGTAGACCAGGCTCGCCCGGCTCGCATCGCACGCCAGCAGTTGCCAGGGCCGGCGCTGGGCGATGCCGTGCAGTGTGTGGGGGCTGCCCGCGTGCGGTGTCAGCGCCCAGTCGCGATCGGCGTGCCGCAACCGGGCATCGCGGATGCGCCCGTTGTAGGGCACGAGCGGGTAGATGCCTCCCTTGGCCCATCGGTCAAGGTCGGCGTGCTGCTCGGGGTAGGGCTGCAGTATCTGCTGCAGCGTGCCGTCCGGCGCGGCCAGCGTGCAGGCGATGATGCGTCCGCCGGCGGCAGGCAGCAGGCGCAACTCGGACCGGCCGGCGCGCAGCCTGACGGGGTTCATGGCCAAGCCGCGCTCAGGGCTGGCGCACAGCGCCATCGACCATGCGCCACAGGCCCAGCGGATTGGCCTGCTGCAACGCGGCGGGCAGCAGCGCGTCCGGCAGGTCCTGGTAGCACACGGGGCGCAGGAAGCGCTCGATGGACTCGGCGCCGACCGAGGTGAACATCGCGTTCGAGGTGGACGGGAATGGGCCGCCGTGCACCATCGCGTGGCAGACCTCTACGCCCGTCGGGAAGCCGTTGACCAGGATGCGGCCAGCCTTGCGTTCGAGCACAGGCAGCAGGCGGCGCGCGTCCGCATGGTCGGCGGTGTCCAGCTGCAAGGTCGCGGTCAGCTGGCCTTCCAGTTGCTCCGCCACCTGCAGCATCTCCTGCATGTCGCGTGTGCGAACGACGATGGCGGCGGGGCCGAACATTTCTTCGCGGAGCGTGGGCGTGGCCAGGAACCGTGCGGCATCGGTCACATACAGCGCAGCCTGCGCGGCGTTGGGCCGATCGCCCGCCCCGCCCCCCAACACCGCGGTTTCCACGCCGGGCGTGGCACCGACTTTCTGCGAGCTGGTCTGGTAGGCCGCGTGGATGCCGGGCGTGAGCATGGTCTGCGCCGGCGTGGCGGTCAACGCATCGTGCGTGGCCTGCAGAAAGCCGGCAAAGCCGGGGCCGTCGCAGGCCAGCACAAGACCGGGGTTCGTGCAGAACTGGCCCGCGCCCAGGGCGAGCGAGGCGGCAAAGCCCTTGCCGATGGATTCGGCCCGCTCAGCCAGCGCCGCCGGCAGCAGGAACACGGGGTTGATGCTGCTCATTTCGGCATAGACCGGGATGGGCTGGTGCCGTGCGTTGGCGATTTTCTGCAGCGCCAAGCCGCCCTGGCGCGAGCCGGTGAAGCCGACGGCCTGGATCGCCGGGTGGGCCACCAGCGCCTCGCCGATCTGGCGGCCGGCGCCGATCAGCAGCGAGAACACGCCCTCGGGCAGGCCGTGGGCCTGCACCGCCTGCTGCAGCGCGCGGCCCACCAGTTCGGACGTGCCCAGGTGCGCGCTGTGCGCCTTCACGATCACGGGCGCGCCCGCGGCCAGCGCGGCGGCCGTGTCGCCGCCGGCCACCGAAAAGGCCAGCGGGAAGTTGCTGGCGCCGAACACCGCCACCGGGCCCAGCGGCAGCTTGGCCAAGCGCAGGTCGGCGCGCGGCAGCGGCTGGCGCGTGGACTGGGCCGGATCGATCGTGGCCTTGAGGAAATGGCCGTCGCGCACGACCTTGGCGAACAGGCGCAACTGGCTCACCGTGCGGCCACGCTCACCCTGCAGGCGCGCGATGGGCAGGCCGCATTCTTCGTGCGCACGCGTGATCAACGTGTCGCCGAGCGCCAGGATGTTCTCGGCGATTGTCTCCAGGAACGCCGCGCGCGTGGCCAGCGGCAAACTCCGATAGGTGTCGAACGCCGCGGCGGCCAGCGTGGCCGCACGGTCCACGTCGGCCGCGTCTCCCAGGCCGAAGCTGGGCTCGGCGATCTCGGCGTTGGTGGAGGGGTTGAAGGCGCGCTGGGTGCCTGCGCTGCCGCGCACGGCGCTGGCGCCGATGAGCATGTCGCCGGTGAGGGTGATGGTGGTCATGTCAAACGGTGTAGTCGACGGCGGCCCAGTCGAAGTAGGGCTTGAGATCTGCGACCAAGGCTTGGTGCAGGGGATGGAACAGGTACGCATCGAGCGCTGCGGCGCTCTCGACCTCGGACTCCAGCACGTAGTCCCAACTGATCGGCCGCACGAGCTCGTTCGCGGCCACGCGCCAGTGGCGGATCGCCGGAATCTGCGCGCCCAGGGCCGTCATGCGCTCGGCCAGCGCGGCTTCGCGCGCCAGGTCCTTCTCGACGTCCGTCTTTCGGCGAAAGAGCACGACGTGGCGGATCACCTGGCAGTCCCTTCGCTCTTGAGCGCGTAGCCACGCCCGGCGTAGTCGAAGTCGACCAGCTCGTTGATGGGCGTGCCCTTGTCGGCCGGCGAGGCGTAGTAGGCGCGAATCTCCTTGATCTTGCCGTTCTCGAAGTCGTACCATTCGGCGCCGCGCAGCGCCGTGCCGCTCTTGTTCTTCCAGTGCGTCCACTCGATCATGGCCTCGGGTTTGTCGTGGCTGATCAGGATGCGCTCGATGGTCCATTGCGAGCCCAGCGTCTCCACGCACCAGATCCACTTCTTCGCGATGGTGTCGGCCGTGCGCCAGGGCACCTCCGGCAGGCCGGCCGGGAAGTAGTGCACCGCATCGGGCGTGAAGCAGTCGATCAGCGCCTGGTAGTCGGCCGCATTGCAGGCGTCGAAGTAGCGGCGGATCAGGCCGTCGTAGTAGTCGGGGGCGTAGTAGGTCATGTCTCTTTCCGGTTCAGCGTGCGCCGGCGGGCTGCGCGGGCTTGATCTCGGGGCGGCCGGCGGCCACCCATTCCTTGTGCTGGCGGCGCGTCGCGTCGCTCGGCGGGTACAGGCCCCACAGCGCCTCGCCGGCCTGCACGCGCAGGGCCAGGTAGGCCTCGATGTCGTCGCGCTTCTCGCACAGGTCTGCCATCTCCTCGGCCAGATGCGCGGGGATCACGGTGATGTTGTCGCCGTCTCCGTGGATCACGTCGCCGGGGTACACGGCCACGCCGGCACAGCCGATCGGCACCTGCAGGTCGGCCACGTGGTGGTAGGACAGCCGCGTGGTCGCGGTCACGCCGGTGCACCAGATCGGAAAGTCCATTTCCTTCAGTTCGGTGCCGTCGCGAAAGCTGCCATCGGTGACCACGCCGCGCGCGCCGCGCATCATCATGCGGGTGATGAGCATGTTGCCCATCGATGCTGCGCGGCCATCCCTGTTGCTGTCGATCACCAGCACGTGGCCGGGTTCAATCTGCTCCACGCCCACCCACTGCAGGTTGTCGGCGCTGGGCTCGGTCGTGAGGTTGCCGTACACGTCGACGTCTTCCCGCGCGGGAATGAAACGCATCGTGTAGGCCCGGCCTGCGAATGGTTTGATCTTCTTGTTCAACGGCGTCAAGCCGTGCAGCACCGGCTGGCGAAAGCCCTTGATGTAGAGCTGCGTGGTCAGCGAGCCGCTCGTGGCCTTGGCGAGGCGGTCGAGCACCGCATCGGGCACGAAGGGAGTGGGGGCGCGCTGGGGGATGCTGGCCAGCGGCTTGGGCAGGGACGTCGTCATGGAAGCTGTCTCAAATGGTGGGATCGGACGAGACCACAGGTCATCGCGGGGGCGGAACACTCACTGTAAGGAGACAGGTCCAAAAATAGAATGGGTTGCAGCTGCGTTGCTGCCCTGCACGACACACGCAGTACCGCTATCTGAGACAAACAGGCAAACAAGGGCTTCTCCACTATGGCCACCACTCCCGGCGAGGGCACCGGTGCCCTCGAAAAGGCACTCGACGTGCTCGACGCCATCGGTTCCTCGGCCGAAGGGCTGGGCCAGAGCGAGCTGGCCGAACAACTCGACCTGCCGCGCACCACCGTCTACCGCCTGCTCGCCACATTGGTCGCGCGCGGGCTCGTGCGGCGTGATCCGCTGCGCAAGGTCTACTGCCTGGGTTTCCGCTGCTTCGAGATGGCACGCCAGGCCTACGCCATGCCCGACCTCGTGGCGGCCGCCGCGTTCGAACTGCGCGCGCTGCGCGACCTCACGGGGGAGACGAGCTACCTGGCCGCGCTCGATGGGCGCGAAGTCATTTCGCTGGAGCGTTGCGACGGCGCGCACAGCCAGCGTTCGGCGGCCGTACTCGGGCAGCGCAAGCCGGTGCACTGCACGAGCCAGGGCAAGGCCATTCTCTCGGCCATGCCCGACGAGGCGCGCGATGCCATCGTGCGCGATGCGGTGCTGAAGCCGTTCACGCCGCTCACCATCACCGACCGGCGCCGCCTGCAGGCCGAGCTGCGCATCACCAAGGCGCGCGGCTACGCCATCGACGACGAGGAGATCGTGCTAGGCGTGCGCTGTGTGGGCGCGCCGGTGGTCGACGCTTCGGGGCAGGTGCGTGGCGCCATCAGCGTGGCGGGGCCGGCCTACCGGCTCACGCGCGCCCGGCTCGAATTACTGGGACCGGAGGTGGCGGATGCCGCGCGCCGCGTCGGTGCGCAGCTGCAGCCAGCTGGCACCGATCCGACGCCGAGCACCGAAGCGGCCTTGACGGTACTGCCGGGACACTGGGCGTTTCACGGCGCGCATCCGCTGTGGTCGGCCGATGGCAGCCGCTTCTGGTGGGCCGATGCGCTTGCGCCGTCGGTGCACCTGCATGCGAATGGGCAAGACCACGAGGTGGCGACGGTCGAGGCGCCCGTCGTCGCGCTGCTGCACCATGAGAATGGCGTGATCGCCGTGCACGAGCGCGGCGCGCAGCGCATCTCGGCCGACGGGCAGTCATCGCCTTTCGAGCCATGGCTTGCGGGACAGGTGCTCGCGGCCTGCAACGGCGAGCGCGACACGGTCTGGGCTGCACTGGCCCTGCCCGAGGCCGGCTCCGCCATTGGCCGCCTGCGCGGCGACGGCACGCTCGACGTGCAGTGGCGCATGGGCGAGACCGTGCAGGCCCTCGGCTGGCACGCGCAGGAGCAGACCCTTTACGCCACGGCGCCGGGCTCTGGCACGATCCTTCGGCTTCAGCCGGGGCAGGGCGCGATGCGCCGTCTGGCGACCGTTCCCAAGGGGTCGGGACGCGTGAGCGGGTTGGCGTTCGATGCCCAGGGGGGAATCTGGACCGCGCTGTGCGACGGCTGGTCGGTCGTGCGTTTCACCGCCGACGGGCAGCTCGACCGGGTGATCGGCCTGCCGGTGCCGTGCGCGACCGACCTGGCGTTTGCACCGGCTGCCCAAGGCGAGGAGGGCGAGAGGATAGTCATCACGACCGCGCGGCACAGCGTGCCGCTCGACACACTGACAAGCGCCCCGTTGTCTGGGCGGTTGTTTGCGCTTGTTATATGAGCGGTCTCCGGAGCACGCGTGAATCCATGTTGTGAGGGCGCTTCGATCTTGCAGCCACCTCGATGGGAGGTTGTGCCTCGGCGGTGTTGATCGGCGCGGTGTTCGCGCCGTGTTCCGCACCGCAATGCGAGCCGTGTGTCCACGATGCCTGCCTTCCACCACGCGCGTCGGCATAACCGCCCCATGCACAATGCGCGCGTGCAGAACATCCTCGACCCCAAGTGGCAATTGTTCGTGAAGGTGGCGGACGCCGGTAGCGTCTCGGGTGCCGCGGTCGCGCTCGACATGCAGCAGTCGGTGGTGAGCCGGCACATCACGCGGCTGGAGCAGGAGTCGGGTACGCGCCTGTTCCGCCGGACCGGCCGCGGCGTCGTGCTGACGGAGTTCGGGCAACAGGTCTACCCACGCGTGATGGCGTTGATCCGCGATGCGGAGCAACTGGCCGACGACATGCGCACGAGCAGCGGAACACCCGTCGGCGACGTGCGCGTCGGGCTGCTGCCTTCCACGGTCGGCATGCTGGCCGGTCCCTTGTTCTCCACCGTCCGCAAGTCGTGGCCTCAAGTCCGGTTGCATCTCACCGAAGGCTCGAGTGCCCAATTGGAGGAGTGGCTGGGCCAGGGGCGGCTCGACCTTGCCTTGCTGCTGCGGGAAGAAGACACCGCCGCGCCGGAGGAAACCGTGCTCACGCGCCTGCCGCTCTATCTGGTAGTGCCGGCCAAGGACGCATTGGCGGCGCGGAAGACGATCGACTTCGAGGACGTGGCGGGACTGCCGCTGGTGTTGCCGAGCGAGCCGCACCCGCTGCGCGCACGGCTGGCGAAGCTCGCGCGGCAGAAAGGCCTGACCCTCACGCAAGTGCTGGAGGCCGACTCGATCCGGCTGCAGCACGAGATCACGGCCAGTGGCGGCGGATACGCGATCACGGCCGGCACGCTGACGGCCAATGAGGCGCGCCGGCTCGCGGCCGTCCGCATCGTCCGCCCCGTGCTGTCAAGGGCTATCGTGCTCGGAATCACTCAACACCGTGCCCACACCAAGGCGACCTGGGAAGTCATGCGCCTGCTGAAGACCATGGCGCCCGCCATGCTCAAGTCGGCAAGGCAGAGCTAGCGAGCTATCCCAAATCGGGAAATCTGGTTTGGCCTCTGCTGGGTCGCCAGGGGGAGGGCGGCTGCCTACGATCGTGTCCCATCACAGGAGACATCGCCTTGGGCACCCCCTTACTCGCGGATACCGTCCAGGTGCCGCCGACTCTCTTTCTCACGGATGCTGACGTCGCCCGGCTGACGGACTGGCGGGCCGCCTTCGACGCCCTTCGCACCGCATACGCCGGCACGATCGCCGCGGCCATGGTGCCGCCGCGCTCCATGGCCCGCGGCGACGGCACCTGGCTGCGCGGGCTCACGGCCGTGTCGCCAAGCGGCAGGCACATGGGCTGCAAGCTGATCTCGGCCAGCATGAAGGCGCGCCGTGCCAGCTATCTCGTCTCGCTCTTCGACCAGGAGACGATGGGCCTGGCCGCGCTCATCGACGGCAACCGCATCACCGGCATCCGCACCGCGGTCACGGCCGCGGTCGCGGTCGATGCAGCGGCGCCGCGCAAGCCGCTGAGCGTCGCCGTGGTCGGTTCCGGCTTCGAAGCAAAGGGGCTCCTCGCAGCCCTGGCCGCCGTGCGAGACATCGCGCGCGTTCGTGTCTTCAGCCCGACGCCGGCGAACCGGGAGAAGTTTGCGTCGACCATTCGTGAGGCGCACGGCTTCGACATCGAGGCCGCCGCTTCGGCACTTGGAGCGATCGACGGGGCGGACGTTGTGCTCTGCGCGGCCCGCAGCCGCGATGAATCGCCCGTGATCCACGGCGAATGGCTGGCCCCTGGCATGACCGTGGTGTCGATCGGCTCGACGCTGCCCGAGCAGCGCGAGGTCGATGAGGAGACCATTGCCCGTGCGTCGCTGATCGTCGCCGACATGCCCGAAGAGGTCGCCCACGACACCGGCGACATGCTGGCAGCGACCCGCGCGGGTGTGGAGTTCGCCGGCAGACTGGTCTCGCTCGCCGACCTGGTTGGGGGCAAGGTCGCGCGAAAGCCCCGCGACATCGTTCTCTACAAGTCCGTCGGCTCCGCGTTGCAGGACGTCATCACCGCCGAGATGCTGCTGGCGCGCGCGCGCGCCATGGGAGTCGGTACCGAACTCGCCCACAGCATCGTGCCGGTCGCCAAGTAATTCAAACCCAAGGAAGAACCATGCCCAACTATCAACGCAAGGACGCCCGCGCCTGGGCGCGCGAATACCTCGTCGGCTGCTCTGCCGTCACCATTCCCAGCTACTCCGCGGACCTGAGCCGGCTGAACGAGAAGGGCATCCGCCACGACATCGCGCTTGCCAAGGAACTCGGCTATGCCTACACGCTTCTTTGCGCCGAAGTGGCGATCACGCCCGAAGAGAATGCGCGGTTCACGGCATGGGCGCGCGACACGGCGGGCAGTGGCCTGGGTCTCTTCTTCCACGCGGCTTTCGGCACGCTGGCGGAAAACATCCAGGCCGTGAAACTCGCGGAGAAGGCCGGCGCTGACATCGTGCTGCTGTCCTATCCCCCGCAGTTCTGGCCCACGACCGAGCAGGAGATCTACGACTACACCAAGCAGTTCTGCGATGCGACCGAACTGGCCGTGATGCTGTTCCCGATTCCGCTGTGGGGCTTCGAGCGTGTGCATCCGGCGGGCATGTCGGTCGAACTGGTGCGCCGCCTGCTGAAGGATTGCCCCAACATCGTGGCGATCAAGTCGGAGCAGGGCTTCCCGCTGCCTGCAGGCCTGTGCGAGATGTACCACCATTTCCGCGACGAGGTGGTGATCAGCTGCCCCATCGAGGGCGATGCCATTCCGCTCATGAGCGTGATGAAGCTGCAGTTCTCCGGGACCAGCAACACGCAATGGATGAGCACCTACTACCCGCGCGCCTTCGACTTGGCAAAAAACGGCGAGTGGAAGTCCGCAATGGAGATGTACTGGAAGGTGAACCCGGCGCGCAGCGCCAACGGTGCCGCCGCGCAGAGCTACGCTGGCGGCACCGGCGTGCTGAACCGCGCGATGTGGAAGTACCAGGACTGGCTGGCGGGTTTCAACGGCGGGCCCCTGCGCGCGCCGGCGATGCGCGTCCCGGACCGCCTCATGAAGATGCTGCGCCAAGGGCTGGTAGCCTCCGGGCTGCCGGTCACCCAGGACCCGGACAGCGCCTACATGGTCGGGCGCAACCCGTGCTGAAGGAAGGCACCATGCGCCACCTTCTCGAGGACCCGACGCTCTTTCGTACCGCCGCCTACGTGGGCGGCGAGTGGATCGGCGCCACGCCGCACGGCACATACGCGCTGCGCAATCCGGCCGACGACGCCGTGCTGGCCGAGCTCCCGCGCTTCAAGGAAGCGGAGACCGGCAACGCCATCGAGGCGGCCCACGCGGCTTTCCTGTCCTGGCGCAGGACCACGGCCAGGCAACGTTCGGAAGTGCTGCGCCGCTGGTACGAACTGATGATCCGGCACCGTGACGATCTTGCAACGCTGATCACGCTGGAAGAAGGCAAGCCGCTTGCCGAAGCGAAGGTGGAGATCGACTACGCGGCTTCTTTCCTGCAGTGGTTTTCTGAAGAAGCCAAGCGCATCCGCGGCGATGTGATTCCCGCGCCGAAGGACACGCAGCGCGTTCTGGTGCTGAAGGAGCCGATCGGCGTGTGTGCGGCGATCACGCCCTGGAACTTTCCGGCTGCGATGATCACCCGCAAGGCCGGCCCGGCGCTGGCGGCCGGCTGTAGCATGGTCGTGAAACCGGCCAGCCAGACGCCGCTCACGGCGCTGGCGCTCGCCGAACTGGCGCAGCGCGCCGGCGTGCCGCCCGGCGTGTTCAACGTGGTCACCGGCAATGACACGCGTGCCATCGGCCACGCGCTGACCAGCCATCCACTCGTGCGCAAGATCACGTTCACCGGTTCGACTGAGGTCGGCCGCCTGCTGCTCGCGCAGGCTGCGGCAACGGTCAAGAAGTGCTCGATGGAGCTGGGCGGCAATGCGCCGTTCATCGTCTTCGACGATGCGGATCTCGATGCGGCCGCGGACGGCGTCGTCGCCGCCAAATTCCGCAACACGGGCCAGGCCTGCATCAGCGCCAACCGGGTGCTGGTCCAGGCGGGCGTGTACGACGCCTTCGCGGCCAAGCTCGTGGAGCGGGTGGCCAGGCTGCGTGTGGGAAACGGCCTGGAAGCGGGCGTGCAGCTGGGACCGTTGATCGACGACGCCGCCGTGGCGAAGGTCGAGGAGCACATCGCGGATGCGATCGCCGGCGGCGCCACCGTGCTGCACGGCGGAAAGCGCCACGCGCTGGGCGGCCGCTTCCATGAGCCGACGATCATCGTGGGGGCTCGGTCAGGGATGGCCGTGGCTCGCGAGGAAACCTTTGGCCCCGTCGCGCCGCTGTTCCGTTTTGAAAACGACGAGGAAGCTTTCGAGCTTGCGAACGCCACGGAATTCGGCTTGGCCGCCTATTTGTACAGCCGCGACGCAGCCCGCATCTGGCGCGCGTCTTCCTCGATCGAGTCGGGGATGATCGGTATCAACTGCGGCCTGATCTCGAATGAGGTGGCGCCCTTCGGCGGCGTGAAGCAGAGCGGCCTCGGCCGCGAAGGCTCGCACCATGGCATCGAGGAATTCCTCGAGATCAAGTACCTGTGCTGGGACGGGCTGGCGCCTGCCTTCGGTTGACGCCTTTCAGAAAAATCAGGAGACAGAAATGAAGCGACAGCGTTGTCCCGCGTGGCTTTCCCCGCTTTTTGCCGCTATCGCCATGATTGCCGCGGCCGGCACGGCCCACGCACAGCCGAACGTGACCAAGATGGTCGTGCCCTTTCCGCCGGGCGGCGTCACGGACCAGGTGGCCCGCATCATGGCGGAGCATATGGGCCGGCAGCTCGGCCAGATCATCATCATCGACAACAGGCCCGGCGCAGGCAGCCGGCTGGGCGTGGAGGCCGTCATCAAGGCGCCCGGCGACGGCGCGACGCTGCTGTTCACCAATTCGAGCTACAGCATGCTCCCGGTGGTCGATCCGAAGATTTCCTTCGATCCTGCGACGGCGTTGGCGCCTGTCAGCATAACTGCTACCTATGGCCTGCAGATCGTCACGAAGAAAGACATTCCCGCGAGCACGCTGACCGAGTTCATCGCCTACGCCAAAAAGAATCCCGGCAAGCTCAGTTATGGCAGCGCCGGCATGGGCAGCGGCGCGCATTTTGCCGGCGAGTACTTCAAGTCGCTGACCGGAACATTCCTCGTGCACATTCCTTACCGTTCCACGGCCGGTGCATTGAACGATGTCGCAGGCGGCCAGTTGGACGTGGCGTTCGATGCCTCGGCCAAGCCGCTGATCGATGCGGGGCATCTCAAGTTGCTGGCGGTCACCAGCCGGCAGCGGGATCCGCGCTTCCCCGGCACGCAGACGGCGTCCGAGGCCGGCGTGAAGCCCTTCGTGCTCGAGTCATGGGTGGGCGTGCTGGCTCCGGCAAAGACCCCGCAGCCGTTGCTCGAGAAGCTGAACAAGGCGGCGGGTGCGGCGCTGGCCGACCCTGCGGTGCAGAAACGGTTCGCGGAACTCGGGCTGCGGCCCGAGGGCGGAACCGCCGCCCGCTTTGCCGATGCGATCCGCGACGACCTCGTGCTCTATCGCGGGATCGCCAAAGAGTCCAAGCTCCAATTCGAATAGGTCCCGACATCATGAATCTTCCAGTCATCCATCGCGTGGTCACCGGCCACGACGCGCACGGCAACGCCGTGATCACCAGCAATGGGCCGCTGCCCGTCGTGGCGGAAATCAAGGCCATTCCAGGCACGGTCTTTCACGAGGTATGGGCCACGACGGGTACGCCGGTGCGTGTGGACAACGGGCCGGACCCGACCACCGGACCGCTGACGCTGCCGCCGCCGACGCGCGGAACGCGCTTCCGGTTCGTCGACATTCCGCCGGATAGCGAGGAACTGTTCAGCCGCAGCGCTGACCAGCTGCGCGCGGGGTTCAGCGAGATCGGGGACATGGCGGCCTCCACAGCGGACCGGGGTGCGCCGCATCCGCTGATGCACCGGACGCAGAGCGTCGACTACGGTGTCGTGATGGAGGGCGAGATCACGCTGGTCGTGGACCAGGGCGAGGTGCAGCTTGGTGCCGGCAGCGTCGTCGTGCAGCGCGGTACCAATCATGCGTGGGCCAACCGCTCCGGCAAGCCATGCCGGATGCTCTTCGTCCTGATCGACGGCGAGTACGACCCCGCTATCGGCCACGCGCTGGCCGGCCGGGGTTGAGGCGAAGGTGCACTGCTCTTCGAACTGAAAAAGCATGAAACTGGCATCCCTGAAAGGCGGCAAGGACGGCCGCCTCGTCGTCGTGTCGCGCGACCTGCTGCGGGCCGCGGGCGCAGAGGCGATTGCGCCGACCCTGCTCGACGCACTGGAGCGTTGGACCGAGTGCGAGCCCCGATTGCAGCAACTCTATGCACGGCTCAACGCGGGGCAGACGGACGGCGCATTCGCGTTCGACCCGCGCCAGGCGGCCACACCGCTGCCTCGAGCGCCGCAGTGGTGCGACGGCTCCGCCTTCCTGAACCACGGCCGCCTGATGGAGACGGCATTCAACCTCGCGCCCATTCCGGATATCGAAACGATTCCGTTGATGTACCAGGGCGGTTCCGACGACTTCCTGGGAGCCACCGACGACGTGCCGCTGCCGGACGAGGCGCATGGCATCGATTTCGAGGGCGAGTACGGCGCGATCCTGCACGAGGTGCCGCTTGGCACTTCGGCGCAACTTGCGCGCAGCCGCATCGCGCTGCTGGTGCAGATCAACGACGTGAGCCTGCGTGCATTCGGCCCGCGCGAGATGAAGACCGGCTTTGGATTCTTCCAGGCCAAGCCGTCCTCCAGCTTTGCGCCGGTGGCGGTGACGCCGGACGAGCTCGGTGACCATTGGCGGAACACCCGCGTGCACATGGACCTCCACGTCGAATACAACGGCGCATGGTTCGGCAACCCCAACGGCGGTGAGATGAACTTCGGCTTCGACGAGCTGATCGCGCATGCGGCCGCGACGCGCCGCCTGTCCGCCGGCACGATCATCGGCAGCGGCACGGTCTCGAACGCCGGTGGGCGGAAGGGCTCGGCCTGCATCGCGGAGCGCCGCGCCATCGAGACCATCGAGCACGGCGCACCCCGGACGCTGTTCATGCGCTTCGGCGACCGCGTCCGGATGGATGTGCGCCAGGACGGTCACTGCGTCTTCGGTGCCATCGACCAGCGCATCGTCCGCGCCCCCATGCCGCCGCTGGCGTGAGCGAAGCCATGCGAGTCCTCATCACCGGCGCAGCCGGCTTCATCGGCGCACACCTTGCCGAGCTGCTGCGCGAGCGGGGCGAAATCGGCGGCCGGCGCATCGGAGCACTGGCGCTCGCCGACCAAAGCTTGCCGGACACGACGGAAGAGATCGCGATTCGCGGCGATCTCGCGGACCCCGGCGTGATGGCCCAGGTCGCGGCGTTCGGGCCGGACGTGGTCTTTCACCTCGCGGCCGTCCCGGGCGGTACATCCGAGCAAGACTACGCGCTCGGCCGGCGGGTCAACCTCGACGCATCGCTGGCGCTGTTCGAGGCGCTGGCCGGGAGCGGCGCGAGGCCGACAGTCGTCTATGCCAGCAGCATCGCGGTGTACGGCACGCATCTTCCGGACCTCGTTACACCGACGATGCCGCTGCGGCCGCCGCTCACCTACGGTGCCCACAAGCGCGTGTGCGAGATCCTGCTGGCCGACTTCACGCGTCGCGGGCGCCTGGACGGCCGATCGGTCCGGCTCCCCGGCATCGTCGCCCGCGAAAGGAGCGGTGCGGGGCTCACCTCCGCGTTCATGAGCGACATCCTGCACGCGCTCAAGGCCGGCGAGGCCTTCGTCTGCCCCGTCGGTCCCGAAGCGACTGCGTGGTGGATGTCGGCCCGGCGCTGCGCCGAGAACATCGCCCATGCGGCGGTGATGGATGTCTCGCGCGCCGACCCGGGGCGGGCTTGGCCGCTGCCCGTGCTGTGCCTCTCGATCGGGGACATCATCGACACGTGCTCGACACGCTACGGCGAGTCCCGTCGCGGATTGGTGTCATTCCAGCCTCGTCCCGGTGTGGAGGCGGTGTTCGGGCGCTATCCGCGCCTCGACGATGCATCGGCCCGTGCGCTCGGACTGCGCGACGACGGGTCGGCGGACGAGCTGGTGCGCCGGGCACTCGGTGAAATCAACTGATCTCAAGCCTGGTTTGGAGCAAGCCGAAAGCTCGACCTGATCCCGAACAAGGAGCTTCCCGTCAGTTCCGCTCCGACAATTGTTCCAGGATGGCCGGGTTCTCCAGCGTCGAGGTGTCCTGCGTGATGGCCTCGCCCTTGGCGACGGACCGCAGCAGCCGGCGCATGATCTTGCCGCTGCGGGTCTTGGGCAGGTTGTCGCCGAAGCCCTGGCAAGGCGAGGGGATCGATCCATGGGTGGTGCACTGGATCCACAGAAGGCTGCGTCGCGTGTGCGCTACATCCCAGCAGGCTTCGTCTGCTTGCGTTCGGTGAATTTCCTTGCGCCGAGGGAGTAGGCGCCGGACGCGAAATTGATGGCATGGCCACGGCGGGCCGCGGCCGCGGCCTTGGCGAACATCTCATCGTCCATCTCCTTCCACCACGATTTCGTGATGGCCACGGAGGTCGGCGACCACTGCGACACCTGCGTGCAGATCTCCGCGACGCGTGAATTCAGGCGATCGTCGTCCACGACTTCATGGACCAGCCCGAGCGCGAGGGACTGCGCGGCCGGCACGATCTCGGCAAGCAGCACGAGCCGCTTCATCGCGGCCTCGCCGATGATCGAGTTGAGCAATGTGCTGCCGAAGATGGCCGCAGAGCCCACCTTGAATTCGGTCATGCCGAAACGCGCCTGGGTAGAGGCGATGCGAAGGTCCGACATGAGTGCGATCTGCAGACCTGCACCGGCCGCCACGCCGTTGATCCGTGCGATGACCGGTTTGCCGAGCGCACGGAACACCTCGTACAGGGCCATGTAGCTGTCGATCCGCGCGGCCGACCCGGCCGCGTCCATGGCGGCGCTCTCGTGCTGGTCCTGGCCTGCGCAAAAGGCCTTGCCCGCGCCGGTGATCACGATCGCGCGCACCTTCGCGTCGGCATCGGCAGACAGAAGGGCCGAACGGAAGAGTTCGCGCTGCGTGCGGTCGAACGCGTTCATGGCGTGCGGGCGATCCATCGTGATCAGGGCGACGCCGTTGTCGACGGCAAGAGTGAGGCAAGGTCGCGTGGAGGATGGCGTTTCAGTCATTGGTCGATTCCAGGATGTATATAGGGCCTAGCGGGCAACCTTGATTCGCTGCACCACCTGCTCCCATTTGTTCGATTCGTTCTGCAGCCGGTCGCGCGCCTGGGCGGGCGTGCTGCGAACGGCCTCGACCCCGAGCTGCGCGAAGCGGCGCTTGACCGCCTCGTCGTCCAGGGTCTCGTTGAGCGCCGCATTCAGCGTGGCGACCACGTCGTCGGGTGTCCCCTTGGGCGCCAGCACCGCATACACCGAGGCGGCAACGAACTGCGGCAGGCCCTGTTCCGCAAAGGTTGGCAGTCCCGGGAAGATGTCCAGCCGCTGCGGGCTCGCCACGCCTACGGCCACCACCTTTCCCGAGGCCAGGTTGGTGAGCGCAGTGGGCGAGGTGGTCACCATGAACTGGATCTCGCCCGCAAACAGGTCGGCCATCGCCGGCGCGGAACCGCGATAGGGCACGTGCAGCAGTTCAATGGCCGCCTGCTGGCGGAACCACTCGGTGACGATGTGTTCGGTCGAGCCGTTGCCCGACGAGCCGTAGGCGAGCTTGCCCGGCTGCTGCCTGGCCTTGGTGGCCAGGTCCGCATACGAGGTGATGCCGCTTGCCTTCGACGCGAGCATGACCAGGGGCAGCTCGCCGACCGTGGCCACAGGCCTGAAGTCCTTGGCGATTTCGTAGCCGACGGCCTCGCTGCTGGACATCTTTTCCGACATGACATACGAGGTGGTCGGTGCCATGAGAAGCGTGTGGCCGTCCGGCGCCGCGCGCTTGACGAACTGCGCGCCGATCGCACCTGAAGCGCCTGCCTTGTTGTCTACCACCACCGACACCTTCAGCTTCTGTGCCATGCCTTGGGCAAGGATGCGTCCGACCACGTCGACGCCGCCGCCGGCCGGGAAGGCCACGACCAAGGTGATGGGCTTGTCGGCGAGGCCCGCCTGGGCCCATGCGCAGAAGGCAAGGCTGGAGACCATCACCACCGCCTGCCGCCAGCGATTCAAGCGAACTCGGATCATGACTTTTCCTTTCAGTTGAGCAATCCGGAAATCGATGGAGAACTTGAATCGGCCAGGAGTCAGTGCTTGACCGCGCGAAAGCCGGCGGCGTCGGCGTCCCATACACCCGTGACGGTGCGAGACAGCTCCTTCTTCTGGATCCGCTGCGTCGGTGTCTTGGGGAAGGCATCGATGAACTCGACGTAGCGTGGAATCTGGAAGTACGGCAGCTTGCCGCTGCACCAGCGGATCAGTTCGAGCGGGGCGATGCTTGCGCCCTCGCGCAGGCGCACGAACAGCTTGAGTTCGTCTTCGCCAAGCTCGCTGGGTACGCCGACCAGCGCCACTTCGGCCACCGCGTCGTGCTGCGCGAAAACGCTCTCCACATCCCAGGCCGCAATGTTGATGCCGCGGCGTCTCAGCATGTCCTTCTTGCGCCCCGCGTAGAAGAGATTGCCGTTCGCATCGCGGTGCGCAAGATCGCCGCTCAGGAACAGCTCGCCGCGGCGCGCGGCGGCATCGGCCTGCGGATTTCTGAAGTAGCCCAGGAAGCCCAGGCGCGAATCGAGCGCCCGAATGGCGATCTCGCCCTTGGCGCCCGGCTCGACCGGCGACCCGTCGTCCGCGAGAAGCGAAATCTCGTAGTACGACAGCGGCTTGCCGATGGAGCCCGGCGTGCCATCGATGTTCGCGGTCACGAAAGTGATCAGCTCGGAGAGACCGTAGCCCTCGCGCATCGACACGCCAAAACGTTCGGCGAATGCGTGCCACACATCGGCGGGACAGCCGCCTCCCCAGGCGATGCGCACGCCGTGCTCGCGGTCGTTCGCGCGCTCCGGCTGCTTCAGCAGCATCGGCAGCACGCTGCCCAGGTAGTGGATGTGCGTAGCCCGATGCCGGCGAACGTCGTCCCAGAATCCCGAGGCGCTGAAGCGTTCCAGCATGACCAACTGGAAGCCTCCCATCAGTGCGGCAATCGCGACGGCCACGCCGGAGCCGTGGTGCAGCGCCTCCCAGAACAGAAAGACGTCACCCGGTCCGGCCTCTGTCAGGCGAAGGATGGCCATCGGTCCTGCGCGCAGGTGGCGATCGGACTTCAGCACGCCCTTGGGTGCGCCGGTGGTGCCCGAACTCGGGCTGAGCGCGATGATCTCGTCGGTCTTCACGGCTGGCGCGGCATCGTCTTCGTTGCAGGCGGCGAAGCGGTCGAACTCGCCGTCGATGCCGTTGCGCCAGATCACCCGGGGCAGGTCGCTTGCGAGTTCCTCGAGCGCAACGCGGTAGGCATCGTCGGCGACGATGGCCTGCGGCGCGAGCTCGCCGAGCAGGTGGGCCAGCGGCGCGCCCAGCAGGTGCACGTTGATCGGTACGCGAACCATACCCAGCCGCGCCAGCGCAAAGATCAGGTAGAGGTGATCGGGATGGCTGGGCAGCATGACGCCGACCCGGTCGCCTTTTCGCAGACCTTGCGACTTCAACAGGGTGGCCACCTGATTCACGCGCCGGTCGAGCATCCCGAGGCTGATGCGCTCGCCCCTGAAGGTGCAGTAGACGTCTCCCGGATTGGAGCGGGCGCGGCGAGCGAGCAGCTCGCCGATGGTTTCCTCGCTGAGCGAAGCCATGGCGACCGATCCGGGCAAAAGGGTTCCTTGCGACATCTCGTTCCCTATTGGAGAAGACAAAAATCGAAAGACTTAAATAATTGAAATACAATTATCAAGTTTGCAATTCAATTTAATCTTCGGTGGTATGCCTCACCGCGTCAAGTACGTGGATACGCGCACCACCCGAATGCGAAGGTCGAGCCAGCCGTCGGCACGTCTGGCAGTCAGAAGAAGAGAGGGGGATGGGGCAGCGGGGCGCGGGGCGAGCCCCGCGCTCAGATGGAGGCTTCGCGTGCCGCCCGTTCGAGCCGGGGGAGTATCAGTTCGCGCGCCTGCGCGATGCTGTAGCGCGACCGTACGGTCGATACGTTGAGGGCGGCGATCGGGCGCCCCGAGAAATCCGTCACCGGTACGGACACGGACACGCCGTCGTCGCCGAAATTCTTCTCGGTGAATGAATGCCCGTCTTCCGCCGCCTTGCGGAAAATGGAGAGCACCTCGGAGCGGCTGCGGCTGCCGAAGCGGGCCCGCATCTCGGGAGGCAGGGCGTCAAGCATCTTCAACAGCTGTGCCTGCGGAGCCTGCGAGAGAAGCACCTGGCCGGAAGAAGAGGTGAGCGCAGGAAAGCGGCTTCCGGCCGGAAGATTGATGGCCGTGATGTGCGATCCGGGGATGTTCAGCAGCACGACCACCTCGTCTCCGTCCAGTTCGACCCACGACACCGTCTCGCGCGTCTCCCTGGCGAGCTTCTCGAGCAATGGATACGCCAGTTCCCGTTGCGGATGATGGCGATGGATGCCACGCACCAGGCCCAGCAGCTTCAGGGAGGGCAGGTACTTTTTCGACTCGCTGTCCTTGCTGAGGTAGCCAAGCCGGTGAAGCGTATAGACGAAGCGCTGTGCCGCGCTGCGGCCCATGCCTGTGTGTTGCGCAATGTCGCCGATCGAAAGGGTGGAGGGGTGTTCGTTGAACAGCTCGAGGACGCGCATCCCCTTCTCCATCGAACCGACGAACAGGCGCTCATCGACATCGCCTTGATCATCGGGCGAATCGGCCTGAGCGGAGGAGCGGCGCTTCGAGCGCTTTTGAAACGTGTCCACGAGGAGCGTGACTGTCGATAGTGTGAATACGTATCGAGCGGCAATCCTCCTTGGAAGAGCAGGCCGGATGCAGCGAGGGGCCGAAAACAGTGTAGCGCACTCGCCGCATCATCACGGCGAGCGGTCGAAAGGCGCCGAGTGTGGAATGTGCGGATCGACTTTCGCTTCGGGACGAGGCAAAAGGGCTTCCTAAGTCACGAGCAGCCTCTTTAAAAGAAACAGTGCCCCAAACAAGACGCCCAGCACCATGAAATATGCCAAAGGTGCGCCTGCCATGGTCTCCCACCATCTCGGTGGGCCGCATGGCTTGGGTGGTTTACGCGTCCGAGTGTTCATCATGTGTCCTTGAGCCGTACCTCAGCCTTTGTCCGCCAGATCATTGCTACGCTTCAACTGATTCGGATCTTTGGATTGACCAACGCGTTGATCCGCTCGGCCAACCACAGCAGCGCTGCGCGGCTGGGACCGTGCAACGAAAGCTGATGGCTGCGATAGAGCAGCGCATGGCTCAACTGTGCGAAGCGGCCCTTGATAAAGCCGCCCCGGAAGAAGCCGAAGCGCCCCAGTGTTCCAAAGGCGTTGTAGTCACTGAGTGAAACGAGAGCGCCAAGATCGCGAAAGCTGAATGGCGGCACCTGTTTGCCGGACAACCATGCCGGAAGATGTCTTGCCAGATGCAGCGCTTGCTGGTTGGCGACCTGGGCTGTCGATGGAAGCGGGCGCTCGGCACCATGCGGAATCAGGCTGGCGCAATCGCCAACGGCAAAGATGCAGTCTTCGCCGCTGACCAGCAGGCTCGGCGTCACTACCACTTGCCCGAGTTTGTTCAGTTCGAGTCCGCAGTCCGCGATGCCGTTGGCCGCACGGATGCCGGCGGCCCACACCTTGAGAGCGGCGTCGATTCGTTCGCCGCTTTCAAGCACGAATCCCTTGGCGTCGGCTGCCATGACTCTCACCTTGGTGCGAACATCGATACCCAGCCCGCGCAACTGGGCCGACGCCGAAATAGAAACCGCTTCCGGAAAAGCGTTGAGTATTCGCGGCGCGCCTTCCAGCAATGTCAGGCGCAGGCGCTGACGAATGCTGGTCTCGGTTCCATAGCTGGCGGCAAGCTCGACCATGCGGCTCATCTCCGCGGCCAGTTCCACGCCTGTCGCGCCGCCGCCCACGATCGCGACATCGATATAGTTCCCGTTCACGAAGCTGCGCGCCACGTGTGCACGCAAGCGTCTGTTGAAGGCATCTGCCTGTGCCTGACTGTCTATCCAATGGCAATGCTCATTGACTCCCGGAGTGCCGAAGTCATTCGCGCTGCTGCCCAATGCCAGCACGAGTGTGTCGTATGCCAGTTCGCGAGCTTCGGCCACCGTCTCTCCTTCCAGTCGGATCGGCGCCAAATGGATACGTCGGGCGGCGCGGTCAATGCCGTCGAGCTCGCCGGGCACATAGCTGAAGTCATGAGCCCGGGCGTGTGTCAGATACTGAACCTGCTGTTGATAGATGTTCCAGGTCCCTGCGGCGATGGTGTGCAGCATCGGTTTCCAAACATGCGTGGGGCTTCGGTCGACAAGGGTGATCGCGGCATGCCCTGTAGCGCCGAGTGCACGCCCCAAACGAGTCGCCAGGATCAAGCCCGCGACACCACCTCCCACCACCACGATGCGTCGCGGATGCCGGTGAAGCGCGCTCATCGCGCTGTCCCCATCAGGAGCCGTACTTGCTCGTTGGTCATGTCCACGACGGTGGCGCGATCTCGCTGCCGGTCGACGATAGAGCTGCGAAACGCCAAGCCGCTGAACAGCGCCGCGACCATATCCATGCGCTTCATGAGCGTGGCTTCGTCCAGCCCTTCGGGCAGACCGACGCGGCGGGTCATGTCCAGAAAGCGCTTCTTGACCGCACGATCGGTCCTCTGCAAGATCTTTGCGACAGCGGGGTTGCGCGCCGCTTCGGCTGCCAGCTCAAGCATCAACCCGACAGAAGCCGGATCGCTGTTGCGCTCGACCATCTCGTGAGTTCGGCGAATCAACCGGGTCGCAAGGTTTCCACCGCCCAAGTCCTGTTCCATGCGGCGCACGAGTTCAGCCATGTCGCTTTCTTCGCGTTCGGCAATGGCTTCGACCATCGCTTCTTTGCTGGCGAAGTAGCGATAGAGGCCGGCCGGGCTGATACCAGCAACCTGGCAGATGGTGGCGGCGCTGCTGCCATGAATGCCTTCCCGACGGAAGCATTCCGTCGCGGCATCCAGCACTTGGTTCCGGCGCAACTCATCGTTGCCTGAATCGAGATTGGGATCTGTCTGAGAGCTCATTTCGTGATCTCACGTGTGTGATGAAGTGCGTACGATCAAGATTTTTTGGGTACTCAATCTGTTTCGGGAACGCAATTGAGCACGGCTCATGACAGCACCGCAGCAAGGTCGCTGCAGGCGCCGGCCATGAACAGGTCGATGCACAACGGCGATGCACGTCGTGTGCAGTCTTCCTGTTGATTGGCATGCTCGGCAAGAACGGCGATACCCACTGAATGCAGGCAGCGCGCCACGCATGCCGGACGCAGTCCCTCGCGCAGCTGGCGGCGCTCGCAGGCCAAGGTCATCACTTGGCTCAGTCGCTCCACCGTGTCACCCATCGTGCGCACCAGCCGAGTCGCCACGCCCACAGGCAGCTCGGCCCGCTCCTGGGGCAGAAGCACCAGTTGCGCGGCAAGCCATTGATCTGGATCCTCCATGCAGCGAGTCATCCGTCGCCACATGTGCTCGCGCAAGAGTTGGAGCGGCTTCGCGTGTGCGCGATAGGCGGCGATGTCCGGC
Organism: Variovorax sp. VRV01; assembly: GCF_014852545.1. Lineage (NCBI taxonomy): Bacteria > Pseudomonadati > Pseudomonadota > Betaproteobacteria > Burkholderiales > Comamonadaceae > Variovorax > Variovorax sp. VRV01. Next base: position 148,989 of record NZ_JACVBS010000008.1, read on the forward strand.
CCGATGTCCATCGGCCATTGAAGCTGATCGACGATCGCGGCCACCAGTGCGGCCTTGTTCTCGAAATGCCAATACACCGCGCCGCGCGTCACTCCTGCAAGCGACGCCACGTCTTCCAGCGTGGTCGCGCGCACACCGCTGGCCGCAAAAGTTTCCAGGGCGGCCCGGAGCACCCGGGCGCGGGTGACTTCGGTCGCAGCGCGACTGCGCCTCATGACGCCGGTTCCGCGGTGCGTGCGAGTGCCCCTGTCATCGGGGTTGTCGAAGTCTCGACCCAACCGCCGCCAAGCGTCTTGTAGAAGGTCGCCAGATTGGTGAAACGCGACAGGCGCGTGCCGATCAAGTCCTGCTGGGCGGTGTAGAACGAGCGCTGCGAGTCGAGCACGCTCAGGTAACTGTCGACACCGCGCTGGAAGCGCGCCTGCGAAAGTCGGTAGCTGTCCGCCGTTGCGTCCACCAGCGACTGCTGCGCATCGAGCTGGCGCCCGAGCGTGCTGCGTTGCGCCAGGGCATCCGAAACCTCGCGGAACGCCGTCTGGATGGCCTTCTCGTACTGCGCCACCGAGATGTCGCGGCTCACGGTGGCGATCTTCAGGTTGGCGCGGTTGGCGCCGCCGTCGAAGATTGGCAGCGAGATCTGCGGCGCGAAGCTCCAGCTGCCCGAGCCGCCCTTGAACAGGCCCGAGAGTTCGCTGCTCGACGTGCCGGCCGACGCGGTGAGGCTGATGCGTGGGTAGAAGGCCGCACGCGCCGCGCCGATGTAGGCATTGGCCGCCTTGAGTTCGCGCTCGGCCTGCAGGATGTCCGGGCGGCGCTGCAGCAGCTCCGAAGGCAAGCCGGGTGGTATGGCGGCCAGGGGGCTCGTGGACGCGGCCGTGCCGTCTGGCAAGGCCTGGGGCAGCAGTTCGTCCGGCACGTCGGCGCCCACGAGCAGCACCAGCGCATTCCGGTCCTGCGCCACCTGCGAAGAGTAGCGCTCGACGTCGACGCGCGCGGCATCGACGCTGGTCTGTGCCTGGCTCAGCGTAAGCGCCGAAGCCGCGCCCAGCTCGAAGCTGCGCTGGTTGAGGCGGTAGGAGTCGCTCTGGCTCTGCAATGTGTCGCGCGCGAGCTTCAGCCGGTCCTGGTCGGCGGCGAGCGTGAGGTAGCTGGTCGCCACCTCGGCCACGAGCGTGATCTGTGTGCTGCGCCGCGCCTCGGTCGTGGAGAGGAACTGCTGCAGCGCCTGCGCGCTCAGGCTTCGCACGCGGCCGAACAGGTCGAGCTCGTAGGCGCTGAATCCGAGCGATGCGCTGTACTGGCGAGCCGTGAGCGCCTCGCCCGTGGACGACAGGTCGGCCGGGGTTCGGCTGCCGCTGCCGCCGGCGCTGGCGTTGACGGTGGGAAAAAGCGCCGCGTCCTGCACCCGGTACTGGGCACGGGCCTTCTCGATGTTGAGCACCGCCACGCGCAGGTCGCGGTTGTTGGCAAGGCTCATCTCTATCACGCGCTGCAGCGAGGGATCGGTGAACACGTCGCGCCAGCCGAGATCGGCGACCGGTGTGGATGCCGGGTCGCCGCTCGTGTCCCCGGCGAACTTGCCGGGCACGGGCGCTGCGGGCTGCTGGTAGGTGGGCATCAGGCTGCAGCCGGCCATCAGGGCGGCGAGCGCGAGCGGTGTGAAGCGGAAGAGGTTCATGACAGACATCTCAGGATGCGGCCGCGGCCGGTTGTGCATGCGAGGCCGGCGCGGCGAAATCGCCTTGGTCCTTGCCCTTGAAGAGCCCGCGCACCAGCACGAAGAAAAGAGGCACGAAGAAGATCGCGAGGACGGTGCCCGACAGCATGCCGCCGATCACGGCCGTGCCCAGCGCATGCTGTGCGCCGGCCCCGGCACCGCTGCCAAGGACCAGCGGCAGCACGCCGAGGATGAAGGCCAGCGAGGTCATGAGGATGGGGCGCAGGCGCAGTCGCGCCGCCTCCAGCGCGGATTCGACCAGCCCCTTGCCCTGCGCGTGCAGGTCTTTGGCGAACTCGACGATCAGGATGGCGTTCTTCGACGCCAGGCCGATGGTCGTGAGCAGGCCGACCTGGAAGTACACGTCGTTCATCTTCCACGTCAGAATCGCGCCGACCAGCGCGCCCAGCACACCCAGCGGCACCACCATGATCACCGAGAACGGGATGGCCCAGCTCTCGTAGAGCGCGGCAAGGCAGAGAAACACGATCAGGATCGACAGGCCATACAGCAGGCCGGTCTGGCCGCTCGATGCCTTTTCCTGGCGCGAGAGGCCGGTCCACTCGTAGCCGATCCCCGCGGGCAGCTTTGCGACCGCCGCTTCCACGATGGCCAGCGCCTCGCCGCTGGAGGCGGCGCCCGGCATCGCCATGCCCAGGATCTCCACGGAAGGAACCCCGTTGTAGCGTTCCAGCCGCGGCGAGCCCGAACTCCAGCCCGCCTTGGCGAATGAGGTGAAGGGCACCATGGATCCAGCGCTGTTGCGCACGTACCAGCGATCGATGTCCTCGGGCAGCATGCGGTACTGCGCATCGGCCTGCAGCATCACCTTCTTCACGCGGCCCTTGTCGATGAAGTCGTTGACGTAGCTGCTGCCCCAGGCAGCCGAGAAGGTGTCGTTGATGTCGGCCATCGAAAGGCCCTGGGCCTGTGCCTTGTGCGGATCGATCTCGAGCCTGAATTCGGGCGTGTCCTCCATCCCGTTGGGACGCACGGCCACCAGTCGCTTGTCCTTCGACAGTTCGCCCAGCAGCTGATTGCGCGCCTGCATCAGGGCTTCGTGGCCGAGGTTGGCACGGTCCTGCAGCATCAGGTCGAAGCCGGTCGCGTTGCCGAGCTCCGCCACGGCCGGCGGCGCGAAGGCAAACACCTTCGCGTCGCGGATGGTGTTGAAGAAGGCGCCGGCCTTCGCCGCCACGCCCGTCACGCTCAGTGCTTCGCCCTTGCGCTCGTCCCAGGGCTTGAGCTTGATGAAGGCGAAACCGGTGTTCTGTCCGCTGCCCGCGAAACTGAAGCCCGCCACAGTGAAGATGCCCGAGACCGCGTCCTTCTGGTCGACGAGGAAGTGATGCTCGACCTGATGGATCACTTCTTGCGTGCGCGCGTTCGTCGCGCCCGGCGGCAGCTGCACCAGCGCGAACATCGTGCCCTGGTCCTCGTCCGGCAGGAAGCCCACCGGCAGCTTCATGAAGCCGAACACCACCGCGGCCAGCAGCACCGCATACAGGACCATGTAGCGCCAGCCCTTGCCCACCATGTGCCGCACGATGCCCTGGTAGCGGTGGTTGCCGCGGTCGAAGCTGCGGTTGAACCAGCCGAAGAAGCCGGTGCTCGCCATTGCGTGTCCCTTGGGCACCGGCTTGAGAAGCGTTGCGCACAGGGCCGGCGTGAGCACCAGCGCCACCAGCACCGAGAGCGTCATGGCCGAGACGATGGTGATGGAAAACTGCCGGTAGATCACGCCGGTGGAACCACTGAAGAAGGCCATCGGCACGAACACCGCGGCCAGCACCAAGGCCACGCCGACCAGCGCACCGGTGATCTGGCCCATCGACTTGCGTGTCGCCTCCTTCGGCGAGAGGCCTTCCTCCGTCATCACCCGCTCGACGTTCTCGACCACCACGATCGCGTCATCGACCAGCAGGCCGATGGCCAGCACCATCGCAAACATGGTCAGCGTATTGATGGTGAAGCCGAAGGCCGCGAGCACGCCGAAGGTGCCGAGCAGCACCACCGGCACGGCGATGGTCGGGATCAGCGTGGCGCGGAAGTTCTGCAGGAAGAGGTACATCACCAGGAACACCAGCACCACGGCCTCGATCAGCGTGCGCACCACCTCCTCGATGGAGATGCGCACGAAGGGTGTCGTGTCGTAGGGCTTCTGCACCTTCATGCCCTGCGGAAAGAACTTCTCGAGTTCGGCAACCCGGGCGTCGACCGCCTTCACCGTGTCCAGCGCATTGGCGCCTGTGGCCAGCTTGATGGCCAGGCCGGCGGCCGGCTTGCCGTTGTAGCGCCCGACCGTGTTGTACGACTCGCTGCCGAGTTCGATGCGGGCCACGTCGCGCAGGCGCACCTGGGCGCCGTTGGTCTGCGTGCGCAGCAGGATGTCTTCGAACTCCTGCGCGGTCTTCAGGCGCGTCTGCGAAGTGATGGTCGCGTTGAGCTGCTGGTTGCCGGCCGCGGGCATGCCCCCGAGCTGGCCGGCCGAGACCTGGGCGTTCTGCGCCTGGATCGCGTTCTTCACATCCAGCGGCGTGAGGCTGAAGTTGGCAAGCTTGTTCGGGTCGAGCCACACGCGCATGGCGTACTGCGAACCGAAGAGGGTGGTGTCGCCTACGCCTTCGACGCGGCTGATGGCGTCCTGCACGTTCGCGGCCACGTAGTCCGACAGGTCGGAGCCGTTCATGCTGCCGTCCTCGGAGGTGAAGGCCAGCACATTGAGGAAGTTGGTGGCCGACTTCGTGACGGTGACGCCTTGCTGTTGCACCTCTTGCGGCAGGAGCGGCGTGGCCAGCGAGAGCTTGTTTTGCACCTGCACCTGGGCGGTGTCGGGATCGGTGCCGTTCTCGAAGGTGAGCGTGATGGTGACCGAGCCCGACGACTCGCTGGTCGAGGCCATGTAGCTCAGCCGGTCCAGACCCTTCATCTTCTGCTCGATGACCTGGGTGACGGTGTCTTCCAGCGTCTTGGCGGAAGCGCCGGGGTAGTTGGCGGTGATGGCGACGGCAGGCGGCGCGATGCTCGGGTACTGCGCGATCGGCAGCATGGCGATGGACATGACGCCGCCCAGCATCACGATGATGGCGAGGACCCACGCGAAGATGGGGCGGTCGATGAAGAAACGTGCCATGGCGGTCTCTCGCGATCAGTTCGCAGCGCCGGCGGGCTGGGAAAGAGCAGCCTTGGCTGTTTCAGTACCGGTGGTTTTGGGCTTGGGATTCCATTGCACCGTTTTCACCTCGACGCCCGGCGCCGCACGCTGCTGGCCATCCACCACGAGCTTGTCGCCGGCCCGCAGGCCGCTGCGCACCAGCCACTGGTCGCCGACGGCGCGTTCCGTCTCGAGCACGCGCCGCTGCAGCTTGTGCTGGGCATCCACCACATAGGCCATCGGCTTGCCGGTGCTGTCGCGCGACACCGCCTGCTGCGGCACCATGAGCGCCTGCTCCTTCACACCTTCCTGCAGCACGGCGCGCACGTACATGCCGGGCAGCAGGTCCGCCTTGGGATTGGGGAACACCGCACGCAGGGTGATGGCGCCGGTGTTCTGGTCCACGGTGACGTCCGAGAACTCGAGCTTGCCTTCGAGCGGATACGCGCTGCCGTCCTCCAGCATCAACTGCACCTTGGCCGCATTGGCGCCGCTTTTCTGAAGATCGCCGCGCCCCATCGCCTGCTTGAGCTGGAGCACGGCGGCGCTGGGTTGCGTCACGTCGACATAGATCGGATCGAGCTGCTGGATGGTTGCGAGCGCGGTCGACTGGCTGGCCGTGACCAACGCACCGGGTGTGACCGTCGATTTGCCGATGCGGCCCGAGATCGGCGCGTCGATGCGCGCATAGGCGAGATTGATGCGGCTCGTCTCGACATTCGCCTTCGCGGAGGCAACGTCCGCTTCGCCTTGCTGCAGCAAGGCCGCGGCGTCGTCGTAGTCCTGCTGGCTCACTGCCTTGATGGCCACCAGCTCCTTGTAGCGCTCGGCCTTGAGCCGCGTGGTGCGAAGGCTGGCCTGCGCCTTGGCGAGCGCGGCGACGTTGCTGTCGTAGGTGGCCTTGTACGTGGCGGGGTCGATCTGGTAGAGCGCCTCTCCGGCCTTCACGTCGCTGCCCTCGCGGAACTTGCGGGCTTTCACGATGCCGCCGACCTGCGGTCGCACGTCGGCAATGAGGAAGGGCACGGTGCGCCCAGGCAACTCGGTTGTGATGGCCACGCGCTGAGGCTGGACCGTGACGATGCCGACTTCGGGCGTGCCGGGCGCTGGCGGCGGACCGCCGGGCGGCTTGCCGCAGGCGACGAGCAGGCAGGTGGACGCGAAGGCCGCGGCAAAGGTCAGCCCGTAGGCGAGAGGGGGGCGCATGGCGATTCTCCTGGGGAAGGGCGCCCGGGCCATAGGTACCCGGGTGCTGATTAACTAGACAGTGCTGTACTGAAATGTATTTTGACTTTCAGCGTCTGTCAATCAATAATGGTCACCTGTGTACAGAAATGAGGAGACGCGAGATGCGGGTCAAGACCGAAGCCAAGCGCGAGGCCATCGTCCAGGTGGCCTCGGAGGTCTTCAGGGAATTGGGGTTCGAGGGGGCCTCGATGGTGGAGATCGCCGCACGCGTGGGCGGTTCGAGGGCAACGCTCTATGGGTACTTCAGCTCCAAGGAGGAACTGTTCGTCGCCGTGATCCACGCCTCGGCGAAAAGCCACTTCGACCCGATCTTCACGGCGCTGGCCGAGGAGGGCGATGACGAGCTCGAGCGCGTGCTGCAGCGTTTCGGCGAGAAGGTCCTGGCCGTGGTGTGCTCGCAGGAGGTGATCCAGGCGCACAGGGCGGTGATCGCCGAATCCGGCCGCAGCGACATCGGGCGGCTCTTCTACGAGGGCGGTCCCAAGAAGGGCCTCGCCGAACTGGCGGGATTTCTGGAACAGCAGATGCGCAAGGGCCGGCTGCGCAAGGCCGACCCGCACGTGGCGGCCGCCCATCTGACGGCGCTGCTGGACTCGGAAACCGTCAGGCCGAGTCTTCTCGGCATGCAGGGGCCGCTGACCCGGAAGGAATTGCGGGAGGCGACGCGCCGCGCGGTGCAGGTGTTCCTGGGTGGCTACGCACCGGCCAGCACGACGGCAGGATGACGATGGGTCAAAGCCCCTCGTGCGCGCACCTCGATCAGCAGGCCTGCTCCCATGAAAGTCGGCGTCCGAGCCAAGCTCTTCCTGTTCGTTCTGCTGGCCTGCGCTGCCGTGGTCGTGGTGCAGGCCATCGCCATGCGGCTCGTGATGGAGCGTGGCTTCCTGGGCTACCTCAACCAGCAGAGCAGGACGCGGATGGAAGAGATCGTTCCTCGCCTGGAGCAGGCCTACGCCACTCGCGGCAGCTGGGACTTCCTGCGCTCCGACCTCCGGGAGTGGATGAACCTGGTGCTGCCCTTTCTCCAAGAAACTGGGGGTGATGCGGCGTCCCGGTTGGTGGCTCCCGATCAGGCTGGCGCCCTTGCACGCGTGGGCCTGCTGGATGCGCAGATGCACCGCGTGGTCGGCAATTCAGACGTCAACGCGGATTCGATCCGCGTTCCCATCATCGTCGGCGGACGAATTGTGGGCTGGGTTGCGACGGTGCCGTTCGACGCCGTGATTCCGAAGAATGACAAGCGCTTTCTCGAACATCAATTCACCGCCTTGACGCTGGTCGGGCTCGGCTCGCTCCTGGTGGCCGCCATGCTGACACTCGTCCTGGCCCGCGCGCTGCTGCGGCGCGTTCGCGAGATGGCCCGGGCCACACAACAGGTCGCGGCGGGGGACTACGCCTCCCGCATCGCGGTTGGCGCCAACGACGAACTCGGCGCGCTGGCGAGGGATTTCAACCGCATGGCGCAGACGCTGGAACATACCGAGCGCGCACGGCGTGGCTTCATGGCGGACATCTCTCATGAACTGCGCACGCCGCTCGCAGTGTTGCGCGTGCAACTCGAAGCCATCCAGGACGGGATCCGCTCGCCAACGGCCCAATCGACCAACGCCATGCACCTGCAGGTCAATCGCCTGGGCAGGCTGGTGAATGACCTGCACGATCTGTCGCTGAGCGATGTCGGTGCGATGGCGTACCGCCGGGTCCCCATCGACGTGGCAACCGTATTGCAAGCGGCGGCCAGCAGCATGCAGGAGCGGCTTGAAGAGGTGTCACTGCATCTGGTACTGGAGACCACGCAAGCGCCGCTGATGATCAGCGGCGACGAACCGCGCCTGCACCAGCTGTTCGGCAATCTGCTCGAGAACTCGCTGCGCTACACGGACGGTGGCGGCGTCGTTCAAGTGCGTTGCATCCAGCGCAGCACGAATGCACTCGTTGTCCTCGAGGACAGTGCGCCCGGTGTTCCCGATGACAAGATGGAGAAGCTATTCGAACGCTTCTATCGCGTCGAGGCTTCACGCAATCGGGCGACGGGCGGCAGTGGGTTGGGACTGGCGATCTGCCGCAATATCGTCGAGGCCCATGAAGGGCACATCACGGCCTCGGCATCGCAGTTGGGCGGACTTCGCATTGCGATCGAGCTACCGCTGATTCCGGTATGAGCGGGACCGGTCACAAGGAAAGGTGCTGATCAGCAAGAAAAAAAATGCGCTGAGAGAGTGCAGACGAAACAGCTGTTCGCGCAAGCAATTTCGCGCTACAGCTAGTTCTGACCAATGCCGAACACGTTCAGGCCGAGGACACCATTGCCACCGGCTCGGTTCTTGGGATAGGCATCGCCCGGTCTGTATTGGTCGAAGAGGATCTGGCGAACGGGCGCCTGGTTGCCCCATTCGAGTTCCGATGCTTCTCGCCAGCGGGCTACCGCGTTCTCAGCTGCCCCGAGCGATCCGACCTGCCTAAGGTTCAGCTTTTCAAGCGCTGGCTTTTGTCCAGGTTCGAATCCATGGCAGTCGGTTGCCGCATAAGGACGATGGGTGTGCAGCATTGTTCCAGTCAGGTTAACGCGATAGCTTCTACTTCAAGGGCGCAACCATAGTGCAGAGTTGGGACGGGGACGACGGCACGAGTTGCGCTCGGGGTTCTTGCGTCATTTCCAGCGGGAGTTTGCCGAATCTGCGGAGTACGAGGTGTCAGCGGGTGAGCGAATGATGCATTTTGGAATTTCCGTCGGTCTTCTGCTTTCGTCTGTGCTCCTCAGGGAAATCTGAAGCACATTTGGGCGCCGCCGCTGCACACGAACGTTGCGGTGGTTGAAATGATGGCGATCGAAGAACTCGCGCTCGCTGGGTGCAACATGATGCGAATCCGTGTGCCAGACTAGGCAACCCACCAAGCGAATGAAGCCCGTGACCCGTCGAATCGATTCCTACAGCATCAGGTTGTTCGTAGCAGCGGCCCGCGCCGGCTCCATCGTGCGTGCCGCTGCCGCGGAGAACATCGCACCTTCGGCCTTGAGCCGGAGGATCGCGGACCTGGAACATGCCTTCGAGACGCCGCTGCTCGTGCGCTCGCCGCGCGGCATTGCACTCACAGATGCCGGCAGGCTGGTGCTGGCGCGAGGCGAACGCCTCGACGACGAACTGCAAGCCTTGTTGCGCGAAGTGCAGAGCGAAGGCGGCGAAGTGCGGGGCACGGTGCGCCTTCATGCCAACATGTCCTCCGTGATTGGCTTCCTGCCAGAGCGCCTGCACCGTTTCATGGAGACATACCCCGGCGTGGAGGTCGCCCTGCGCGAGGAAGACACGCGCGACGTGCTGCGCGCTTGCCTGGACGATCGCGCGGACGTCGGCGTGGGCGTCGATGTCGCGGTGCCTGCGGGCATGGAGGCATGGCGCTTTGCCTCCGACCCCTTGCTCGTGGTGCTTCCCTCGGGACATGAACTGGCGGACCTACAAGCCATCACGTTCGCGCGTGCGCTCGACTATCCCTTGGTCGGAATCCATCAGGGCGGTGCCATGGACCGGTCCCTGAACGAACGCGCCACGGCATTGGGCAGGCGTTTCAACCCGAAGGTCACCGTCAGCAGCTTCGACGCCGTCTGCCGCATGGTGGAGGCCGGCCTCGGCATCGCCGTGGTGCCCCGGAGTGCCGTGACGGCTTACGCGGGGACCGACCGCTTTGCCAGGCGCCCGCTGGCGGAAGCGTGGGCCGACCGCGTCCTGAACATCTACGCCCTGCGCAGGACGCCGCAGCCTCGCGCAGTGGCGGCGCTGATCGAGAGCCTGCAAGGGTAATCACCGATCTCGCGGATGGCGAGATCCCCTGTGCCGAGCGAGCGCTTTATGGCGCTGCCACTGCCCGTGAACATCGGGGCATGACAGCCTCCACGCCAGCCGCCGCCAGCGCCGAATGCATCCGGTTCGACCCGCGCGTCCTCTTCCTGAGCCGTTCCGCACGCATGGTCGAGCTGAGCTTGAAGGGCGAGCGCCTCGAACTCGCCGACGCGTCGCCATTGCGTGACGATGTTTCGACGGACGAGATCACGCCGCTTCCGATCCTCACGCACTACGACGACAAGCTGGGGCGCTACCCCTACACCGGCTTCAAGGCGGGCGAGGCATTTCCCATCGGCACCGATGCCGTCCGCGCGTCGGGCGTCGAGGTCGTGGTCGCGGGCAGGCGCTATGGCAAGGGCTCGTCGCGCGAGCACAGCCCGACCGCCGAGAAGGCGGCCGGCGTGCGGCTGGTCATCGCCGAAAGCTTCGAGCGCCTGTACCGGCAGAACGCCGACAACATCGGCCTGTTCACCTCGACCGACTTCGGCCTGGTCGCGCGCATCCGCGCGGGCGAGGCGATTCCGGTCGAAGACCTGGTGGCCGGCCGCGACGGGCTGGCCGCGGCGATCCTCAGGAGCGGCGGGCTGCTGCGGTTCGGCCAGCGATTCATGCGCGACATCACGGTGCCGCCCGACGTGCAGGACGCGCGCCCGCGCACGCTGTTCGAGAAGATCGTGGCCCGCCACGCGCTCGCCACCGAGCTGACGCAGGCACATCCCGCACCGGGCGACGGCGCCTTCGTGCGCGCCGACCTTCGCTTCATCCACGAGTACTACACAGGCATGGCCGCGCACATGCTGCACCCCACCTTCGGCCGGCCGCTGGTGCTGCACGACGCCGATTCCATCGTCGTCTTCGAAGACCACACGTCCTATGTCGAGGAGAGTCCCGCGCACGTACGTGGCGGCCTGGTGCCGAATGTGCATCGCATGGTCGAGGCGCAGCGCGAATTCGCGGCCGCCTACGGCTTGCGCTCGCACCGCACGCTGACGGAGGAACAGGCCGCGAAGGACGACGGCACCAATGTGGCCGGCATCTCGCACGCCATGGTGGCGGAACACTACGCGCTGCCGGGCCAACTGGTGGTGGGCACGGATTCACACACGCCGCACAGCGGCGCGCTGGGTTGCGTGGCCTTCGGCGTCGGAACCACGGACATGGCGAATGCCTTCGTGACGGGCGCGGTGCGGCTGACGGTGCCGCAGTCCCTGAAGATCGCGCTCGACGGCTTGCTGGCCCCTGGCGTGACCGCCAAGGACGTCGTGCTGCATCTGCTCGCGCTGCCCTTTGTGCGCGACGGCGGCGGGGTGGGCAAGGTGTTCGAGTTCACGGGCGAGGTGGTGCTGCGCATGACCACCGACGAGCGCGCCACGCTCACCAACATGACGGCGGAACTCGGCGGCTTCACCGGCCTGGTCGCTCCCGATGCCGAGACCGTGCGCTTCCTGCGCGAGCGCCGCGGCGTCGATTTCGAAGTCGAGCCGTGGATGCGCAGCGACGACGGGGCGGTCTACGCCAAGACGCTGCACGTCGACTGCACGCGGATTCCTCCCATGGTCGCGGCACCGGGCGATCCGGGCAACGGGCGGCCGCTTGCGGCAATCGATGGACGGGTGCGCATCGACATCGCCTACGGCGGCTCGTGCACCGCAGGCAAGCGCGAAGATTTCGATCACTACCACGCGGTGCTGAGGTGGGCGGCGGACCGCGGGCTCAAGGTTGCGCCAGGTGTGGACCTGTATCTCCAGTTCGGGACCGCCGCGGTGCGCGATCACTGCATTGCGGCCGGGTACATGGACGCGTTCGAACGCGTGGGCGCCCGCATTCTTCAGCCCTCCTGCGGCGCTTGCGGCAACTGCGGACCCGGTGGTTCGGAGCGGGCCGACCAGGTCACCGTGAGCGCCATCAACCGCAACTTCCCCGGCCGGGGCGGACCCGGGAAAGTCTGGCTCGCCAGCCCGCCCACGGTGGCGGCCAGCGCGATTGCGGGCGAACTCGTTTCGTTTGCCGAGCTGCAGGCGCGCCATCCATGAATTTCAACAACGCGAGAGAGACAAACCCATGCGTGCACATTCCCTCCGGAAAGCCATTTCCGTTTCTTTGGCGGCTGCGTTGCTTGCAACGCCATGGTTCGCCGCGGCGCAATCCCCGAACGCCGACCGGCCGATCCGGATCGTCGTGCCACTGGCCGCCGGTTCAACGGTCGATGCGGTCGCCCGCGCAGTCGCGCCGGCCTTCGGACGCGCGACCGGCCACCCGATCGTGGTGGAGAACGTCGTCGGCGCCGGGGGAATTCCGGGCACCGCCCAGATCGTGAAGGCGCCCAAGGATGGGCTCACGCTCGGCATGGTGTCGTCCAACCATGTCATCAATCCGGGCATCTACAAGACGATTCCCTACGACAGCATGAAGGACATCACGCCCATCGCGGTACTGGCCACGGTGCCCGTCGTGCTGGTCGTGAACAACGAGCTTCCGGTCAAGAGCGTGAAGGAACTGCTGGCCTATGCGAAGGCCAATCCCGGCAAGCTCAATTACGGATCCGCCGGCAACGGGAGCGTGCTCCACCTGGCGGGGGAACTGATGGTGAGCGAGACCGGCATCGACATGAAGCACGTGCCCTATCGCGGCACCGCGCCGCTCATCACCGATCTGATGGGCGGGCAGGTGCAACTTGCTTTCATTTCAATCTCGCAGGTGGCGCCGCAGATCAAGGCCGGGGCGCTGCGCGCATTGGCGGTATCGACGCCGGCGCGCTCCGCGGCCTTGCCCGAGGTGCCGACGATGATCGAGTCGGGCGTGCCCAAGTACAGCTTCGACGCCTGGATCGCCTTGATCGGTCCGGCCGGTTTGCCCAAACCCGTGGTCGACAGCTATGCCGCGGCGGTGCAAGAGGCCTTGGTATCGCCGGAAGCAAGAACCGTCATCGCCGGCCAGGGGCTCACGGTCCTGAACACGGGGCCAGACCTGGCGCCAGCCTTCTTCCAGTCCGAGTTGGCGAAGCACCAGAAGCTGGTGAAGCAGTCCGGCGCCACCCTGGATTGAGGCCATGCCCGCGTTCAGGATCGCGATGCTGCCAGGCGAGGGCGTTGGACCGGAAATCATTGCGCAGGCGCGAAAGGTGCTGGAGGTCCTGAAGCCTCTCGGGTTTCACGCGGACGTGGAAGAAGGCGCCGTGGGCGGTGTCGCGTTCGAATCGCATGGCAGTCCTTTGCCGGACGAGACGCTTTCCTTGGTGCAACGCGCCGACGCAGTCCTGTTCGGTACTGTGGGCGATCCACGGTTCGATCACCTGGAGCGTGCGTTGCGGCCGGAACGCGCATTGCTTGGCCTGCGGCGCGAACTCGGGCTCTTTGCCTGCCTCAAGGAGGTCGTCGTTCCGCCGGATCTGGCGCGGCTCTCACCCTTGCGCAGCGAGTGCGTCGCGGGCACCGACCTGCTGGTGGTGCGCGAGCTGAACGGAGACGTCTACACCGGGTTGCCGCGCGGCCAGCGATGCGCGCCGGACGGGGCTTTCGAGGGGCAGCGGGAAGGGTTCGACACGATGCGGTATGCGGAAGAAGAGGTGCGCCGCATCGCGCGCATCGCCTTCGACATGGCGCGCTCAAGACGCGGAAAACTCGCGAGCGTGGACAAGGCCAATGTGCTGGAAACGTCCGGCCTCTGGCGTTCGGTGGTGAGCGAGCTGGCAGCGCAGTACCCCGACGTGGAACTCACGCATCTGTACGCCGACAACGCGCTGATGCAGCTCATCGGGCGTCCCGCATCCTTCGACGTCGTCCTGGCGGGCAACCTCTTCGGCGATCTCCTGAGTGACGCGGCGTCGGCGCTGACCGGGTCGATCGGGCTGCCGGCATCGGCGATGCTGGGAGAAGGCGCCAAGGGCATGTTCGAGGCAGGGCATGGTACTGCGCTCGACATCGCCGGGCAGGATGTCGCGAATCCGATCGCCTGCATCCGCGCCTTAGGGCTTATGCTGCGCCACGCCGCGCGCCGGCCAGACCTATGTGCGGTGGTCGAGGCTGCGATACGCTCGGTGCTCCGCCAGGGCTACCGTACCGCGGATATCCGATGCAGCAGCACCCGGCTGGTTGGAACGGAGCGCATGGGCGACCTCATCGCCGACGCTGTAGGAAGCGGGTCAAGGTCCACCATCACCGAACACTGAAGCCATGATCACCCTGCACCATTGCGTGAGCGCACGTTCGTTTCGTCCCTTGTGGATGCTGGAGGAACTCGGGATTCCGTACGACCTGAAGATGATGCCGTTCCCGCCTCGCGCACTGGCTCGGTCGTACCTGGAGATCAATCCCCTGGGAACCGTGCCGGCCATGTTCGACGGCACGGTTCGCATGACGGAGTCGTCTGCCATCTGCCAGTATTTGGCGGCACGCTTTTCCCCGGGAAATCTCGATGTGGGCATCGATGAGCCGGCCTTCGGCGCCTACCTGAACTACCTGCATTTCGGGGAAGCGACCCTGACGTTCCCGCAGACACTGGTGTTGCGGTACCTGCACTTCGAAACGGGCGAACGGCGCCAGCCCCAGGTGGCCCAAGACTACGGCAAGTGGTTCCTCGCGAGGTTGCGGACGCTGGAGCCGCTCTTGTCGGAGCAGGCGTTCCTTTGTGCGAACCGCTTCACCGCCGCCGATGTTTCGATCGGCTACGCGCTGCTGCTGGCGCAGCATCTCGGACTTGAACAGCAGTTCACGCCGTCGATTCGCGCCTACTGGGAGCGCCTGCAGGCGCGAACTGCTTACCAGAGCGCCATGGCGGCCCAGAACTGCGCAGCCATCTCGCAAGGGGTGCCCACAATTCCGTCACCCGATATCAGGGCTGAATAGCAGGGTTGAATGTCGGTTTCAGCCGGGCGTGAACGGCGCCAAGATGATGCTGAAGCCGGCATGGGAGGATTGGCAGAAGTTCAGGCTTTCCCGATCAACAAGCCGGTCTTTTCCGGCGACGACGTCGACCTCCACGGAAGATTGCGATGGTTGGTTCCACCGCGTCGGAAATCCTACTCAGGCCGGATGCCATCGAAGGCGTTCTGCAGCAGCCGCCTGACTTCGCCGCGCTGTGCCGGGCCTGCCTCTCGCGGGTTCCAGTACGGATTGCTCACGACGATATCTGCCGCACGGTCGAGATCGTCCTCCTTCATGCCGATGTCGCGCAGCGCCACCGGCGCCCCGTTGTCTTGTGCCAGGTCGAACAGGCCCGCCGCGGCGCTGCCTTGCGCTGCCATACCGAGTGCGCGCTGGATACGGGACATGGCTTGCGGCACCGCAGGCGCGTTGAAGGCGATGGCCTGGGGCAGTACGACCGTGTGCACCTCAGCATGAGGCAGGTTGAAGCTGCCGCCCAGGGTGTGGCACAGCTTGTGGTGCAACGCCATGCCCACGTTGCCAAGCACCGCGCCGCACAGCCAGGCACCGTACAGCGCATCTCCGCGCGCGTCGATGTCGTCGCTGCGTCGGCGGATGGCCGGCAGCGCACTGGCCAACGCCCGGATGCCTTCCTCGGCCATCAGGTCCATCACCGGGTTGCCGTCGCGCGCGTACAGGCCTTCGGCCGCATGCGCGATCGCGTTCATCGCGCTCGTCACGCTCAGGGGAACCGGCAGCGTCAGCGTCAGCTCGGGGTCGTAGATCACGGTGCGCGGCAGCACACGAAAGTCCTTGCCGGTCTTCTTCAGTCCGCCCTCGGTGATGCCGTAGATCGGCGTCATCTCGCTTCCCGCATAAGTCGTGGGGATCGCCAGAATCGGCAAGCCGGAGTCGAGCGCGATCGCCTTGCCCAGGCCGGTGGTCGAGCCGCCTCCGATGGCAATGGCGCAATCCGCACCCAGCCGGCGTGCCTCGTCGCGGGCTTCGCGCGCCGTCTCGATGGGCACGTGCATGGCGGCACGCGCAAAGACGCCTGTCGCACGGACTCCAAGGCGCTCGGCCACCATGTGCGCCTGCTGCTGCTGCTCGGGCGTCGACAGGACCAGCGCACGATGCGCACCGAGCAGATCGATCTCGCGCTCCAGATGCGCCAGGGCACCGGGGCCGAACACCACCCTGGAAGGCTGGCCGTGGTAGATGAATTCCTTCATGCGATTTCCACTGTAGCGAGCTCAATCGGCGTGGACTTCGTAGTCCACCTGGTGCCTGGCGATACGGATGCCGGCAAGCTCATCTCGCACCTGCAGGTGCTCCGGATGCTTTGCATAGGCATCCAGCGCCTTCCAGGATTCGAACTCGCTGTACAACACAACGTCGCAGGCATAGTCGATTCGGCTTCCATCCACGCCGACCTCCAGGTGAAGCAGCCCGGGAATACGACCACGCAGGCCATGGAAGCATCTTCTCAACCGCTCGATGTTCTCCTGCTTCTCCTCGGCCGTGGCGCCGTTCAGGTTCCACATCACGATGTGTCGGATCATGGTGCATCCTCTGCGGTTTATCAGCGAGGTGCAGGATGCCGCGCAACCGCCACGCCCTGCGTGACGGGGTTGAGCACGAAGTCGTACTCGACCAGATAGCTGCCATCGGATTGCGGCCTCCAGTCGGCGATCAGCGACTGGCGCACACCGAACACGGCGTCCGAATCCAGGTACCGATCATCGCTGCGGAACACATGCGTGATCAGCGTCTCGTAGCCGTCCGCCTTGATCAGGAAGTGCAGGTGCGCGGGGCGCCAGGGATGGCGCCCGGTGGCCTCGAGCAGGTCGCCCACCGGGCCATCATGCGGAATGGCGTAGGGAACCGCCAGGATCGAGCGGAATTGGTAGCGCCCCTTGCTGTCGGAGTGCACGATGCCGCGCGCCTGTGCATGGCCGATCTCCGGGTGCTGCACGTCGTACAGGCCGTCCTCGTCCGATTGCCACACGTCCATGTGCGCATTGGCGATCGGTTCGCCGCCGATGCCGCGCACTGCGCCGCGGACGAGGCACGGAATGCCGCGCGCGCCGTTGGAGATGTCCGCACCCGGTTCGTAGTGTGGAGCCCCTTCCACATGGAAGGGGCCGAAGACGGTCGCCTCGGTGCATCCGGCTGGCTTGTCGTTGTTCTGTGCCACCGTCAACATCGACAGGCCGAGCACATCCGACAGCAGGATGAACTCCTGACGCTTGTCGTCGGTGATATGGCCGCAGCGCGTCAGGAATTCGATGCCCCTGAACCATTCCTCCTCGGTCAGTTCCACCTCTCGTGCAAAGGCGTGCAGATGCTTGACCAGACTGTCCATGATGCGCTTGAGCCGCGGATCCGCCGTCTGCGCCTGCCGCGCGAGCACGGCTTTGGTGATGGTGTGCTGATTCAGATTGCGCATGTCGTTCTCCTCAATCCAGTTGCAGCTTGGCTCGCTGCGCAACAGCGCCCCACTTGGCGAAATCCTCCTGGCTGCGCCGCTGGGCTTCCTGCGCGGTGTTGCCTTCCAACCGCAGATCCATCTCTGCCAGCCGAGCCTTGATGGCCGGCGCGTCCAGCGCGGCGCGTACGTCGTGCTGGATCTTCTCGACCGTAGCGGTTGGCAGGCTCGAGGGTGCCAGCAGCGTTTCGAAGAAGGTCGCATCGAAGCCGGGGTGTCCGCTCTCGGCCACGGTCGGAATCCTGGGCAGCAGAACCGATCGCTCCTTTCCGGAGACGGCGATGGCCTGCAAACGCCCGCCCTGGACATGGGGCAGGACCACGGAAGAGACGATGAAACCGCAGTCGACATGGCCCGCCAGCACGTCCTGTGCAGCGGGGCCCGGGCCCTTGTACGGCACATGGGTGAGCTTGCTGCCGGTGGTCGCAAGCAGCATCTCCATGGTCATGTGGCTCGGGGTTCCCGTCCCGCCGGAGGCATACGGCCTCGAAGGGGGCAGCCGGCTGAAGGCCTTGAATGACGTGATGCCGGTGGCCGGATTGCACACCAGCATCTGGTTGAAGCTGGCGAAGTAGGTGACGGGCTTGAGCGAGGCCCGCAGATCGAAGCTCAGCTTCTTGTACAGGTGGGGATTGATGGTGAGGATCGTGTCGGGCCCGACGAGCAGGGTGTGGCCGTCCCTAGCCTGTGCGACCTCTCCAGCGGCCAGATTGCCGCCCGCACCCGGCTTGTTCTCGACCACGACAGGCTGGCCCCACGAGGCCTGCAATGCCGGCTGGATCAACCTGGCGATCACGTCGCCGGGTGTGCCTGGCGGAAAGGCCGCGACCAGGCGGACCGGCTTGGTCGGCCAGGCCTGTGCGTAGGCCGGCGGAACGATGGCCAAGGCCATCGCGATGGCCGGGAGGCGAAGAAGCAGGGCAGTGATGACTTTCATGCAGGGTGTCCTCAGGTGGATCGCCGTAAGTAGTTGATGTTGTCGAAGCGGGGTACGGAGCCGATGGCCTCTACCTGGCCGTCACGCGGGACAGCACGCTCACCGCATCGTTCGCAGCCGCGCCGCGCCATGCGACGATCTGGTCGGGGCGAATGAGTGCCAGCGGCGCCTCGTAGAGCTCATGCAGCGACGGCTGCGGCAGCCGCACGACACGCAGGTCGATCGCCAGTGCCCGGGCCGCGGCCTCGAAGGCCTCGGTGGAAGGCGGGTTGGGCCCCAGCGCGAGCAGGGTCCATTCGGTGTGGAACAGATCGAACAGCGAACGCCCGTCGTCCAGCCAGGCGTGCGGCGGACGACCGCCAGGACTGGCCGTGGGTGTGTAGACATTCGGCTCATCAGGCGGCAGCGCGGCGCCATCACCAGCGATGACCGGTGAACCGTCGTAGCGGCCGCCAAAGGTCACGCCCGGAATATTGAATTCGAGACGGGCGTGCTCGTTGAAGTGACGGGCCGCGAGCTGGCGTTCTGCGTCGCCCTGTTCCGAGGCCTCCTCCAGCTCGGGCTTCGCCGCGAAGAGTCCGACCGAGTCGGCGAACTTGCGCGCATAGCCCGTGTTGCGCTCGGCCAGCGGCCGGCGCTCGGCCTCATAGCTGTCGAGCAGCGCCAGCGGCGCCTGGCCGCGAATCACGCTCGCCAGCTTCCAGCCCAGATTGACCGCATCCTCGACCGCCGTGTTGTAGCCCAGGCCGCCGGTGGGCGTGAACAGGTGGGCGGCGTCGCCTGCGATGAAGACGCGGCCCTGCTGGAAGCGCCGGGCCACCAGCGCGTGCCCCGCGAGCCAGGTGCCCATCGACAGGATCTCCATCGGCACGTCGGCGCCCACCGCCTCGGCAAAGACGCGGCGCGCATCGGCCTCGGTCCAGCCGTCGGCGTCTTCGCCGGGCCGCAACGCCGCGTGGAAGGCGTACTCGGCCATGCCGTCCACCGAGGCCATGAAGGCGCGCCTCTCATGGTTGACCGCCACGTACATCCAGGCCTTGGAATGACGCAGCACGGAGAGGAACCGGGGCGCGCGCAGGTAGATGGCGAACATCTTGCCGCCCATGAACTCCCGCTGGATGCCGGTGACACCACCCCACTCGATGCCCAATTGTTGCCTGACGAAGCTGCGCGCGCCGTCGGCGCCGACGAGGAATTTCGCGACCACCTCCTGCGCCGGACCGCCTTCGCTTGGCCGCACCGTGGCGCTTATCGAAGAAGCCTCATCGCTGAATCGCTCCAGCCGCCAGCCATAGCGCACATCGATGGACGGCCAGGCTTGCGCATGGCGGCGCAGGGCTTCCTCCACGAACTTCTGCGACACGCGATGCGGCAGCTCGGCGGCGCTCCAGGAGCCCGTCATCGTCTTGATCTTCACGGTGGCCTCGGCAGCGGTCGGCAGGCTGATGCGTGCCAGCTCGTGCCCGGCAAACCGCGTGAAGTAGGCGATGTCCGTCGGGTGGTCGGCGGGCAGTCCCAACGCACGGATCTCGTGCGCGAAGCCCAACCGGCGGAAATGCTCCATCGTGCGGGCCTGCGTCGCGTTGGCCTGCGGGTTGAAGGCCGTGCTCGGCTTGGCGTCGACCACCAGGCAGCGGATGCCACGGCGGCCGAGCTCGTTGGCGAGCATCAGGCCGCAGGGACCGCCGCCGGCGATCAGGACGTCCGTTTCGATGACGGGGAGCTTGCGGTCGGCAGGCGGGGAGGCGGCGATCATCGGTTGTCTTTCTTCTTTCGGCATCAGTCGGCGCGGATCCCGCGCTCCCGGATCACGGCGCCCAGCCGCTTGAAGTCGGCCGCGCCCTTGTCGCCAAAGGCTGCGGGGGTCAGCGGCTCCGGGACGTTGCCGAGGGTTTCGATGGTTGCCCGGACGGCCGGCAGTGCCAGCGCGCGGTTGACTTCGGCATTGATCCGCTGGATCACGGCGGGCCGCGTGCCAGCCGGGGCGTAGAGGCCGAACACCGCATCGGCGTCAAAGCCCTTCAGCCCGAGTTCGTCGAGCGTGGGTACCTCCGGCATCTGGGGTGCCCGCTTGAGGCTGGCCACGGCCAGCATGCGCAGCTTCCCGGTCTTGACGTGCTGGATGCTGATTCCCGGGTCGAACAGGAAATCGATCTGGCCGCCCAGCAGGTCCGTCAGCGCGGGAGCCGCGCCACGGTAGGGCACGTGGATGGCCGTGGTCCCTGTCCGGCCCGTCATCATTTCCGCCGCGAGGTGGGGCGAGCTCCCATTGCCGGGCGAACCGAAGGATCGCTTGCCGGGGTTCGCCTTCAGGTCGGCGAGGAGGCCCTTGAAGTCCTTGACCGTGCTGTCGGCGCGGACCACCAGGTAGAACGGAACCCGTGCAACGGATGCCACCGGGACGAGGTCCTTCGCCGGATCGAAGGGCATCTTCGCGTAGATGTGCGGGTTGATCGACACCATGCCACCGGAACTCATCAAGAACGTATAGCCATCGGGTGGCGACTTGGCGACGAAATCGCCGCCGAGGTTGCCCCCGGCGCCGCCCTTGTTCTCGACGAGCACCGGCTGCCCGAGCGCTTCCTGCAGCGGCGCGCCGATCACGCGGGCTAGTTGGTCGGCCGCGCCGCCGGGCGCGAAATTGGCGACGATCTTGATGGGCTGCTTCGGCCAGTCCTGGGCCTGGGCGATGCCGCACGGTCCGAGGCCGAGCGCAAGCACGGCTGTTGCCAGCAGGAATTTCATGAACTGTCTCCTTCTTGTTGTCAGAACGGGTAGTGGCGCTCGGTGGTCTGTATCGTGAGCCACCGCAGTTCGGTGAAGGCATCGATGCCGGCCTTTCCGCCGAAGCGGCCGTAGCCCGAATCCTTCACGCCGCCGAAGGGCATTTGCGCCTCGTCGTGCACGGTCGGGCCGTTCACGTGGCAGATGCCGGAGTCGATGCGGTTGGCGACCTCCCACGCACGGGCGATGTCGCGCCCGAACACGGCGGCGGACAGGCCGTAGGGGTTGTCGTTGGCCACGCGCACCGCTTCGTCGACGCCGTCGACGCGCACCACCGGTTTCACGGGACCGAAGCTCTCCTCGTGGTAGATGCGCATCTGCGGCGTCACGTGGTCGAGCAGCGTCGCCGGGAACAGCGTGTTCTCGGCCTTGCCGCCGCATACGAGTTTCGCGCCCTTGGCGAGCGCATCGTCGATCAGCGCGTTGCAGCGCTCGACGGTGCTCGCATCGACGACCGAACCCAGCACCACGGGCCCCTTGCGCGGATCGCCCAGCGGCAGCTGCCTGGCCTTGGCGGCGAGCCGGTCGACGAAGGCGTCCGCGATCCGGCGGTCGACGATGATGCGCTCGGTGCTCATGCAGATCTGTCCGCTGTTGGCAAAGGCGCCGAAGGCCGCGCCGTTGACCGCGGCTTCGAGGTCGGCGTCATCGAGCACCACCAGCGGGGCCTTCCCGCCCAGTTCCAGCACCGCCGGCTTGAGGTATTTCGCGCAGGTCAGCGCGAGCAGCTTGCCGACGCGGGTGGAGCCGGTGAAGTTCACGCGGCGCAGCGCCGGATGGGCAATGATCGCTTCGACCACGTCAGCCGCGTCCGCCGGTGCATTGGTCACGAAGTTGACGACGCCCGGCGGGAAGCCCGCATCCTTGAACGCCTCGACGATCAGCCCGTGCGTGGCCGGGCTGAGTTCCGAGCCCTTCAACACCACCGTGTTGCCGCAGGCCAGCGGCGTGGCGATCGCGCGCACACCGAGGATCACCGGTGCATTCCACGGTGCGATGCCCAACACCACGCCCGCCGGGCGGCGCACAGCCAGGGCCAGGCTGCCGGCCGTGTCGGAGGGGATGACCTCCCCGCCGATCTGGGTCGTCATGCCGGCCGCCTCCTGCAGCATGCCCGCGGCCAGGTGCACGTTGAAGCCTGCCCACGGCGCTGCAGCGCCGGTTTCCGCCGCCATCGCTTCCGTCAGTGCCTGCGCCTTGGCCTCGATGGCCTGCGCCGCCTTCAACAGCAATGTCCTGCGTTCGCCCGGGCCGGTGCGGGACCAGGCCGGGAATGCGGCTGCGGCAGCCTCGACCGCGGCCACGGCGTCGGCCGTCGTGGCCGCGGGCGCGGTGGTGGCCACCGTGCCGTCGAGCGGGTTGCGGCGCTCGAACGTGGCGCCGTTTCCAGCCTGCCGTGCCTCGCCATTGATCAACATCGATATCGTGCCCATCGTCCTGTCTCCTTAAAAGTTTGAAAAAAGCAAAAGGCCGTCAGGCCACTTCGACCTCGACCAGCATGGGTGCGGTCGATTGCAGGGCCTGCATCAACGCGGGGCGCAACTGTTCGGCCGCATCCACGCGCAGTCCCTTCATGCCCTGCGCGGCAGCCAGTGCGACAAAATCGAGGTCGGGCAGGTCGGTGCCCGGAACATGCTCGTCGGGCCGGTAGCCGAAGATGCGGGCGAACTCGTACAGGGCCGCATAGCGGCGGTTCTTCAGGATCACCACCGTCACCGGCAACGCCAGCTGCGCCGCACTCCACAGTGCCTGGATGGCGTACATCGCCGAGCCATCGCCCACCAGGGCAATGACCCGTGCGCCCGGCTTGCCCAGTGCCACTCCCACCGCGGCCGGAAGACCGAAGCCCAGGCCGCCGCTGCACATGGTGTAGAAGGTTTCCGACTCGAAGATCGGCAGATGGCTGTGCATGATCGGCCGTGCGCTGGGCGCTTCCTCGACCACGATGCTGTCGCGCGCGCGCAGATCGGTCAGCGTCTGAAGAACCCAGGCCACCGGCAGGCGTTCCCCTGCCTCCGGCTCCGCAACGCGCGATGGCCGCAGATGCGCAGGTGGTGCCGTACGATGCGGCGGCGTGCTGCGTTCGAGCAGATCGAGCAACCCGAGGCGGATGCTGCCGACCACGGAGGTTCCGGTCGGCGCCCAGGCCGCGACCTGAGGGTCGTCCGTCAGTTGCACCAGTTCGGTTCCCTCGGGCAGGTGCGGCCCCTGGCCCGGGACGTGGTAGGTGAATGCCGGCGCACCGAGCGCAAACACCAAGTCGTGGCCGGCGAGCCGCTCGACGATGCGCTCGCGCATCGGCGGCAGAAAGCCGCCCCACAGCGGGTGGTCCTCGGGGAAGCTGCATCGGCCCGACATGGGCGCGACATACACACGCGCGTTGTGCCGCTCGGCCAATTGCACCGCCTCGTTCCAGGCCTCGTCGCGATCGACCGCGGCGCCGACCACGAAGGCCGGGGAGCGGGCACCGTCGATCGCCTTGGCGATGCGCACGAGAAGGTCCGGGTCCGGGCGCAGGTGGCGGCTGACCTCTCGCGCCTCGACCGGCAGGGTCTGGACGTCCCAGTCGTCCGATGGGATCGAGACCAGGACCGGACCGCGCGGTGGCGTCATCGCGATGTAGTAGGCGCGCGCGATCGCCAGCGGGACGTCTTCGGCTCGCGCCGGCTCCACGCTCCACTTCACATAAGGCCTCGGCAGCTCGGCCGCTTGCGTGGACCCCAGGAAGGGCTCGAACGGCAGGATCGAACGTGCCTGCTGGCCGGCCGTGATCACCAGCGGCGTGCGGTTGCGAAAGGCCGTGAAGATGTTGCCCATCGCATGGCCGACGCCGGCGGCGGAGTGCAGATTCACGAACGCCGCGTTGTGCGTGGCCTGGGCATACCCGTCGGCCATGCCCACGACCACCGACTCCTGCAGGCCGAGCACGTAGTGGAAATCGTCCGGAAAGTCGATGAACAGCGGCAGCTCGGTCGACCCGGGGTTCCCGAACACGCGCGTCATGCCGAATGCGCGCAGCAGCTTGTAGACGGCATCCCGCACGGACAGGGTGCGGCCCACTGCGAGTGGCTCTTGCCCAAGCGGCTCGACGCGTTGATCCATGAATGCTCCTTTTGATGAATGCCGCAGTTTTGCCGCTGGTCGTTTATTCATCAATACAATGAAACATCTATAAGAAAATAAGAAACATGCATAGTGAAAAGCTGGACATGAACCTGCTTCGCCTGTTCGAAGCGGTCTATCGCCTGGGCAGCGTCAGTCTTGCGGCCGAGGCGCTGGGGCTGTCCCAGCCGGCCGCCAGCCAAGGGTTGACGCGGTTGCGGCTTGCGCTGGGCGACGCGCTGTTCGTGCGCGCCAACGGACGCATGCGGCCGACGCTGCGGGCGGAAAGGCTGGCCAGCGTCGTGCAGCCGGCCGTGGCCGCCATTCAAGAGGTGCTGCGGGACGAAGACCTGTTCGACCCTTCGCACTCGCGCATGACCGTTCGGATGCACATGAACGACATCGGGGAGGCACGGCTGCTGCCGGAGCTGATCTCGGCCTTGCACCGCCAGGCACCCGGCGTGCGGGTGCACACGACCCCGTTGCCGCACGCGGAGATCGCCGACGCTCTGGAAACCGGGGCCATTCATTTCGCGCTCGGCTTCCTGCCTTCGGTCAGCGGGACGGAGCGCGTCGAGTTGCTGCGCGATCGCTACGCGGTCGTGGTGCGGGCGGGGCATCCCATGGCCAAGGCCAGGAAGGGGCACATGACCATCCAGGACCTGCGGCGCCTGGAATACGTGGCCGTGCGATCGCATTCGGAGACCTTCCGCATCCTGCAGCAACTTGGCCTCGATGGCAGGTTGGTGCTGAACTCCGCGCACTTCCTTGCATTGCCGGCCATCATCGAACGCACGGACCTCGCCGTCGTGATGCCGGAAGAAATCGCACGCCGGTTCATCGACGCCAAACGCTATGCACTGCTTGCGGCGGAGCTTCCCCGCAGCACCTTCACCGTGTCGATCCATTGGAGCCGCCGCTTCGAGTCGGATCCGGCGCACCGCTGGATCCGAAACCTTTTCATCGGCCTTTTCAAGGACAAGGGACGCGCCGATCGTCTATAACGGCGGCAGTCCAGCACCCTCAACAACTGCCTTGGCCCATGAAGAATCCTCTGCTCGCACATCTCCTCTTCGCACTTGCCGCAATCCTGCCGCTTGCCGCGGCAGCGCAGGTCCCGGTTCAGCCGGCCGCCGACCAGGAGGCGCTCCTGGCGAGCGCTGATCCGGCGCTGCGCGCCAACAAGCGCCTCGTCTACGACTTCTGGCGCGAGGTCTTCGAGGCGGGGCAGGTGGCGCAAGCGGAAAAGTACGTTGCCGAGTCCTACATCCAGCACAACCCCAACGTGCCGACCGGTCGCGCAGCCATGGTGGGCTTCATCTCGCGAAGGACCCCGACGCCCCTGCCGGTGGAGGCTCGCATCAAGGCGCCATTGGTCTCGATCGTCGCCGAGCGCGACATCGTGATCCTGAGCTTTGTGCGCGAGTACCCCGAACCGCTGGACTCAACGCGCAAGTACACCACCACTTGGTTCGACATGTTCCGCCTCGAGAACGGCAAGATCGTCGAGCACTGGGACGGTGCCGTGAAGCCGCCGAAGCCCTGACCGCGAAAGTCGGCGGGGCGGCCCGCTCCCGGCGGCCCCCCGGCGCACCTTACGGGCGCGGCGGAATGACCGCGAGCGACGAGGTCGCGCTCGCGATCAACCGGGAGCGCTCGGCGTCATAGAGCTTCGCGTGCGCGAAGGCAATCTGCCGCCCGATCCGGTCGACTCCCGCCACCGCAATGAACTGGCCTTCCTGGCCGGCGCTTTGCATGTTCACGGTCAAGCTGATGGTGGCGCAGGTGCAGCCCGGCTTCAGCTGCGACAAGACCCCCATCGCCATGGCGAGATCAAGCATGTTCGCCAGCGTGCCTCCGCCCACCACGCCGTTACCCTGGGTTGCACTGCGTGGCGCGGTAAACCGGATCACCAGCTCGCCGTTGCCGCTCTCCACCAGCAGAGCCGACAGGCTGGCCAGTGCGGGATTCACCTCCAGTGGGAGGTACCTGCGCCCCGAGGCCACCGCATCCGCAATAAACGCGCGAGTGGGGTTGTCTTCCTGCAGCGCAGCTTCCGATATCTCGCCGGGCTTCATGGCTCAACCCAGCAGGGTCGCGCGCGCGTGATCGGGCGTGGCGACTTCGTACCCGAGCTCCTCGATGATCCTGGCCGCCTTGGCCACGAGCTCGGCGTTGTCCCGTGCGAGCTTGCCCGGCGAGACATACAGGTTGTCCTCAAGGCCGACTCGCACATGCCCGCCCAGGATCGCGGCTATCGCGACCATGGGGAACTGGTCCGAGCCGATGCCGAACGCGCTCCAGTGCGAGCCGGTAGGCAACAAGCGCTGCATTTCGGCCAACACCGTTGGCGTGGCTGGCGCACCCCACGGCACCGACATGCACAGCTGGAAATAGGCGCTCTTCGGAATGGCGCCCGTGGCGATCAGGTGACTCGCAAGGCGGGCGTGGCCGAAGTCGAAGACCTCCAGCTCCATAGTCACGCCGCTCGCATGGATTTTTGCGGCCATCTCGCGCAGGTGATTCGCGGGGTTGATGAAAACTGCGTCGCCGAAGCTCATGGTTGCGACGTCGAGACTGCAGATGTCGGGCTTGAGGCTGACCACATGCGCAACCCGCTCATGCGGTGTCATGAGTTCGGCATCGGAAATGGGAAGGACGCGAAACGGCGCGTCGGTCGGCACCGTCAGCATCGTCCCCGGACCGGTCGTGAGATTGATCAGCACATCGCAGCGGGATGCGCGGATGCGCTGCACGACCTCCTCGTAGTAGGCGAACTTCGTGGAGGACTTGCCGGTCTCGGGCTCGCGCACGTGGATGTGGACGATCGATGCGCCGGCACGCGCGGCATCGATGGCCTGGTCCGCGATCTCCCGGGGCGAGGCGGGCACGGCGGGGTTCTTTGCTCGGGTGTCCCCCGCGCCGGTCAAAGCGCAGGAAATGATGACGGGAGGGCGCTTACTCATGTGTGGGGCCAAGGCTGGGAATGGAAGTGACTGAACCAGCACGGATCGATTGCTCCTTGCCGGGTTTATTCGATACGGATCGTATCGAGTCAAATATAGGCTTGAATCATGGGTCCGTCAATGAAGAGGACCGTTCATCCTATACATCGATGTCTAGGGAAAACACCCGGATCTGATTTGTAAACGAGACGTATAGTATCGAAACTATTTTTTTGGACAGGAGCTGCCGTGAAACTTGGAAGATTTGTCGTACAGGGGCTCGATGGCCCAGTTCAGCGCATCTGCATGGTGCTGCCGGAGCAATCCCGCGTTATTGATCTGCGTGCGGCGGAGGCATTGCGGCAACAGTCACGCGGCGCCAGCCGCGAGGCCGCGCTGCGATACGCTTCAGCGGTGTTTCCCGAAAGCATGTCGGCGGCAATCGCTCTTGGCGATCAGTTCCTCGAGACGGCGCACGAGGCGGCGGCACGCTGCGGAGACGAAGCGTCCAGGCCCTTCGAAGGTTTGCATTGGGCCGCGGCCTGCGATCCGTCGGTGGTGCGCGACGGCCTCACTTTCGTCAAGCACATCCGGCAGTTCCATGAGCGGATGAAGCTCACGCCCGCACCCGCGCTGCTGCAGGTGCCCGGCTATTTCAAGGGATCCCCATGGACCGTGATCGGGCATGAAGCCGAAGTGCCTTGGCCGGCACGCGCCGAAAAGATGGAC
Organism: Variovorax sp. VRV01; assembly: GCF_014852545.1. Taxonomy (NCBI): domain Bacteria; kingdom Pseudomonadati; phylum Pseudomonadota; class Betaproteobacteria; order Burkholderiales; family Comamonadaceae; genus Variovorax; species Variovorax sp. VRV01. The sequence goes on from NZ_JACVBS010000008.1 coordinate 176,794, forward strand.
TACGAACTGGAAATCGGCTGGGTCATGGGGCGGACCGCACACAACATCACGCCCGATACCGCCCGCTCGCATCTGTTCGGTGTGACGATCTTCAACGACTTCTCGGCCCGCGACCTGCAGGCCAACGAATTCGCGATCGGCATGGGGCCGACCAAGAGCAAGGACTTCGCCTACGGCATCGGGCCCTGGATCACCACGATCGACGAATTCCCGCACCTGGACCGCATCCGCATGGCCGTCCGGGTGAACGGAGAGACCTGGGGCGAGGGCGACACCTCGGAGATGCTGTGGAGCGTCGAGGAGTTGGTCGCCTACGTGTCGCTGGGCGACCATGTGCAGCCGGGCGACGTGATCGGTTCGGGAACGATGGGCAACGGCTCGGCGCTCGAGCTCGGTCGCAGCCTCAGCCCGGGCGATGTGGTGGAGTTGGAGGTGTCCGGCGTCGGTGTCTTGCGCAATCGCATGGGGCAGCCCGAGACGGGCACCTGGTGGCCGACGCCGCGCAAGCCTTTCATGTGAGAAGAAGGCCGTGAAGTTTTCCCTTGGAACTTTCTCGTACGACGGGGGCGAGCGGTTTGCCGCCATGTGCATCGGCGATCGCGTGCTGCCCTTGCACGCGTTGCATGGGCTTGCGCTTCGCTGCGGAGCAGCGTGGCCCGAGAAAGCCTCGGTGCTCGACCTGCTGCAGGATTGGGATTATCACCTGGTGGCGCTGCGCGCGCTGCGGGAGATCATCCCCGCGCGCCACGACGCCGAGTTGCCGATGGACCGCCTGCGGGTGCATCCCCCCGTGGATCTGCCGCGGCAGCTGCTTTGCACCGGGGCCAACTACCGCAAGCACGTGGTCGATCTCACGCTCGACATGGGCGTCGGGCCCGACGGGCTGGAGGGTTCGGCGCTGCGCAAGTGGGCGGAAGACATGATGGACGAGCGGGCAGCGCACGGCGAGCCCTACGCATTCCCGAAACTGCCTTCGGCCGTCACGGGTGCCTTCGATCCGATCGTGCTTCCGGCAACCACGCAGAAGCCGGACTGGGAACTGGAACTCGCCGTCATCATCGGCCGGCGCGCCCGGAACGTGCGCCGCGAGGATGCCCTCGATCACGTCGCGGGATACGCGATCGTCAACGACGTCTCGGCGCGCGACCTGATCGCCCGCACCGACTACAAGATGCTTGGCACCGACTGGCTGAGATCCAAGTCGCCGCCGAGCTTCATGCCGTTCGGCCCCGTGCTGGTGCCCGCCTGCTTCGTGCCGGACCCGCAGGACCTGCGCATCACGCTGAAGCTGAACGGACAGACCATGCAGGACGAGTCGACTGCGGACATGCTGTTCGACGTGGCGCGGCAAATCGAGTATCTCTCCGCGCACGTCGAGCTCTGGCCGGGCGACCTCATTGCGACCGGTTCTCCCGCAGGCAACGGCACGCACTACAACCGATTTCTCCAGGACGGCGACGTGCTCGACTCGGAGATCGAAGGGCTCGGCAACCAGCGCAACGTGTGCGTGCGGTCGAAGGCGCCGGAGCCCGCCTGATTCCGCGCAGCGAATGCGAAAACACTCATCCATCGTCATCAGAAAGGATCCTCGGCGTGAATACTGAAGCAACGATCGAAAAACAAGACGCGAAGACTCCGGCGAACGCACGACCGGTGCGCCGCATCGTCACCGGCGAGAACGCGCAGGGCAAATCCGTCTTCGTGTCGGACGGACCGACGCCGAATCACACGACCGACCCGGGCACGCCGCTCGCGCGGGTGGTGTGGGCGACGGGCGAGGCTGCGGCGCCCGGGACCGATCCGGCGCCTGCCGGCCGGGCCTTCGGGTTTCATTCCAAAGGGGGTTCGCTTCTGCGGGTGGTGGATTTTCCGCCGGACGAGACCTACGAGACTGCGAAGCTGGCACGTTTTCTCGATGAGCACGGCGTGCGGGACACCGGCGATGCCCGTCACTTCTGGTTCCACAAGACGCACTCCCTGGACTATGCGATCGTGCTGGACGGCGAGATCCATGCGCTCATGGACGAGGGCGAGACGCTCATGCGCGCCGGTGACATCCTGATCCAGAGAGCCACCAACCACAGCTGGGCGAATCGCTCCGGCAAGACATGTCGCATGGCTTTCGTGCTGCTGGATCTGGAGCCGGGTGCCAAGGTGTGATGGCATGTCCCGGATAATGGGCTCGTCGCAGTAGCCATCGAGAATTCCTTGCCGACCAAAACTCCTTCCTCAACGACTGCAGCCAAGGCGCGCGGCCGTCCCCCCGTCTCCCGTGCTGCGAAACTCTCCACCGCTCCGGGCCCGGCTGCGGCGCGCACGCGCTCCCCTGGACGCGCCCGCAGCGATGCATCGCGCATGGCCATTCTTGATGCCACGCTGAAGCTGCTGGAGACGACGCCCGTGCCGCAGATCTCGATCGAGTCGATCGCGCGCGAGGCCGGCGTGGGCAAGGCCACGATCTACCGTTGGTGGAACTCGAAGGCCGCGGTGGTCATCGAAGCGTTCCTGCAGACTCATCTGTCCCACACGCCGATGCCGAAGGATGTCAGCCCGCGCGAGGCGCTCACGCGGCACATCCACCTGCTGGTAGAGGAGTACAGCGGCTGGTCAGGACGCATCGTCTCCCAGATCATGGCCGAGGGCCAGAGCGACCCGGATGTCCTGCGCGAGTTCCGTGAGCGCTTCTGGTACGGGCGGCGAGCGGTCGTGCGCGAGGTGGTCGAGGAAGCGCGCCGCAAGGGTGAGTTGCGCAGCGACCTGGAGCCGGAATTGCAGATGGACATCCTGTATGCGCCGATCTACTTCCGACTCCTCATGCGGCACCTGCCGCTGGACAAGAAGTTCGCGGACGAACACTGCGCCACGATCATGCAGATGCTGGCGCCGGCCGAGACTCAGGCTGCCGCGGCGCCGCCCAAACGGCGCAAGCTTGCCTGAGCTTCCCGCCCCGGAACGATTTCAGCTGCCCGGCAATGCCGAGGTTTCGACCAGCTTTTCATACGTGGTCTCGGCGCCGGGCAGGCCGCAGCGGCGACGCTGCTCGATGAGGAGTTCGATGCCTGCGCGGCTCGGCAGCAGCGAGCCAGGTGTGGCACGCAGCATCGCATCCGCTGACGAAGCAGAGAAGCCGGCAAGTGCCAATGCCTGGCGCGCGGCCTCCGGCGCGCCGGCGATGCTCCGGCGTGCCTTTTCGAGGCTTAGCAACCAGGCGGAAAGAGCAGGGCGCAGCCGCTTCAGTGCGCCCGCGCTCACCACGAGGCCTTGCCCTGGAAAGGCGGGATAGTGCTCCTGGACGGTCGCGATGCGACTCAAGCCTGACTCGAGTGCCATGGCGTCGAAGGGCGGGCCCAGCAAGGTGGCATCGCCACGTCCGGAGACGATGGCATCGTGCCGCTCATGTACGCCGCCCACCGGCTCCAGCGCGTAAGCGTCCGGTCCGATGCCTTCGTCCGCGAGCATGGCGCGCAAGGCAACGATGAAGCCGTTGCCAGGTGCGTCGACAAGGATGGTCGTGGTCCGCAGGTCCCCGAGCGTGGCTCGCCCTCTCTGCCCGACAACGGTCAGTGGGGTTGTGCGCTCGAGTTGTGCGACCAGGCAGAAATCTCGCGGGCCCGGGCGCAGGTTCCAGTCCATCACGTTGTCCATGGCCGTGACCACAGTGTCTGCCCGATCGGACACAAGCGCCTCGAATTGGGCGTCGGAGGAGGCGTTTCGTCCGGCCTGCAGGGCCAGGCCCGCCGTCATGCCCGATGCGTCGGCGACCACGGCCAGCGAGGGAGGGACGAACCAGAGAAGTCGCAGTGTGGAAGACATGGAATGGCGAGTCCGGATGGCTCAGGTCAGTTCGAGTTTGATTCCGGAGCGCCTCACGACCGGAATCCATTTCGCTCGCTCGGCGCGGATGTAGGCTGCAAATTCCGGCGGCGTGCTCCCGACGGGCTCGCCACCGTACTCGTGGTACCTCTGGATGACTTCCGGCTTGCGGGCCAGCGCGGCGCAGGCGGCAGCCAGCCTGTCCAGCACGGCCTTGGGCGTGCCTGCGGGCGCAAGGAGGCCGAACCATGTCGATGCGTCGTAGTCCCCGATGCCCAATTCCTCGAGGGTCGGCACGTTCGGAAGCAGCGGATGGCGGCCCTTGCCCGTGACGGCCAGCGCCTTCAGCTTTCCTGCCCGGATGTTGCTCATGGACGCCGCGAGTGCGTCGAACATCACCTGGGTCTCGCCTGCAAGCAGCGCTACATAGGGACTGGTCGTGTTGTACGGGACGAACTGGTAGCCGGTCCCCGTGATCGCGCCGAACCACTCGCCCAGCAGGTGCTGGAAGGTGCCGATGCCGAGCGTTCCCGCCGGGATGGTTCCGGGCCTGGCCTTGGCCAGCGCCACGAGTTCGGATGCCGTCGATACGGGAAGGCCCGGATGGGCGACGAGCACGCTGCGCAAGCTGGTGAGCTGGCTGATGGCGTCGAAGTCGGTGGGCTTGTATGGAAGCTTCGTGTACAGCTCGGACATGTAGCACAGCGAGCTCGGAATGCCGATGAGCAAGGTATAGCCATCGGGAGCCGCCTTGGCGGCCAGCGCGGTGCCGATGGTCGTCGCGCCCCCGGGGCGGTTGTCGATGAACACGGACTGCCCGAGTTGGGCTGCGAGTCCCGCTGCCCAGAAGCGCGAATCGGCGTCGAGGCCTGAGCCGGGCGGGTTCGCCACGATGATGCGCACCGGCTTGTCGGGGTAGGCCTGCGCCAGCGACTTTCCGGCAAGCGTGGCCATCAGCATTCCGGCGCCGGTGCCCAGCGCCTGTCTTCTCGTGATTGTCATGGTCGTCTCCGCGGATCGGGCGCAGAAAGGAAATGCGCGGCGCCCGGAAGCGCCAACTCTAATTCAATACGCGCCGTATTGAAAATGGAGGAAAACCCCGTAGATGGCTCTCCATGCAGAGTGCCGGTGATCGACATCTGTCGCGTCGCCGAAACGGTCATGAAGAACTGCTTCTCCCACTATGTAGTGGACAAATCGCAATGATGCTTCTGCCGTCGACCTGATGATCGACGCGCATCTCGATTCAAGGGTTTGTCCTTAATTTATAACGAGACGATCCGTATAGTATTGATGAAGTTCCAGTACATAAGACAGAGACAAGCAAGAAAGCATGGCGAGACGGCAACTGTCCTGCGGCCCCTCGGACTGCGGGAATCGACGGAGCCGATTCGTCCATCGCTTCGCGAGCACAGATGCTTGGCTTTCGAGTGCTGGCCATGGAGCCTTCTCACTCTCGAAAGGAAAGAGGATGAACATCCTGGGGCCTGATTCCCTGGTCTTCGGCGTCGATGACCTCGATGCCTGCATTCAGTTCTTCACCGACTACGGCCTAACGCCGGTCGGCGTCGACGAAACCGGCGGGCGCTTCGAAGCGATCGATGGCACTTCCATCGTCGTCGCGCACCGCGAGGATCCCTCGCTGCCTCCCCCGATGGACACGGGAACGATGCTGCGGAAAACGATCTACGGCGTCGCAGACCGTGCAACGCTGGAAGCCATCGCCGACGAACTGGGCCGCGACCGTGAGGTGAAGCGCCTGGCCGATGGCTCCATCGAGGCGTCCGACGACATGGGCTTCGTGCTGGGCTTTCAAATTTCGGCGAGGCGGGAGATCGGCGTGGCAGCCGAAGCCGTGAACTCGCCGGGCGCCAAGCCGGGCCGGCCTCCCAACGTGGTCGGCGCGAGTGCCAACGCGGAGTTTCGGCCGCTGACGCTTTCGCACGTCGTGTACTTCGTGCCCGATCAGGTCAAGGCCTCCCGGTTCTACGTGGACCGGCTCGGCTTCCGTTGCACCGACCGTTTCACGCAGGCAGGCACCTTTCTCAGGCCCGCAGGGACCCTGGATCACCACACGCTGTTCCTGATTCAGACGCCGGCCTTCATGAAGGGGGTGGAGCATTTCACATTCCATCTGTCAGGTCCCACGGCAGTGCTCCAGCGCGGCACCGAATTTGCCGCCAAGGGATACCAGACGTATTGGGGCCCTGGCCGGCACAAGTTCGGCTCCAACTGGTTCTGGTACTTCAACAGCCCAGTGGGCTGCCATGTGGAATACGACGCGGACATGGACCTGCACGACGACAACTGGGTCGCACGGGAGGCTCCCATGCAGGTCGATGAATCGCAGATCTTCCTCTTTCAGCACCGTGAGAAGTGGGCGCCGGGCGGCCCACCGCCTGGCGGCGAGGCGCATTGAAGGGCGGGCATGCGCACGTACCTCTGCAGGCTCGACGAAATCCCTGACGGAGCGGCCCGTGGCTTCGATTCCACGGGCATGCCGCGAAGAGCCATGTTCGTGGTCCGGCGCGGCGATCGCATGAGGGGATGGCTCGACGCTTGCCCGCACGTTGACGGCGCCCCATTGGCCTGGCGCAAGGATGCCTACCTCAGTGCCGACAGGAATTCGATCGCTTGCTATGGGCATGGTGCAGTGTTCGATATCGACACCGGGGTCTGCACCAAGGGGCCATGCGTGGGGCAGGCACTCACGCCTGTGACGCTGGAATGCGATGAGAAGGCGTTGTGGATCACATCATCACGCGCCGCCAAGTGACAACTTTTCCGAGGGCTTCAATATGAATTCGACAGTTGGCTTGCGGGCACGGATTGCCCTCATGGCCGCGCATTGCGCGGGAATGATTGACATCGTTGCGCTACCCGTTTGGGTCGGAACGCTGATCGCACGGTTCGGATTCGACCCGCAGCAGGCGGGCGCACTGGCCACCTTGTTCCTGGCGGGTGCCGTCACAGCGAGCTTGGGCCTGGCACCGCGCTTCAATCGCCTGCGCGGCCGCCGCTGGATTGTTCCTGCAAGCTACGCCGTTTCGGCTGCTGTCTTCCTGGCCTGCATGCGCACCAGCCAGTTCGAAACGCTGGCATTCCTGCATCTGCTGGCGGGGGTGGCAACCGGCGTCGGGTTGAGCATCACGCATGGCACCGTTGCCCTCACGAGCAATCCGCATCGGCTGTTTGGCTTCATGCAGGTCGCGGTTGGCGTGCTTGGTATTGCCTACATGGCAGCCGCTCCGCAGATCATCGCGCAGGTCGGAGGCGCAGGGCTCTTTGCCATCTTCGGCGCAATCATGATCGCGGCGAGCGTCATCACGGCCGTGGCATTTCCGAAAGTACACCCGGCGCAGGCAGAAGCCGCGGCGCACGGTGTGCGGCCGGTGCGGCTGCCAAAGGCCGCATGGTGCGCCATGGCAGGCATCAGCCTGATGAACGTGACCCAGGCCATGGTGTTCTCCTTCATGGAGCGGATGGGGGCAGACCGTGGGTTCACACCGACCGATCTGCATATCGTGTTGATCGCTGTCGGAATCGTCAACCTGGTCCCGGGCGCAGTCGCCGCGTTTTTGCAGCACCGGCTCGATGCCCGCAATGTGGTGCTTGCAGGCGCCGCGGCACAAGCCATCCTGGCGGTGGTGCTTGTTTCGAGCAACGCTTTTCCCGCCTATGCGGCGAGCGGTGCTTTCTTCGTCTCCGCGGTGATTTTCACGCACATCTTCACCTTCGGGATACTGGCCAAGCTGGACCCGTCGGGGCGCGCGGTGTCCGCGACGCCGGCGATGCTGATGATCGGTTCAGCCATCGGCCCCATCTTGGGCGGCACCCTGGTGAAGTTCTTTGGCTACGGGGCCATCGGCTGGGCCGCGGTCGCGATCGATGCGGTGGCCTTCTGCTTCTATCTGCAATTGCGAAACCACACCGTGCCACCCGATGCGCAGGTGGTAAAGATTCACCCACAAACATGACGAAACAGGAGACAAGTCCATGAACAAGACCAAGCGGGTCCTCGTGGTCGGAAGCGGTATAGGCGGCGCCACCGCGGCCTATGCGCTGGCCAAGGCGGGCCTGGAAACCCATTGCATCGATATCCAGCCGAGCAGATCGATGCTCGGCTCGGGCATCTGCCTGCTTCATAACACGATGCGTGCTCTTTCAGAAATCGGTTTGGCCGAGCCTTGCCTTGCGAGCGGCTTGCGCTTCGAGGTCTTCAAGCAGTACGACGCCACCGGGCAGCTGCTCATGTCGAACCCGACACCGCCCGGCATCGGCATTCGCCGTCCGGAACTCGCCCGAATCCTTGAGACCTCGGCCAGCGAGGCGGGAGCAAAGATGGAGCGCGGCCTCACCGCCAGGAGCGTGATCGATCGCGGAGGCCGCGTGGAGGTGGAGTTTTCCGATGGGCGAGAGGCTGCCTACGATCTCGTGGTTGCAGCAGACGGCGCCTACTCGAAATTGCGGGACCAGTTCTTCGGTGCCGAGCATCGGGTGTGGTTCGCCGGCCAGAGCGCCTGGCGCTTCAATGCCCCGCGGCCGCCCGAGGTGGACGGCTTCTGTCTCTATCGCTCGCCGGACGGCAAGCGCCCCGTCGGTGCACTGCCGACCTCGAAGGAGATGTGCTATTTGTTCTTCCTGGAGAACAGCGCCCAGCACTTGCATTGGCCGGACGACCAGTTGGATGTTCTCGTTCGCGAACGGCTGGCCGGCTTCTCCGCCCCTGTGATCCAGGACTCGCTGGCGTTGGTCACGAGTCCGCAGCAGGTCCTGGTTCGTCCTTTCGACGTTACGCTCGTGCCAGCCCCCTGGCACCGCGGCCGGGTCGTGCTGCTGGGTGATTCGGCGCACTCGCCGACTCCGCAGATGACTTCCGGCGGCGGCATGGCCATTGAAGACGCGGTGGTGCTCGCCCAATGCCTGAAGGCCCAGACGAGCATTCAGGACGCCTTGGTGGCCTATTCGAATCGTCGACTCGAGCGCGTCTCGACCGTATGGAATGCATCGCTGCAGCTGTGCAAGTACGAGCAAGAGCCTGCGTTGAATCCACAAAAGTCGGCCGCGCTCATGCTCGAGACCTACCAGTACCTCGGCCGTCCCATGTGAATATCCCCATTGGAAGTGAAAGGCGGGGAAAATCACTGGCATGAAGTCCATCGTCGACCCGGCCTGGCACCATTTCGTGAAGGTGGCTGAGCTGGGGTCGGTGTCGCGCGCGGCCATGGCGGCGGATGTTCCGCAGTCAGTTGTCAGCCGCTGTATCGCTCAACTCGAGCGTGACGCAGGCGCGCGGTTGTTTCGCCGGACGGGGCGGGGGGTCGTCCTGACCGAACTGGGTGAGCAGGCGTATCCCCGCATCAAGCGGCTGATCGCGGAGTCGGAGAGCTTTGCCGACGACATGCGAGCAAGCAGGGGAGTGGCTGTGGGAGACGTGCGCCTTGGGCTGCTGCCTTCGACAGTGCCAGTGCTTGCCGGTCCTCTCTATGAGCGGATCCTGAAGCAGTTTCCGCAAGTGCGGTTGCACCTGACGGAAGGATCGAGTTCGCAACTGCAGGAGATGCTGGATCAAGGGCGACTGGACTTGTCCTTGCTGCTGCGGGACGAAGCAGAGGCGAGCGTGGACGAACCGGTCCTGATGGAAGGGGCTCTCTGCCTCGTTGTTGCCAGTAGCGATCCTCTTGCAGTTCGCGAGGAAATCCGCTTCGAGGAGGTCGCCGGTTTGCCACTGGTGCTGCCCGGTGAACCTCATCCACTGCGCGAGAGGCTGGTTGTGCTGGCACGCAAGATGGGCCTGACCCTGCGGGTTGTCGCGGAGGCGAACTCGATCCGGTTGCAGCATGAGATCGCGGCCTCCGCGGCGGGCTATGCGATCACCGCGCCGTCGATCGCCGCCCACGATCAGGGGCGGCTCGTCGCATTGAAGATCGTGGAGCCGGTGCTGTCGCGGGCGATCGTGCTTGCAGTCGCGCGCCACCGCCCGCACACGCTCGCGACGCGGGAGATCCATGCGCTCCTGCTTTCGATGGCACCCGCGATCCTCTCGGAAGAAGGCCAGGCCGCCTGAGGTTTCGCTGCAGCGGATAGCTGCTATCGCGCACGCACGCTCGCTTGTTGGGCGCAGCGAACCTAAAGTGCCTCTCATCGTTGCTGTGCCTCGATGAGGGCAGCTTTTCAATCCATCACAAGCGAGACGAGACAAACATGCTTCCCTATAAGCGCGCAGACGCCCGGGCCTGGGCCCGTGACCACCTGATCGGCTGCTCTTCCGTGACCATTCCGAGCTACTCGGCCGATCTGAAGCGGCTGAACGAGCGGGGCATACGCCACGACGTGGCGTTGTCCAAGGAACTCGGATTCAAGCACACGTTGCTGTGCGCCGAAGTGGCCATCACGGCGGAGGAGAACGCGCAGTTCACCGGCTGGGCGGCAGAGACCGCGGGTCCGGGTTTCGGCCTGTTCTTCCATGCGGCCTTCAACACGTTGGCCGAGAACATCCAGGCGGTCAAGCTGGCCGAAGCCGCCGGCGCGACCATGGTGCTGCTGTCCTATCCTGCGCAGTTCTGGCCGACGACGGAGCAGGAAGTCTTCGACTACACCAAGGAACTGTGCGACGCGACCAAGCTGGCCGTGATGCTGTTTCCGCTACCCGCCTGGGGCTTCGAGCGCATCCATCCTGCGGGCATGTCGGTCGCGTTCGTACGCAGCCTTCTGAAGGCATGTCCGAACATCGTGGCGATCAAGTCGGAGCAGGGCTTTCCGCTGCCAGCCGGCGTGTGCGAGATGTACCACCACTTCCGCGACGAGGTTGTGATCAGCTGCCCCATCGAGGGCGATGCCATCCCGCTCATGAGCGTGATGAAGATGCAGTTCTCCGGCACCAGCAACACGCAGTGGATGGGCGACTACTATCCGCGCGCCTTCGAGCTTGCCCGTACCGGCAAGTGGGAGGAGGCAATGGAGCTGTACTGGAAGGTCAACCCGGCGCGCGGTGCCAACGGGGCGGCTACCCAGGCCTACATTGGGGGCACGTCGGTGCTGAACCGGACCATGTGGAAGTACCAGGACTGGCTCGCCGGCTTCAATGGTGGCCCGCTGCGGGCACCGGCAATGCGCATCCCCGACCGGTTCCTGAAGGTGCTTCGCCAGGGCTTGGTGGCTTCCGGGCTTCCGGTGACCTCGGATCCAGACAGCGAGTTCATGGTCGGGCGGCATCCCTGCTGAAGCCAGTTGCCGGACAGTCATCGCCTCCAAAATGAAACGAGACAAGACCATGACACTCCTCGGGCGTCGCACACTCATCGGCGCGATCGGTGGTCTACTGCTTTCATCGGCCCACGCCTCGGATGTGGTCCGCGTGATCGTGCCTTACGCCGCGGGCGGTTTCACCGACATCGGCGCGCGGGTCATCTGCGAGCAGTTGGGCCATGCGCTGGGGCAACCCGTGATCATCGAGAACCGGCCGGGGGGCGGCACGCGGATAGGAACCGCCGCCGTGTTCGGTGCCAAGCCGGACGGCAACACGCTGTTGCTCACCAATATTGCCTACAGCATCCTTCCGCTGGTCGATCCGTCGGTGAAGTACGACGCGCTCACGGCCGCCGCACCGGTGGGCATCGCGTCGGTCTATCCCATCGCTCTGGTCGTCAATGCGCAACTGCCGGTGAAAACGCTGCGGGAGTTCATCGACTATGCACGCAAGAACCCCGGGAAGCTGAGCTACGGCAGCGCCGGTCCGGGCAGTGGAGCCCACCTCGGCGGCGAGCTGTTCAAGGCCTTGACCGGCACCGATCTCGTCCACGTTCCGTTTCGGTCCACCTCGAGTGCCCTCACTGAAGTGGCTGCGGGCAGGGTTGATCTCACGTTCGACGCGACAGCCATCGAACTCGCGAAGATGGGCAAGGTCAGGATCCTCGCGGTATCGGGCACCAATCGCGATCCGCGGCTGCCGGACGTTCCCACGGTGGCGGAAGCGGGGCTCAAGGGCATGGAGACGAATTCCTGGCTCGGGATTTTTGTCCCCCTGGGCACTCCCGAGTCCACCGTCGAGCGCCTGAACCAGGCGCTGAACAATGTCCTGAAAAACGAAGCGCTGAAAGCGCGCTTCCGCGAACTCGGGATGCTCCCGCGTTCCGGCCCTCCAGGCTTGCTCATCGATCAGGTGCGCTACGACACCGATCTGTACAGGCGCGTCATCCACGAAGCCAAACTGAAATTCGAATGATCTCTTCCAACCTCGAACTTTCCGCGAACGATGTGGCCGATGCGCCCGTGTTCGTCTCTTCCGAAACCGCGGCCGCCGTTTTCCAGTGGCTGCCCGCAGTACGTGCCTTGCAGGAAACCTATGCACGGCCGATGGGTCCGCAGTCAGTCCCGCGACGCACGATCGCCGTGGGCACGGCGGAGCGTGCCTCGCTGCGAACCATGACGGCCGTGCCGCCGGGGTCCCGCTACTACGGCGCCAAGCTGATGGGCATGGCATTCGGGCCCACAGGCCGGCAACTCGAATACGCAGTCGTCCTGTTCGATGCCACCACCGGCTCGCTGGCCGCCATTGTCGATGGCAACCTGGTCACCGCATACCGCACGGCCGCAACGTCCGCCGCAGCCCTGGACCGACTTGCGCCCCAGGGTGCGGCACGTCTGGCCGTGCTTGGCAGCGGCCTGGAAGCACGCATGCATACACTCGCCATCGCCGCGGTGCGTGAACTGCAGGAAATCCGGGTCTACAGTCCGACGCCGGCCAAGCGCGCGTCGTTCGCCGAAGCCCTTGGTGCCGAACTGGGGGTTCCCGCGCATGCGGTCGATTCTCCGGCCGAAGCCGTCGGCGGCGCCGACATCGTGCTCGCCGCGGCCCGCTCGTATGGTGAGAAGCCCACCCTGCACGGTGCCTGGCTCGCGCCCCATGCGACGGTCGTCTCCATCGGATCGACGCTTCCCGACCAGCGTGAAGTCGACAGCAGCGTGGTGGCGCGTGCCAGCCTCATCGTTTGCGACAACGTGGAGGAAGTGCTCGAGGAATCCGGGGACATGCTGGCGGCCCGGCGAGACGGTGTCGAGCCCGACGCCAAGTGCGTCAGCCTCAATGACCTGATGTCCGGCAAAGCAAGCGGCATGCGCCGTGATGGCGAGGTGGCCATGTACAAGTCGGTTGGCTCCGGACTGCAGGACGTGGTAGTCGCCGGCATGATCCTCGACCTCGCGCGCACGGCCGGACTGGCGACGTCTCTGCCGATCCGATTCGAAACCAAGCGCATCGGCTGATGCGAGGAACCATGAAAAATCTGCTGAAGGACCCCGACCTGTTCCGCAACGCCGCCTTCGTCGGCGGCGAATGGATTCATGCCACACCGCATGGAACCTACACCTTGCGCAATCCGGCCACCGACGAGCCGCTCGTTGAATTGCCGCGCTTGAGACAGGAGGAAACCGCACACGCCATCGAGGTCGCGCATCGTGCATTCCTCGATTGGCGCCGCACCACGGCCAAGCACCGCTCCGAGGTGCTGCGTCGCTGGTACGACCTCATGGTCTTGCACAGCGACGACCTGGCCACCCTGATCACCCTGGAAGAAGGAAAGCCGCTGGCCGAGGCCAGGACCGAGGTCCAGTACGCGGCATCGTTCCTTCAATGGTTCTCCGAAGAAGCCAAGCGTGTGCGCGGCGACGTGATCCCGGCGCCGAAGGACAGCCAGCGCATCGTGGTGCTGAAGGAGCCGATCGGGGTCTGCGCAGCCATCACGCCGTGGAACTTCCCCGCAGCCATGATCACGCGCAAGGCGGGGCCCGCACTGGCCGCCGGCTGCAGCATGGTCGTCAAGCCGGCGAGCCAAACGCCGCTCACGGCCCTGGCCTTGGCGGAACTCGGTCGACGTGCCGGCGTGCCTTCGGGCGTATTCAACGTGGTGACCGGCAGCGACACGCGGGACATCGGCGCCCAACTCACATCGCACCCGCTGGTGCGCAAGATCACGTTCACCGGATCGACCGAGGTCGGGCGCGTGTTGCTGGCCCAGGCCGCAGGCACCATCAAGAAGTGCTCGATGGAACTGGGGGGCAATGCGCCTTTCATCATCTTCGATGACGCGGACCTCGATGCGGCCGCGGACGGCGTGGTCGCGGCGAAGTTTCGCAACACCGGCCAGGCGTGCATCAGCGCCAACAGGGTGCTCGTCCAAGCCGGCGTGTACGAGGCTTTTGCCGCCAAGCTGGTGGACCGCGTACGCACATTGCGTATCGGAAACGGGCTGGAGCCGGACGTGCAGCTCGGCCCGTTGATCGATGATGCCGCCGTCCGGAAAGTGGAAGAGCACATTGCGGACGCCGTTGCACACGGCGCGACGGTGCTGCACGGCGGACATCGCCATCCACTCGGGGGCCGCTTCTTCGAGCCGACAGTCGTGGCCGGCGCCACTTCTGATATGGCGCTGGCGCGGGAGGAGACCTTCGGACCCCTCGCACCGCTCTTTCTTTTCGAGAAGGACGAGGACGCGTTCGCGATCGCCAACGCGACCGAATATGGGCTCGCCGCCTATCTCTACAGCCGGGACGCCGCGCGCATCTGGCGTGCGTCGGCGGCCATCGAGTCCGGGATGATCGGCATCAACTGCGGGTTGATCTCGAACGAAGTTGCGCCGTTCGGTGGCGTGAAGCAGAGCGGACTGGGGCGGGAGGGTTCGCACCACGGCATCGAGGAATTCCTAGAGGTGAAGTACCTGTGCTGGGATGGCATCGCGCCGGCGTTTAGCTGAGGCGACGGTTTCGCCGCATCGGTCGTGCCGAGACCGGCGAAATTATCAACGGCTTTTCCGCCACCGGGGTGCGCTGTGTGTGGGCTGTCTCCGCCGGACCGGGCGGAGTTGTCGGGCGATGGGGAAAACCCTCCATTCTTCGGCTGATGTTCATCAACCGAACAGCGCACTGTGAGCGGCTCATCTGGTCTGAACAATCGGGCTGCGCCCCCCCTTTGGCCGGTGCGGCATTGTCGACGTTTTTGGGGGGTAGGAGTCGAACTGGCGGTCCCGGACAGCATCCGGTCTACGTTGACGATCCGGCCGGGATTTGCGATGGGGGTGATGGTGAGCAAGGACTCGGGGCTGGTGCACACGGTGACGACCACGGCGGCCAACGAGGCGGACGTGGAACAGGTGAGAGATCTTCTTCACGGCAAAGAGGACGCGGTGTGGGCAGATTCGGGCTATCGGGGAGCGCAGAACCGGGTGAAGCGAGATGTGCAATGGCACATTGCGGGCCGACCTAGTGACATGGCGAGGATGCGAGTGGGCCGCGCCAAGGCCAGAACCCCGATGTAGGCTCAGCCCTGCCCCGGCGCCTCCCACGCAAACCCCACGCCGTAGACGGAGCGGATCCAGTCGTGCGACGGCGTGACGGCCCCGAGCTTGCGCCGCAGGTTCTTGACGTGGCTGTCGATGGCGCGCTCCGTCACGTCCATGGTGTCGTCGTAGGCGAGCTCGAGCAGGCGGGCGCGCGAGAAGATGCGGCCCGGGTGCCGCGACAGCACCTGCAGCAGGCCGAACTCGCGGCGCGTGAGATTGAGCGGCGTGCCTTCGAGCGACGCGCGCCAATGCACGTCGTCCAGCACCAGGCCGGACATGTCCTGGCAGGCCTGGCCGCGCTCCGCGGGCGGCTCGGTGCGCCGCAGCACGGCGCGCACGCGCGCCACCAGTTCGCGCGGGGAAAAAGGCTTGCAGACGTAGTCGTCGGCACCCAGCTCCAGCCCGAGCAGGCGGTCGACCTCCTCGATGCGCGCGGTGAGCATGATGATCGGATGGCTGGTGTGTGCGCGCGCGCGCCGCAGCACCTCGATGCCGTCGAGGCGCGGCAGCATGATGTCGAGCAGCGTGAGCTCGGGCGGCGACGCAACGATGTGGTCCAGCGCGCTCTGGCCATCGGCGAAATGCGTGGTCTCGTAGCCGGCGTGGCGCAGGTAGTCCTGCACCACCGATGCGATGTCGAGCTCGTCTTCGACGATGACGATGCGGGTCATGGCGCTGCGCTCCGGGAAAGCGGAAGGGTGATGGTCACGCGCAGCCCGCCGAGCTCGGAGGACTGGGCATCGATGGTGCCGCCATGGGCCTCGATGGCCGCGCGGCAGATCGACAGGCCGAGCCCCGAGCCGCCCAGTTCGCGGCTGCGCGACGACTCGCCGCGGAACAGCCGGTCGAACAGGCGCGGCAATTCCGCATCGGGAACGCCCGGCGCGCTGTCGTCGAGTTGCAAGGTCAGGCTGTTGCCCGTCCAGGTCCCGTCGACCGTGGCGCCGATGCACAGCCGGCCGCCGGCGTCGGTGTAGGCGAGCGTGTTCTCCAGCAGGTTCATGAAGACCTGGTGCAGCCGGTGCGCGTCGCCGTCGATCATCGGCTGGGCGCGCGCCGAGACACGGTCGATGGCGCTGCGGTCCACGGTGATGCCGCGCGCGGCGAACCGGTCGCGCGTGTGGTCGAGCGCTTCCTTCAGCAGCGAGAGCGGGAACACAGTGGTCGCGAGCAGGTCGTTCTGCGGCTCGCGCATGCTGCTGCGCAGGTCGTCCACCAGCTGGCCGAGCCGGATCACCTGCCGGTGCAGCCGCAGCGCGGTGCGCTCGTCGAAGCTGCGCACGCCGTCCTGCAGCGCCTCGATCTCCGCGCGCATGGCGGCCAGCGGTGTGCGCAGTTCGTGCGCCGCATCGGCCAGCCAGGCGCGCCGCGAAGCTTCCACCGTGTCCAGGCGCTGCGCCATGTCGTTGAAGGTCTTGCCGAGCAGCGCGAGCTCGTCCGAGCCATGCACTGCCACGCGCGTGGACAGCCGCCCGCGCGCCACGTGCTGCGCGGCCTGCGTGAGCTCGTCGATCGGCCGGAACCAGCGGCGCGCCAGCAGCCAAGACAGCATCAGCGCAAAAGCCAGCCCGCACAGGCCGGTGAGGGCGATCACGCCGGACTGGCGTGCGAGAAAGGCGCGGTCGGCCTCGCTCTCCAGGCCCTGCATCGGCGCGAGCACCAGGTAGCCGACGACCGAGCGGCCGTGCCGGATAGGCAGGCGCGCGGCATTCTCCGGGTCGACCTTGGCGCCGACCACGTGCGCGCCGTGCGCATCGACCACGCCCAGGCGCTGGAAGATCGAGTCGGCGGCTTCGCGCGGATCGGGAAAGAAGCCCAGCGGCGGCGGCGGCGCAAAGCGCCGGGGCAGCAGCTCGAGCTGGGGCGAGGGTGGAGAAGGAAGCGGGCGTGATCCGTTCTCGCCGCCGCCTTCGGAGCCGTTGCCGGCGCCGCCCGGCGCGCTGTTCTCGTACCAGGGCGGGAGCTTTCGTTCGTCGGCGTTGCTGGCGCCGTCGAGCACGGCGGCGAGCCGGCCCATCTGCAGGCGATGCCAGGCGTCGTCGTTGCCCTGCAGCTTCTTCCAGTCGCCGTTGGCCGCGTAGTGCTTGAGCAGCAGCTGCGAGAGCCAGTCCATGCGCCGGATCTCGATCTCGGCCACGTAGGAGCCGAGGCCGCGCTGCAGCGCCACGATGGAAAGCCCGGCGAAGCTGAGCAGCAGCACGATCAACAAGGCGGCCAGCGCCAGGAAGATCTTCCTGGAAAGTGTCAGGCGCGGCATGGGCTCGGGAGATGCATGGCCACATTCTGCGGCATGCGTACGGGGCGGGAATGCGTCATGGGGGAGCGGCCGATCATGGCTGCGAATCGAGGAGGAAATTGGGAGAACCGTCTCTCCCATATTTCTCCCGAATCGAATTGCACGATGCGTGCCATGAACCCGTTCACGCATCGACGCCCAAAGACGAAGAGGACCTTCCAGGCCCTTGTGGCCCCCGCGCTCGCATGGGCGAGCCCGGCCTACTGCGCGCCGGCACCTTCGCGATGGTCCTGGACGGAGCTCTGGTCCGACCCGGGCATCGACGCGCTGTTGCTGCTGCTGGCGGCGCTTTTCTGGGCGGTGACCCATGTCTGGGCGCTGCTGGTCGTGTGGGCGGAGGCACGCGCCACCCGATCGACCGGGACCGGTATCGCACCAGGAAAAGAGAGCCATGACGATGCATGACAGCAAACCCGGGGCTATCGAACGCCCTGGCCCCTCCCCGGAGGGCGAGGCACGGACACGGGCCATCGCGCCCCGGCGCGCTTGAGCGCCGTTTGGTACACCCGCGCCGAGGCTGCGGAAGACCACGGCCCCATGCTGCCGCAGCGCCTCCTGGGTTTGCTGGGTGCCTGTGGCCTGGTGGCCGGCGCCGTAGTGGCGGCGAGCGGCGGATGCATCGCGGCCGACAAGGCCCGCGCAGGAAGTTCAGCTCTTTCCACCCTCGCGCCGATCATGGCAACCGACAGCCGCACGTCGCGGCCGTCTGCTTCGAAGTGCGCCGCCGCTCAGGCCGGCCGTTCCTCGAAGGCGAAGCCGACACCGTAGATCGAGCGGATCCATTCGTGCGAGGGCGATGCGGCGGCGAGCTTCCTGCGCAGGTTCTTGATGTGCCCGTCGACCGCGCGCTCGTTGACGTCGAGCGCGTCGGCGAACGCGGCCTCGAGCAGCGCGGAGCGTGAAAACACCCGGCCCGGCTCGCGCGAGAGCGTCTGCAGCAGGTTCAACTCGCGGCCCGTGAGCGCAAGCAGCCGCCCCTCGATCCTCACGCCGTGGGCGCTGCCGCCGAACGCCACGGAAGGCGAGGGCATGGCGCTGCGCTGGCGCTGCGCATGCCGGCGCAGCACCGTGTTCACGCGCGCTACCACTTCGCGCGGCGAGAAGGGCTTGCACACGTAGTCGTCGGCGCCCAGGTCGAGGCCGCGCAGGCGGTCGGCCTCGCGCGTGCGGGCCGTCAGCACGATGATCGGATGGTCGCTGTGCAAGCGCACCTTCTCCAGCACCCTGAGGCCGCCGAGGCGCGACAGCGCGGTGTCGAGCAGTGTGAGGGCCGGCGGCGAGGTGAGGATGCGGTCGAGCGCGGCCGCACCGTCGGCGATGTGCTCCACATGGTGGCCGGCGCGCTGCAGCCCCTCGAGCAGCGCGGCGGCCATCTCGCGGCCTTTTTCGGCCAGCAGGATGCGGCTCACGGATCGATGCCCCGCTTCAGAACGACGTGCCGATCTGGAACTGGAAGCGCTGCGTCCGGTCCGCCGCAATGCGGTTGGCTTCGTCGAGCTTCTGGTACACGAGCGGCACCGCATAGGCCAGGCGCAGCGGGCCGAGCGGAGAAATCCAGCTGATGCCCACCCCTGCCGATGCGCGCAGGCGGTTCTGCGCCTTCCACTGCGCATCGGTCATGCTCGCGGTGCGCTCCGCGAACACGTTGCCAGCATCCAGGAAGGTGTAGAGCCGCAGCGACCGGTCATTGCCCGCGCCCGGGAACGGCGTGCTGAACTCCATGTTGAAGATGGCCTTGCGCGTGCCGCCGAGCGCGCCGCCCGTGACCGCATCGGTCGGTCCGAGCGAGTTCTGCTCGAAGCCGCGGATGGAGCCGAGCCCGCCTGCATAGAAGTTCTTGAAGATGGGATACGCGGTGCCGCCCAGCGCCTTGGCATACCCGAGCTGGCCGTTGATCGCCAGCGTGTACTGCTTGGAGAGAGCGAAGTACTGCTGGTACTGGTAGGTGCTCTTCAGGTAGCGCAGCTCGCTGCCCACGCCCACCTCGAGATTGGCGCTTTGCAGCCGGCCCTTCGTCGGCACCAGCGCGCTGTCGCGGTCGTCGCGCGCCCAGCCGATGGTCGCGGGAATGCCCACCATGTTCTTCGATGCGCACACCACGCTCGGCGCAGTGCCCGTGCATTGAAAATAGTCGAGGTAGGCCTGCGGCGTGCCGGTGTACACATAGGAGCCGTCGACCAGCGTGTAGGCGCCGTTGGTGCCCGGCGTGAAGCTGTAGCGCTCCACGCCGATGCCGAGGTAGACCGTGTCCAGCTCTCCCAGCGGCAGCCCGAAACGCACCGAGCCGCCGTCGCTCGCGAGCTTGTAGTTGCCGTCCGCCTCGTAGTAGGGGCGGGTGGTGGTGTGGAACAGGTTGAAGGTGCGCGAGATGCCGCTCGGCGTGAAGTACGGGTCGGTGGCGGTGAGGGAGATGATGCGGTTGTACGAGCTCGTGTTGACCTGCAGGCCCAGGTAGTTGCCCGTGCCGAATACGTTCTCCTGCGTGATGCCGAAGCTCAGCGACACCTTGTCGGTCGACGAGTAGCCTGCGCCGAGCTGCAGTGAACCAGTGGGCTTTTCGGTCACGTTGACCGCCAGGTCGACCAGGTCGGGGGACCCCGGCACCTCGGTGGTTTCGACATTCACGTCGGTGAAGAAGCCGAGGCGGTCCACGCGGTCGCGCGAGAGCTTGATCTTGTTGCCGTCGTACCAGGCGCCCTCGTACTGCCGGAACTCGCGGCGGATGACTTCGTCGCGCGTTCTTGCATTGCCTCCGATGTTCAGGCGCCGCACATAGGCGCGCCGCGATGGCTCCGCCCGCAGCACCAGCGTGACGCGGTTGTTGTCGCGGTCGATCTCCGGTTCTGCCTTGACGCGTGCGAAGGCGTAGCCGAAGGTGCCGAAATAGTCGGTGAAGGCCTTGGTGGTGGCGCTCACGTCTTCGCCGTTGTAGGGCTGGGCGGGGCGGATCGCCACGAGCGACTTGAACTCGTCTTCGCGGCCCAGGTAGTTGCCTTCGAGCTTGACGCCGGCCACCGTGAACTTCTGCCCTTCGGTGATGTTGACCGTGAGCGTGAGCGTCTCCCGGTCCGGCGAAATGGCGACCTGCGTGGAGTCGATGCGGAACTCGAGATAACCGCGCGTGATGTAGAAGGAGCGCAGCGTCTCCAGGTCGCCGTCGAGCTTGCTGCGCGAATACTGGTTCGACTTGGTGTACCAGCTCAGCCAGCCGCCGCTGTCCTGGTCGAACAGGTCGAGCAGCGTGCTTTCGCTGAAGGCCCGGTTGCCGACCACACGCACTTCCTTGATGCGCGCGGACTCGCCCTCGGTCACGGTGAAGGTCAGGTTGACGCGATTGCGCTCCAGCGGCGTCACGGTGGTGATGACCTGCGCGCTGTAGAGGCTGCGGCTGATGTACTGCCGCTTGAGCTCCTGCTCTGCGCGGTCGGCCAGTGCCTTGTCGTAGGGCTGGCCCTCGGCCAGGCCCACTTCGCGCAGCGCCTTCTGGAGCACGGCCTTGTCGAATTCCTTGGTGCCGACAAAGTCCACGTCGGCAATCGAAGGGCGCTCCTCGACGATCACCACCAGCACGCTGCCGTTGACGTCGATGCGCACGTCCTTGAAGAGGCCGAGCTCGAACAGCGAGCGGATGGCCGCGCTGCCGCGCTCGTCGCTGTAGGTGTCGCCCGCCTTGATGCCGAGCGTGGCAAAGACCGTTCCGGGCTCCACGCGCTGCAGGCCCTCCAGCCGGATGTCCCTGACGGTGAACGGATCGGCGGCCCAGGCGGGAGCGCATGCAATCGAGATGAACAGTGCGGCAAGGGCGGAAGCGGACTTGGAAGGATTCATCGCCGCATGGTCCCTGCCAAAGTCGGAGAAATCTGGGACGCCCTGCGTCCCGCGGGGGCGTGTCCGAGGCGCCGCTACTGCAGTCCGATGCCGGCGGCTGCAGCAGCGCTCGCGCCGTTCCAGCGCGTGGAGATCTGTTCGCTTCTTTCGCGGCAGTTCTGCATGTGGTCGTCGAGCGAAAGGCCGCCCTGGATGTCGAGCAGCCGCTGCGCGGTGCGGTCGATGGCGCCGGCATCCAGCAGCGGATAGGTGCGCGCGGTGCGGCCGTTGTTGCGCACGAGGCGCGCAATGTAGGGCAGGTCCTGCTGCGTGATCACGGCAGCGGGCATCACGCCTTCGAGTTCTACGCCCTCGCAGGGCAGCAGCACGAAATACTGCAGCCGCAGGTCGTCGCACAGCAGGCTTCGCAGCTGCGTGGTCTTGCGGCCGCCCTGCCATGCGGGGTCTTTCACTTCGCGTGCCCGGCTGCAGCCCTGCAGGCGCAGGAACCAGCGCGGCGGCGCTGCCTCCGACTTTTTGCGATAGACGAAGGCATTGCGCCAGGCCTTGATCTCGAACAGGTAGATGCCGGTTTCGCACACCAGCACCGCATCGATCATGGCGGTGCGAACCGGGCTCCCCTCGGGCATGGGAATGATCAGGTTGCGAAGAATACGTAGGTGTGAAAAGGCCGGGCTGAATGCGCTGGCGAGCTGCTGCACACCCAGCGAGGCTGCGATGGTGTTCTGCAATGCAATGGTCATGTCGGGCTCCTTCGGATGCCGAGCATCGCGTGCCATTTGGGAGATTTCTGGTATGAGGCCTTGCATGGCCGAAGGGCTTGGGCGTGCGCACAAACAACAGTCGGTGCAAAGCAGGCCGCATCGACCAGATTCCTCCAAATTTGAAAAGGACCATCCGTCCAGCTGCTCGATGAAGAGCTGCTGAAAACCGGAGAAACCTGAATGAAGAAATCCCTCACGGCACTCGCCGCGCTGGCCGTAGCCGGCCTGGCCTCTGCCCAATCGTCCGTCACGTTGTTCGGCGTCGTCGACGCCGGCGTGACCTACCAGTCGGCCACCTCGCGCGACGCGACCACGGGCCTCGCCTCCAAGCAGAGCAAGTGGAGCCTCGCCAACTCCGGCTACAACTCCAGCCGCATCGGCTTCCGGGGCACCGAAGACCTGGGCGGCGGGCTGGCTGCCAGCTTCTGGCTCGAAGCGCCGATCACCAACGACGACGGCGCCACCGGCATCAACACTTTCAACCGCCGTTCCACCGTGAGCCTGTCGGGCGGCTTCGGCGAGGTGCGCCTGGGCCGCGACTACACCGCCACCTTCTGGAACGACACGGTCTTTGACCCGTTCGGCACCAACGGCTCGGGCTCCAGCGTGATCAACACCGTGAGCGGCAGCACCGGCCTGAACAATGCCAATTACACGCGTGCCAGCAACATGGTCGGCTACTTCCTGCCCCCCAACCTCGGCGGCTTCTACGGCCAGCTGCAGTACAGCCTGAACGAGAACACCCGGACCAGCGCCACCGACCTCACGGCCGCAACCAGCAGCAGCGCCGGCCGCTACGTCGGTGGCCGCTTCGGCTATGCGAACGGGCCGCTCGACGTCGCGCTGGCAATGGGCGAGAGCGTCGCTGTGGACACCACCTCGCTGACCCGCAAGGTGCAGACCATCAATCTCGGCGCGTCGTACGACTTCGGCCCGGTCAAGCTGTTCGGCGAACTGTCGAACGTGAAGAACAAGTTCGACCTGGCCGTCGGCAACAGCCACGACAGCTACAACGGCTACCTAATCGGCGCGAGCATGCCGGTGGGCGCGGGCGTGATCCGCGCGTCGTACTCCACCGTGCGCTACGACGAAGGCGCCGTCGGCATCACGGGCGAGGATCCGCGCGCGCAGAAGCTGGCCATCGGCTATGTGCACAACCTGTCGAAGCGCACAGCCCTGTACGCGACGGTGGCGCGCGTGAACAACCGCAACGATGCGGCCTACACCGGCAGCCTGAGCGCCGCGAGCACCACGGGCTACGGCAGTGCCGGCGTCAGCTACACGGGCCTGCCGCGCTCGTCCACGGGCTACGACTTCGGCATCCGGCACGCGTTCTGACGACAGGCCGTGTGCGGTGGGGCAGCGCAGTGCGCAGCCCCGCTGCATGCGCCGGTGACCTTGTTCATGAGTTTCAAATGACCAGAATCCATCACCTGGCGGGCTTGCTCGCCGCTGCCGGCCTGTCCGGCTGCATCATGCTTGCGCCACCGCCGCCCCATGGCCCGCCGCCTGGCTGGAGCGGGCATCCGGGTTTTCGCGGCGAAGCACCGCCAGGGCCGCTCGACGGCCACAGGCCGCCCATGGCCGCATGGGATGTGTGCGACGGCCAGGCCGAAGGTGCGCGCCCGTTGCTCCCGGGCCCTCGCGCCGACAGCCTGTCGGGGACTTGCGAACGCGGTCCCGGCGGTGCGCTGGAGTTCCGGCCGTCGCAGGGGCGTTGAAGGCGCACGAGCCATGTATTCAAGCAACCTGGGCCTGGCCATTGCTATCGCCGTTGCACTCGGCCTGGCCGCGGTGCTGGCCTTCATCGCCTCCCTGCTCGTTTCCAACCTCAAGGCCGGCGCGCAAGCGCACGAAATGGCCGCGAAGGCCCGGCGCGAAGCGCAGCAGAAGATGCGCGAGAGCAGCATGCAGGACCTCCGGCCGCTTCTTGCGTCGCTGCCGAGCCTCGAAGGCTCCGAAGGCGCGTCCGGCTGGCCCATCCGCTTCGACATCCGGGTTCCGCACGAGGTGGTGCCCGTGTTCGGCATCGAGGCAGAGCTGGAGGAACTGCTTTCGAAGGTGGCGCGGTATGCGGCAAAGGTCATGTCACCCGGCACCACGCTGCAGGTCTCGGCGCGGATGGAAAGCGGCCAGGCCGTCGTGCATTGGAGGGATCTCAATGCGTCCGATCCGAGCCCGCCGCTGGCGCGCTTTCTCGAGGCGACGCAGGCCGTCGGCCATGCCAGCGCGCGCGTGTGCGAGCGCATTGCCAGCCGCCACGGTGGGCGCATCTATGCGGCGCCGCACGCGGGCGGTGCGCTAGGTCTGACGCTGCGATTGCCGTTGTCCGGGCAGGCGCCATCGCTGCCAGGTTGAGCGCCAGGTTCTGCATGCTGTCGACCAGCAGATGCGCCTGCGATTGTGATGTGTACCAAACAGCTGAAGCTTGTCGTGCGCTTCATTGGGGACCCCGTTTTCTGGTTGTCCAAGCCGACGGTCCCTGGAAGGACGGCATTGCGGCAGAAGTCGGGCGGCTACATCTCAGCTTCGGCAATGGCGATATGCTGCAGTGCTGAGCGCGAGAGGCCCTCCTGTTTCTCGAGGGAACCCTGGACATGCTGTTTTCATTCCGACGTGCCCACCTGGTCGTTGCACTTGTCATCTTCGGTTTCAGCGCCGCGGCGCAAGCGGCGCTGCGCGTGGCCGCATCGCCGGTTCCGCATGCGGAGATCCTGGAGTTCACCCGGCCGCAGTTGAGGGCGCAAGGTGTGGACCTGGAGGTGAAGGTGTGTGCAGCCGAACCTTGCAGTGAGCGACAAGCAGCTGGACGCCAACTTCTTTCAGAACCGTCCCTACCTGGAGTCCTCCACCAAGGACCGCAAATCCGACATCGTCGAAGTTCCGAACAGCGACGTGCACATCGAGCCCTTCGGTGCTTACTCGCAGAAGATCCGCAAGGTCTCCGAACTGCGCGAGGGCGCGGTCGACCGCGCGTGACATCGTCGCCAATCCGAAGAAGCTGGTGATCCGCGAACTCGAATCGGCCCGGCTGCCGCGCGCGCTGCCGGGATGTCGACCTGGCGCTGATCAACACCAACTACGCACTCGAGGCCAAGCTCGATCCGGCCAGGGACGCGCTGTTCATCGAGGACGACCGCAATTCGCCCTATGCCAATTTCATTGCGTCGCGCAAGGACAACGTGAGTTCGCCGGCCATTGCCAAGCTGGTGGCTGCACTCCTTTGCAATCGGCGCAGGGGCAACTCTCTTTCGCAGAGATAAGACCACTATCCAGATAACTCTTCTTATCACAATAGCGAGTTTCCACGGCTAAACTGGAGGACATGAAAGTAGGCACCGCGAACAGGGCAGGGGCCGGAAATGGCGATTTCCCCAGTGCTTCGCAGCTGGCAGCGCTGCGTGCCTGGTACGCGGGCCTGTCGGCGCGCGCCGCGGTCGTGCAATTTCTCGGCGAAAGTAAGGCAACAGGACAGTCCTCTCGCGCCATGCTGGGCGAGATCCGGCGCCAGCTGGCGAACTACGCGCGGCTGCGGCACCGCGACGACCTGGCCTCGCTGATCGCGCACCCGGCGGCCGAGCGCGAGCAACGTGCCCGCGCAGTCAGGGATGCCATCGAGAAACTGCAGGGTTTGCCCCTGCCTGCGCCGATGGTGACGGACACCGTCGATCGGTGGCTGCCGACGCGCGCCGCGCGGGCCCTGCAAAACGCCGGCATCCGGACACTGACCGATCTGACGGTGCGTGTGCCGCGCCGACGCCGGTGGTGGGCTGCCGTGCCCGGCCTCGGCGCACGCAGCGCACGCCAGATCGAAGAGTTCTTTGCCGCCCACCCGGCCCTGACCGAACGGGCGAGGGCGCTGGTGGTCGTACCGAGGACCGAGACCGCGCCGTGGGAGCACCTGGTCGTGCCGCAGGAAGTCGATGGCTCCCAGGGCACCTTCAGGGCGCCGCAAGCCACCTGCACCCTGTCGGCCAGCAATGACTACGAGGCCGTCCTGGCCTGGCTGGGCCTGCAGGACGCGGCAGCGACCCAGCGCGCCTACCGCAAGGAAGCCGAACGGCTCATGCTGTGGGCGATCCTGGAACGCGGCAAGGCGCTGTCGTCGCTGACGACCGAGGATGCCGTCGCGTACCGCGCCTTCTTGCGGCGCCCATCGCCACGGGAGCGCTGGGTCGGCCCCGCGCGGCCGCGCACATCCGCGGAATGGCGGCCCTTCCAGGGACCGCTGGCGCCGCGCTCCGTGGCGTACGCGCTGTCCGTGATCGGCGCGCTGTATCGCTGGCTGATCGAGCAGCGCTATGTGCTGGCCAATCCCTTTGCCGGCGTGAAGGTCAAGGGAACGGGCCGTGGCGGCACCCTCGATGCATCCCGGGTGTTCACGGAGCACGAATGGACGCTGATTCGCTCCACGGCCGACGGCATCGAGTGGATCGGCGGATGGAGCGAGGAGGGCGCCCAGCGCCTGCGCTTCGTGCTGGATTTCTGGTACGCGACGGGCCTGCGGCCCAGCGAGATGGTCGATGCTCGGCTGGGCGGCATCGAGCACGATGCGCAGGGCGACGACTGGCTGAACGTGGTCGGCAAGGGCAGCAAGCACGGCAAGGTCGCCTTGCCATTGCTGGCGCGCGGCGCGCTCGACCAATATCTGGCTCAACGGGGCCAGCCCGTGACGCGGTCGCGCTGGAATCCGAAGACCGCGCTGGTGCCTGGCCTGGCCGAAGACGGCACCGGCATCAGCGCGTCGCGCTTGTGGGCGGTCATGCGCCGCTTCTTCCTCCACGCCGCGCAGGCCTTGGAGGGCGTGAGTCCGTCCACCGCGGACAAGCTCAAGCGCGCCACGCCGCACTGGATGCGGCACACCCATGCGACCCATGCGCTCGCGCGCGGCGTCGAGCTCACGACGGTGCGGGACAACCTGCGGCATGCCTCCGTGGCGACGACTTCGGTCTATCTCCATACGGACGAGGTCAAGCGGGCCCGGCAGATCGGGGAGGCTTTTCCGGCGCAGTCTTCTGCGCGGGCGAGGTAGTCCAGCGGCGCGGGCTATGAACGGGTTACTGCCGGCATGGTCGAGTCGTACTACGGCCGGCTGCTCACGCGCGGATGCGGCACGCCCCATGGCACCTTCATCCATTTCGACTTGGAGTCGCGCAGCATTCCCACAGAGGAAATCCGGTCCCCCGCGCGAGGTGATCCCGCAGTTCATTGACTACTTGGAATGAACAGGCGACAACAAGGGCCCGCCAAACGAACGACTGGTGTTGAGACCGAATCTGGCTGTCGACGTGCGATCAGGGCTGAAGATCGTGCTGCAGCCTCTTCGGCAGCCGGCCGTCGCCTCACCGCTTTCCAGCAGACGCGCCGCGTTGCCGCGTCCAGTCCAGCCGCAGCACCC
This sequence comes from Variovorax sp. VRV01, assembly GCF_014852545.1. NCBI lineage: Bacteria > Pseudomonadati > Pseudomonadota > Betaproteobacteria > Burkholderiales > Comamonadaceae > Variovorax > Variovorax sp. VRV01. The sequence goes on from NZ_JACVBS010000008.1 coordinate 204,229, forward strand.
GAGCCGTCAATGCTGGCGGCGCTTGAAGTACTGGATTTCGCGCTCGTGCTGCTGCGCCTGTTCTTTGGAACCAAAGGTGCCGAGGTTGCGGCGCCTGCCTGTCTTGGGGTCCACCTTGCGAGCGTAGAGGCGGTATTCCCGGGATGCGAGTTTGCGGATCATCGAAAGCTCCTTGGCAACTTCACTTCGTGCGCTGTGGTCGTACCGGCGCCGAGATTTGTGCGAGCTGGTTTCCGCAGTCTCGCCCCTGACAGCGACGCCAGCTTTCGCCGCTGCAACGCCTTTTGATCACCCCATTGCGTGGCTCCTGCGCCGTGGTCTTCGGACCTTCCTTGCGCCAGATGCCGCGGCGTTCCCGGTTTCAGTATCTGCGCCTGCGTGGCACTGCAGCTGGCGCAGAACGCTGAGTTGCCGGGCTTCTTCGGCCTTGCGCAGGCTCCGGGCGGCACGGGCGGCCGAATACGCGACGAAGAGCGTGTTGATGGCGTGGGCCCATTGTTTGGCGGCCGTGCCCGGATCCAGGACGGCGTGAGGGTTCGTCCTGCTGCTTGGTGCGGCATCGTGTTGCCGTTGCTGCCGCCAGAGAACGCCGGGAGAGGGAAAGGCTGGTGTGGAGACACCCGCCCAGCGGAGGATGGCTTCTTTTTGATCGATGGTGAGCATATCTGTCTCCTGCGAATTCGTTACGGCCCTTGTAGTTCTGTCCGGCACTCAACACCGTCGGCGATCTTCCGATTTGCATGCCGGATGGCATCGTCCCGCGCATAGTGAAACGCGCTCGGCCTCAGGCATTCAGTTCCGAGAGGCCAGATCCCGCGGCAACGGCCGCGCTCAGGTGGAACGAGTGCGGCGTCCCTTCCAACTTCTTGCCGTTGATCATCGCGGAGTCCGCCCTTGCCCGTGGGAAGCTTCACGTTCAGTTCATGAACAGCACAGCAAGCAGCAGGGGCAAATACAAGGACACCACGATCGCACTGAAGACAGCGAACTCCGTGGACGATATGCCCGCGTCTTCACGCAGCCGGTTCATGAAGAAATCTCCCAGCGGCAGCTTGCGCAGCTCCATGTGCGGTCTCCAGTGAGATGGTCAACTGGCGCCGCTTGTTACCCGTCTTGGAACAAAGCGTTTCGCCGTGAAGTCACTGTAGAGATTGCGCCACATGCGCACATGAGCGATGCGCACCTTCTCCAGGGAGACAATTGCCCCGCTCTCATCCTGCCACCGCCCATGACAAAGCGTCTCCTACGAAAGCAGTATTGCGCGCGGCGAAACCTTGAGATGTACTGGTGCGCCAAAAAGCGCAGAGGGAACATCGATGGGTAAAGCCACTTGTCACATGGCGACGGCGACCTTGAAGCTACCATTCGAGATCACCCACGATGCAGAACTAGCAGCACTTCGAGCTGCCGGTATTCCAGTCGACGATCAGGGCGTCGCGGGTCAGGTTTTCTGCACATGAGGACAACCAGCGACGATCGTTCCCGCATCTTTCGATGGTTCGCCAGTGGCGGTCCGGCAGACGGCTTGAGTCGCATCGGCGCGCCGAATACGATGAATCTCAGGCGGAGAGGCCACGCCAGCGCGGAGCTCATCGGCGAGTTCAAACATATGGGCGCGTCCAGCGAGATCTCCGAAGCACGCCAAGCGTGATGGTTGGATGGTTGGTGGCGACATATTTTTGTGGGGACTCAAAATCCCTCACCGAACGGTGCCGGTTCGATTTCGGTCCACGACTGGGCCATAGGCATGAAAAAACCGCCTCGAGGGCGGCTGGCTTGAAGTCAAACCTGTCCGACTTCTGCACGCCGTATTCGACCGGACCGATCCCGTCGTAGACGACCTCGTTTGTCTTCAGAGAGGTCACCGTCCAGCGCTCGCCCGGGGTGCCTTTGTAGTCGCCTGGTGCCAGTGGCAATTTGCGAGTCAGGATTACTTCACCGCGGCTGTTCGCGGCTCAAGGGTCAGAGCTGTCGGCGGATCAACTGGCCGACATGGCGAATCGTCCATCTGTAGATCGCCATCAGTAGCCCGGCACAGAGGCCGATAAATGCCGCGTCTGGAAGCCAGCCTGGGAGGCCGGCCACAACGCCCTGCAACATCGAATCGCTCGGCTGTGAGATGAGCTGGGCGAGAAAAATCAATGTGCCCACGCTGATCGCAAGCACTGTGCATGCAGCCTTGAGCCAGTCTCGACCAGCATTCCTCATTGCCACGTGATCGAAAGAACGCAGTTTCCGGTACGGGTCAGTCCTGAGACTTCGTTCCCGCTTTGCCCGTGTAGGGATTGACGTTGCCCTTGGTGGACCAGTTGTCCGCCTTCGTGCCGTTCGGGTTGGTCGCGTGACTCGGGGCGACATAGGTTCCATTGCTCTTGGTGTAGCCGCTGGTCGAATGGCTTCCGCCTGACGATCCGGAGCTGTACGCATGAGAGCCGCTGTAGCTGCCCGAATTGTGTCCGCCGCCACCCTTGGCAAAGGCGGACGAGCCGAGAGTGAGGGCGGCTACCAGAAAGATGATCGATTTCATGTTCGCTCCCTCATCAGTGGCAATGGGCGCCGCCGTTTTTGTGATCCCGATGACAGCCATTTTTGTCGGTGCCTCCCGAGTGGGCGAGTGCACCGCAGCTCATGCAAAGCACCGCAATTAGTACGGCAATCTTCTTCATGTTATCTCCTCGGTTTGATGGAGCCCGAAGTGTGGTGTCGGGCGTGATTTGTTCCACGAGGGTTTGCGAGCGCTCTCCCATGATCATGGGAGCCTACGCGCCGCTACCCTGAAATTACCTCTCTGAGCACCATATCGCACTGCTGCTCGGATACCAGAACGCGCTGACCGAGCGCATCAACGGGATTCTGAAGATGGAATTCCTGTTGCACCGGCCCGCCGGCTTGATCAAGCCGGTTCTGTGTCCTTCATAGGTGTCAACCTATGGCAGGACAGGTCACTCGAACTTCGGTAGCCGAAACCTGAAAGCGAACACCCCGAGAGGGCTCTTTAGCCCGAGACTCGCGGGCGGGACGTAGCGGTCGCAGGTGACAACCCAACCGACCGGCTGATGGATGGCGCGCAGGACTTGGGGGCGCGGCGACCACGCCCGTCGCGCTTTCGCGGAGGACATCACGCGTCTGCCGTGTGACCGACTGTCCCTAGTTGCGGTCAATTTGTCGGGAGGGATTTCGCCCCGGTCTCATCAGCAAGCGAACCCATGTCAAAGAAATTACTTGGAAAGTGTCAAAGGAATTACTAGAACCACATCGCACGTAGGGTTCAAACGGAACCTCCAGGCAAGCCGCTCATTCATGATTTAACATAAGATACATTGTTGCATCTTTCGCAGATGTAGCGGCCGATTAGTAATGTCCCATTTTGGCTAGGTAGAGATGCCGCCATCGAGCTGGCGCCCCACAACGTGCTGGTGAACGCCATTGCGCCCGGCCCCTTCGCCGCGAACATCAACAGCGGCCGACAGCACGTTCCGGAGTCAGCCGAGCCGATGCGCACCCACATCCCCCTGGGCCGGGTGGCCCAGGTCGACGGGGTCAAGGGACCGGCGCTGCTGCTGGCCTCGCCCGCATCCAGCTGCATGACCGGCGCGATCATCCCGGTCGATGGCGGGGCCACCGCGCGGTAGCGAAGACAGCAGGCCGCTACTTCAGTGCGGCGCCGCCGCGCGCGAGGTACTGTGCCGACAGCCGCGCGAACTGGCCGCCATCCGTGGCAATGGAGGTCTGGTGGCTGCCGCCTGCGCTGAAGACGATCGCGAAGGTTTGCATGTCGCCGTACTCCTGCGTGTTGCGCAGCATGTAGTCGACGTGGTTGTCGCGGTAGTGCTGGTCGGTGCCGCCGGGCGTGTCGGAAGGCACGCCCATCGGGGTCTGCCACCACAGGATCGGCAGGCCGTTGCCCAGCGCCGCGCGGTAGTCCGAATACTGCTTCTGCGAATCGTGGAAGTTCGGGCTGGTCTTGTTGCTCGCGTCCCAGTAGAACGGAGCGCTTCCGTTCTGGCATTCGGCAGGCCGCGATGCAGCTTCCCTGCAGCCCGCGTCGCGGTCGCTGGTCTGGGCGACGATGAAGTCGGCCTGATTCGCGCCGGCCGTGCGCATCTGAGCAGCGATCTCCGCAGGGGTGCCGTTCCAGAAGGCAGGAGGGAACCCGAGCAGCGCCTTGGGCGCGACCTTCCTGCCCATCTGAACGAAACACTGGCCGAGGCCCGCGACGGTGTTCGGCAGTGTGCTGCATTCCGGCTGGCCGCTCACGGCAGCGGCCATCTTCGTCAGATCGCGACCGGGTGCCTGCGACGCGGCGAATCCCCAGAAGTCCGGCTCCAGATTGATCAGAACGGGCGTGCCCAGGTCCGCAATGCGCTGGTACATCAACCGGACCTGGCCCCAGTACTTGTCCATGAAGGTCTTGTCGCTGATGCCGCTCAGGTTGCCCTCGCCGTTCGCCGTCATCTGGTAGAGCGTGAACATGGGAACCGCACCGTAGGCCTGGGCGGCCTGCGCGGTGAAGGTGACGTAGGCCCCATCGGGACTGTTCCACGTGGGCCAGGAACCCGGCCCGACACCCACCAGATAGCGCTCGACGATGTCGGGTTGGATGTCCTGGCTCTTCATGTCGTCGATGGAAGTGGCGCCCAGGCCGACCAGCACCCGGGCGGGCTTGCCGAGCCTGCTGGCCAAGGCGACCGTGGCCATGAGGGGCGCGGTGTCGCCCCCGCCCTGGATGCCACCGCCGCCTTGAACATCACCACCACCCGAAGCGCCGCCGGTGCCTTGGCCGCCACTGCTCGGGCCGGCATTGGAGGAAGCGCCGCTGCCGGACTGGCCGGTCGGGCTCCCCACCAGCGCAACGCCGGCCCCACCGCCGCCCCCACCTCCTCCTCCGCCGCAGCCGAAAAGCAGCAGCGAAGTCATCAGTGCGGAAACGCATCGTCGAGAAGCAAAGTTCATGAGAAAAGTCTGTTTGGATCGAGGAAAGCCCCGACGCGTCCTGGAAGGCGCACGCGGGTCGGTTGAAGGTCAGGGTCGGCTGCGCCGCGCAGCTATCCGTCGGCCGTCAGCGCGCGAGGTTCGCGATGAAGGCCGCGTCCTGCGCACCGCCGTAGATGCGGAAGTCCTGCATGCGGCCCTTGAAGAACGGATCGCCGCCGTACTGCGAACGGCCCAACCAGGTCTGCGTGGTGCGGCCCAGCTGGAAGGGATTGATCCAGATGCCGTTCCCGGTGGCGACCTGCGCGCCATCCATGTAGAGCGTGCCCACGGTGCCCGAGAGCGTGAACGCCACGTGCACCCAACGCCCCGTGGGCAGCAGGCCGGCGGTCACAGACTCCTCGTTCCAGAACTGATTGCGCGAGGCCGAGAAACGCAGCTGGTCCTTGCCATCGCGCGGGATCAGCGACATGTAGGCCACGTCGTTGGAGCCGAAGTCGAAGATGCGCGTATTGACGGCTGTCGCATCCCAATAGACCCACACCGCGATCGTGAAATTGCCCAGGGCCGACACGGCCCCGTCGGGCAGCGCAACGTGACCGCTGCGGCCGTCGAGCTGCAAAGCACTTCCGCCGGCGCGTCCTTCGCCCCAGCTCGTGCCGCCCTTCAACTGTGCATGCAGGCCGTGGCCGCTGGCATCGTTGGCATCGCCGTTGAGCGGCAGGTGCAGCCACAGCTCGCCGGGCACGGCCACGCGCAGGGTGTCCGCGCCGGCGAGTTGGCCCGTGTCGGTCACGGCGTCGATCCGGTAGTACCAGGTGCCCTGGGCCGGGGCATCGGTGTAGGTGCGCGGGTCGGTGACTGTCGAAAGGGTCGTGAACAGACCGTCGGGCGAAGCCGCTCGCTGCACGAGGTAGTGGGAGGCGCCTGCGCTGCCCCACCAGGACAGCTGCACCTTTCCATCGTTGAGCAATGCACTCAGTCCGCTGGGCTTTGCGGCGGGGACCGGATCGCGCGCATAGAGCAGCGTGCCCAGCCCCGGCTGGTCGCCGCCATCGGCTCGCTCCGGCCGTACCTTGTCGACGACTGCCTTGGTCCACGGTGCCGAGAGGCCCTTGCGGTTCACGTAGTGGTTGTAGATGAGTTCCCAGCAAGGCCGCAGGCTGCCCGTGCCCGCCGCCTGGGTGCCCGTTCCGAAGACGCCCGTGTAAGGGGCGAACGGCATCGTGAACAGGGCGTTGCCGCTGGCGTCCGCCAGGTTCGTCTTGGCGACGTACTCCGCGCCGGCCAGCAGCCGGTTGTTCCAGTATCCGTAGAGATCCTCGCCCTGGTTCCAGGCCATCTCGCACAGTGCGCCGGCCAGGGAGATGCCAAGGGTCGAATGGCCCTGGTCGCGATGGCTTTCCTGCCATTGCCCCAGATAACCGGGATGCACGTAGTAGACGTTGTTGGCGCCCGCGCCGTTGCCCCGGCCGGTCTTGTAGTAGCTGATCGCCTCGGCGGTCAGATCGGGCCGGTCGCAGAACACGCCGATCGCGTAGACGGAGCAGATGTTGCACAGGTCCCAGTTGGCCCAGTAGTGGGTGACCTTTCTTGTCTCCGTGCCGTTGTGGTTGACCAGGAAGTCGTGGCACAACGGATAGAACACCTTCAGCAGCATGTCCTGAAAGCGGGTGAGGTCCTCCTTCGCCCATCCGGAATAGGTCCGCATCAGCTCTGCGGCGTTGGCCCACTGGAAGCCGTAGAGCCCCGAGGCGAGGAAGACGTTCGAATTGCCGTCCAGCTTGGTCAGGGTCGAAGACCAGGCGTTGAGGAACTCCACCGACTTCTTCGCATAGTTCTCGTCGTTCGTGATCTTCCAGCGCAGCGCGAGATGGAGCGCGCGCTGCATGTCCACGATCATCACGCCGAAGTTCTGGCCGTCCACGCCACGGATCACCGTCGCCAGCGGGAACGGCCTGGTGTCGAGGTTGGCCCGCCCGCCATTGAGCAGCATGCCCCAGCCACCGACCCACGGCTGCGCGCTGGCTGCGAGCTTGTCACGGATGCGCTGCAGGTCGGTCTCCGTGACGAGCAGGCCCGGATGCCCAATCTTGCGTGCTTCCGGCGCGGGGGGCGTCGTCTCGGGCGTCGAGGCTGCAGGGTTGTCTGCGGCACCGGGAGCCGCACCCGATGTCTGCTGTTGCGGCGTCTGCTGCGCGGCGGCGCCACCCATGGGCGAGAAGCTGCTGCCCCCGCTTCCTCCACCGCAAGCCGTCGTTCCCAGTGCCAGAGCACTTGCAGTACCGATAAAGAAAGTGCGGCGATCCAGCAGCGAGGCGCTCTTGTCGTCGTTCGTGGGATGTGTCATCTATCTTGAATGTGCAAAGAAGAGACTCTGCAATCTGCGTGCCACTCGCCCCGATCGCTCGATACGGAGAAATTCGGTAAAACCGATGGATGCATTGCACGTGCTGCAAGGGAAACGCACCGGCAAGAAGTGACATTCGTTGTCACCCGAGGCGTCGGGCGAAGCCATCGAATGTCAGCAGCCTTGCGATCCCATGCAGGATCGACAGGAACCACCGACGCATCGACATGCGCGCGCCGGAGGCCCGCACGACGGGGCACGCCTGCCTCGATACCGCGTCGGGTCGCATCGCCGGCCCGCAGTTCGATCTCTCCCGCCGAGCCCACTGCGTCATGGCTCCTCCGCAGACCCTCTCTTCGGCCCGCTTGAGCTGGGGGGTCGCCGCACTTTGCTTGATCCGGATAGACATCGGGCGCTGGCCCGTGCGTTGACATTTTAGTAAGACTGTTCTTACAATAAATCTAGTAAGCAACGTCTTATGAAAACCATGGCAAAAAATCGAAATGACGCCCAGGCTTGTGCCAGCCAACTGCGGCGTGCTGTCACCCTGCTCTCACGCCCCTTGCGGCCCAAGCTTCAAACCGAGGGCATTGGCGCGGCCAAATTGAGTGTGATCGGTCAGCTCCGCCTTGCAGGCCCCATGACACCTACTGAACTAGCCATGCGAGAAGGCGTCAAGGTCCAATCCTTAACCCGTCTGCTGGCTGAATTGGAGGCCGAAAACTGGGTGAAACGCGAACCGCATGCCACCGACGGTCGGCAATCGGTACTCACGCTGACCAGATCGGGTTTGACATTGCTGGGCAGCGCTGCCAAACGCGTGGAGATTTCACTGGCACAGGTCATTGCCTCCGAACTGACGTCCACGGAGTGCGCGCAGTTGCAAAGTGCTTGCGTACTGCTGGAGCGGATTGCACAGGCTCTTCCGACAGTTGCTGCCGACCCAACCGCTGCCAACGCACGGCAAACCGATCAGGAGTAGGCCATGAGCATGAACAAATTCCTGGTCCTGGTGGTGCTCCCCATTCTTGTGCTGGCCTCGCTGCTGGAAGCCGCCGTTCTGGCGCGCAGGCAAGGCTACGACTGGAAAGCCCTGGGCGTTTCTCTGACCAATGTGGTGGCGCGCCATGTGTTCGCCATTGCGATTCCGTTCTCCCTGGCCGCCCCCGTTTTCGATTGGGCGTGGGCTCATCGCTTGACCACTGTCACGATCGATTCGTGGCAGGCGATCGCCGTGTTGTTCCTGGGTCAGGAGTTTTGCTACTACTGGTACCACCGCGCCTCGCACCGTGTGCGCTGGTTTTGGGCCAACCACTCGGTGCACCACACACCCAACCAATTGACCCTGGCAGCCGCCTACCGCGTTTCCATGGTGGGCAAGCTCACCGGCAGCGTGGTCTTTTTCGTGCCTTTGGTCTGGCTGGGATTTCACCCGCAACTGGTGTTGGCGACCTTGGCGCTGAATCTGGCCTACCAATTCTGGATCCACGCCGCGTGGATTCCCAAACTGGGCTGGCTGGAATACGTGCTCAATACACCCTCCAGCCACCGCGTGCATCACGCCGCCAACCTGGAGTATCTGGATGGGAACTACGGCGGTGTGTTGATTGTGTTTGACCGTCTGTTCGGTACCTATATTGCGGAGCGCGCAGACACTCCCTGCCGCTACGGTTTGGTCAAACCTCAAACCAGCTACAACCCCTTCCGGGTGGAATTTGATCAGTGGCTTTCGCTGGTGAGAGATGTCGTTGCGGCGCGTGGCTTCAAGGCCAAACTGGCCCATGTTGTGATGCCACCTGGGTGGAGTGCCATAGGACCCGACGAGACGACCGAAGAACTGCGCCAGCGTGCGGGCAAATAGCTTTCCCGCCGGATGGCCTCAGGGGCATCAGCTCTCCAGCCAGGCGTGCCTGAGAAGGCCAGCAGACGCACATGCCGCGCCGGACGTCTGCGTTGACATGATGGCGCTTGCAGGCGGTCATTGCGAACGTGGGCATCACGGCCGTGCCGAAGCCTGCTTCACCATCGAGATCAAGGTGCCGAAGAAGCTCACCGACCGGCTTTCGGGTGCCACGCGCGCATGCCATCGCTCCAGTTGCCCGCTCGGAGTCGTCGCGCCAGGCGGCGGCCACGCCCACGCGCAGGCGCGGCAGATGAGTGCAGGGTTACGATCGGGCCTCATCCGCAGGCCCTCCATGCTCCTCCACGTCGACGAAGAGATCACCTTCCGCAAGCTCGAGATCCTGCTGGCCTTCATGGAGACCGGCAACCTGGCCCGCGCGGCGGAAAAGCTCGAGATCAGCGCCGTCAGCGTGCATCGGGCCCTGCATTCGCTGGAAACCGGCTTGCGCTGCGCGCTGTTCCGGCATGAAGGCCGCAACCTGCACCCGACCGAAGCCGCACATGCGCTGGCGGAGGTGGCGCGCGAGGTGCTTCGCACCATGGCCCAGGGCATCCGCGCCACGCGGGAGGTCGCCGGCTACTCGTCCGACCGCATCCGCATCGGCTCCCTCTATTCGCTGACGAGCCGCACGGTGCCGCAGCTGATCATGGGCATGAAGCTGCGCAAGCCCGACCTGCACACCGAGCTCGTGCTCGGCTCCAATGCGCACCTGCTGCAGAAGCTGCGCGATGGCGCGATCGACGCCGCGCTCATGGCCATTCCCGAGGATGTTTCCGATGTCGAATCGGAGCCCCTGTTCGAGGACGACATCCAGTTTGCTGCGCCAGTGGGCTCCCCCTACGCCGCGCTGAAGGAAATCGACCTGAGCAGCTGCGCCGGCGAACGCTTCGTGAGCCTGAGCGAAGGTTTCGCCACCTACCGGGGGTTTGTGGAGACCTTCCGCATCGCCGGCTTCACGCCCAACGTGGTGATGAAGACCGACGACATCTTCTCGCTGATGAACCTGGTGAGCGGCGGCGTCGGCTACACGCTGCTGCCGGGGCGGGTGCGCGGCGTCATGCCGCAGAAGGTGCAGTTGATCCCGCTGCAGCCCAGGTACCTGATGCGCCAGACCATCGCGCTCAACTTCCTGCGCACCCGCGAGCGCGATCCCAACCTGCTTGCGCTGCTGTCGGTGTGCCGCCTGGCCAAGGCCGAACTCGGCTGAACGCGCGGTACCGGCCCGATTCGGGTTAACCCTCGATCGTTTCGCAAGGCGTAAGGGTCGGCCACGCCGCTTCATTGATCGTCCCGGAGGGGGTCCGTAACGTACGGACCCAGGCGCACGGTGCATGTGCGTCGCACCCAAAACACCGGAGACGCCTCGATGAGTTCACATTGGATTTCGATCTACGCACTGGTCGGCATGTTCGTGCTGGCCACGGTGCTGCCCATCAACATGGGTGTGATCGCCTTCGTCGGTGCCTTCCTGGTCGGCACGCTGGTGGCCGGCATGAACGCGAAGGGGATCATGGGCGGCTTTCCCGCCGACCTGTTTCTCACGCTGGTGGGCATCACCTACCTGTTTGCGCTGGCGCAGAACAACGGCACCATCGACTGGCTCGTCAGGCTGGCGGTGCGCGCCGTGCGCGGGCGCATCGCCGCCATCCCGTGGATCATGTTCTTGATCGCCGCGCTGCTCACGGCGGTGGGCGCGGTCAGCCCGGCGGCGGTGGCCATCATCGCGCCGATCGCGCTCGGCTTTGCCGCCAGGTACGGCATCAATCCGCTGCTCATGGGGCTCATGGTCGTGCACGGTGCGCAGGGCGGCGGCTTCTCGCCGATCAGCATCTACGGCGGCATCACCAACAAGATCGTTGCCAAGGCCGGCCTGCCGCTCAACGAGATCGCCACCATGCTGGCGAGCCTTGGCGTCAACCTGTCGGTGTCGCTGCTGCTGTTCTTCCTGATGGGCGGCATGAAGCTGATGCGCCAGCGAGCGAATGCCGATGGCAGTGCGCCGGTCGTGCCGCGCGCCTCGCATGGACAGAGCGGCGCCCAGGTGTATGGCGACGCCGAGGGCGAATCGTTCCCCGAGGAGCGGCGTACCGCGGCGCGGGCGGAGAACTCGCTGATGGAATCGGCGCCCGCCGGGGCCGCGAACCCAGGCTCGCGTGGCTACCAGATCGCAACCGTGGCCGGCCTGCTGGCGCTGGCCGTGCTGACGCTGTTCTTCAAGCAGGACATCGGCTTCGTCTCGATCACCATCGGCCTCGTGCTGACGCTGATGGCGCCCAACCTGCAAAAGCGCGCGCTGGGCCAGGTGTCGTGGCCGGAGATCATGCTGATCGTGGGCGTCAGCACCTACGTGGGCGTGATGGAAAAGATGGGCACGATCGACTTCGTCGGCCACAGCGTGGCCGGGCTCACCTCGCCGATGGTCGCGGCGCTGCTGCTGTGCTTCGTGGGCGCCGTGGTCTCGGCCTTCGCCTCGTCGACCGCCGTGCTCGGTTCGCTGATCCCGCTGGCGGTGCCGTTCCTGCAGGGCGGCAGCGGCGTGAGCGCCATCGGCTTCATCGCGGCCATGGCCGTGTCCTCGACCATCGTCGACGTCAGCCCGTTCTCCACCAACGGCGCCCTGGTGCTCGCCAACGCCAAGGGCGTGGACCGCGACCTGTTCTTCCGGCAGCTGATGATGTATGGCGCCATCGTGACGCTGGTGGCTCCCGTGGTGGTGTGGCTGCTCTTCGTGGTGCTCTGAGGCACTTCCCCCGATTCGATCGACTTTCAACCCCCTCCTCCTCTCATGACCCCCAGTTCCTGGACCTCCAAGGCTGACGACCGCAATGCCCGGCTCGCGCGCGCGGCCGATGCGCTCGGGACGCGGCTCGCCGGCAAGCGCGTCGAGACCGAAGCCATTGCCACCCTGCTCGAAGCCGTGCTCTCGCCCGGCGACCGTGTCTGCCTCGAAGGCAACAACCAGAAGCAGGCCGACTTCCTGGCGCAGGCCCTGGTGCAGGTCGATCCGCAGCGCATCCACGGCCTGCACATGGTGCAGTCGGTGCTGGCGCTGCCGGAGCACCTGGACGTGTTCGAGAACGGCGTGGCGGCCCGGCTGGACTTCAGCTTCTCGGGGCCGCAGGGCGCGCGGCTGGCCAAGCTGGTGTCGGCGGGGCGCATCGAGATCGGCGCGATCCACACCTACCTCGAACTGTTCGCGCGCTATTTCATCGACCTGACGCCCAAGGTCGCGCTGGTCGCTGCGCAGGCTGCGGATGCCGAAGGCAATCTCTACACCGGCCCCAATACCGAGGACACGCCCGCCATCGTCGAGGCCACGGCGTTCTCGGGCGGCATCGTGATCGCGCAGGTCAACGAAATGGTCGACGGCAGGACCACCACACTGCCGCGCATCGACATTCCCGCCGACTGGGTGAGCTTCGTCGTCAAGGCGCCGCGCCCGAACTTCATCGAGCCGCTGTTCACGCGCGACCCGGCGCAGATCAGCGAGGTCCAGATCCTGATGGCGATGATGGCGATCAAGGGCATCTATGCCGAGTACGGCGTGCAGCGCCTGAACCACGGCATCGGCTTCGACACGGCGGCCATCGAGCTGCTGCTGCCGACCTATGGCGAGTCGCTCGGCCTCAGGGGCAAGATCGGCAAGCATTGGGCGCTGAACCCGCATCCGGCGCTGATACCCGCCATCGAAGCGGGCTGGGTGGAGTCCGTGCATTCCTTCGGTTCCGAGCTGGGGATGGAGGACTACATCCGCGCGCGCTCCGACGTGTTCTTCACCGGCCCCGACGGCAGCCTGCGCAGCAACCGCGCGTTCTGCCAGGCGGCGGGCCACTACGCCTGCGACATGTTCATCGGCTCGACCCTGCAGATCGACCTCGACGGCAACAGCTCCACCGCCACGCTGGGCCGCATCGCCGGCTTCGGCGGCGCGCCCAACATGGGCGCCGATGCGCGCGGCCGCCGCCATGCGAGCCCGGCCTGGCTCAAGGCCGGGCGCGAGGCGCGTGCCGGGCGCAGCGGCGCGGCCGGCACGCCGCGCGGGCAGAAGCTGGTGGTGCAGATGGTCGAGACCTTCCGCGAGCACATGCAGCCGGCCTTCGTCGACCGGCTCGACGCCTGGACGCTGCAGGAGCAGGCCGGCATGGACCTGCCGCCGATCATGATCTACGGCGACGACGTCTCGCACATCCTCACCGAGGAAGGCATCGCCAACCTGCTGCTGTGCCGCAGCGACGCGGAGCGCGAACAGGCCATCCGCGGCGTGGCCGGCTACACCGCGGTGGGCCTGGCACGCGACAGGCGCGCGGTGGAGAACCTGCGCGACCGCGGCGTGATCCGCCGGCCGCAGGACCTTGGCATCGACCCCCGCCAGGCCACGCGCAACCTGCTGGCCGCACGCAGCATGCGCGACCTGGTGCGCGCCTCCGGCGGGCTGTACCAGCCGCCCAGGCGCTTCAGAAACTGGTAGCAGGAGATCCGACAATGAGCGACGTTCCCGCAGGGCTCGAAACCCTGGACTTTTCCTTTTCCGGCGGCAAGCCGGCTGGGGCCTTTGCGCCGGTGCTGGTCGGCGTGGTCGGCTCCGGCAACCTCGAGGTGCTGCTCGAGCCGGCCGGCGGCGATGGCTGCGCAGTGCGCATCGAGACTTCGGCGCGCGGCTTCGAGCCGATCTGGCAGGCCGTGATGAACGACTTCCACGCGCGCCATCCGCTGGCCGGCGTGCGCGTGTCGATCAACGACATGGGGGCCACGCCCGCGGTGGTGAGCCTGCGCCTGGACCAGGCGGTGGCCGAAATCACCGGAGGCCGGCCATGATCAGCTATGCCGAATGCTCGGCGCGCGAGCGGCTGGCGCTGCTGCTCGATCCTGGCAGTTTCCACGAATGGCTGCCGCCGAGCGAGCGGGTCATGAGCCCGCACCTGGCACAGCTCGGCGTGCCCTCGGCCTTCGACGACGGCGTGGCGGTCGGCCGCGCAATGCTCGATGGCCGTGAGGTGTTCGTGGCTGCCCAGGAAGGCGCGTTCATGGGCGGCGGCGTCGGCGAGGTGCATGGCGCCAAGCTGGTCGGCCTGCTGCAGCGGGCGCTGCGCGACCGGCCGGCGGCGGTGCTGCTGCTGGCCGAATCGGGCGGCGTGCGATTGCACGAGGCCAATGCCGGGTTGATCGCGGTATCGGAAGTGATGCGCGCCCTGCTCGACGTGCGCGCCGCCGGCATCCCGGTGCTCGTGCTGATCGGCGGTGCCAATGGCTGCTTCGGCGGCATGGGCATCGTGGCGCGCTGTGCCGACTACATCGTGATGAGCGATGTCGGCCGGCTGGCGATGTCGGGCCCCGAGGTAATCGAAGCCTCTCACGGTGTGGATGAGTTCGACTCGCGCGACCGCGCGCTGGTCTGGCGCACGACCGGCGGCAAGCACCGCTGGCTGACCGGCGATTGCGATGCGCTGGTCGAAGACGACGTTGCCGCCTTCCGCGCGGCGGCCATCGCGGCGATCGGTGCATCGAAGCCGTTCACGTTCGCGGCACTGGAGCAGGAGCACGCGCTGCTCACGCAACGCCTGCACGCCCTGGACACCACCGACACCACGGACCGCGACGAGGCGGCGCTGCTCTGGAGCGCACTCGGCATTGCCGACGCGCAGCAGGTGCCGGAGCTTTCGGTCGAAGCCGTGCGCGCGCTTCGCACCATCTGAACGAGGAGCATCACATGCAATGGAGTTCTCTGGTCACCCAGCTCTTCGGCCCCTACCACGGCATGCGCGAAGACGAAGATTTTCTGCAAGGCGAAGTCATCTTCGACGGTGAGCCGGTGGCGGTGATTGGCACCACCAACCACGCGCCGATCGGTGTCCGGCTCGCGCTGGCGCAGGCCCGCGTGGTGCTCGACACCATCGCACGGCATCCGGGCCGGCCGATCCTGCTGTTGATCGACACCCAGGGCCAGCAATTGCGCCGGCGCGACGAACTGCTCGGCATCAACCGGGCGATGGCGCACCTGGGCGCCAGCATCGACCTGGCGCGGCGCCGCGGCCACCGCGTGCTCGGCCTGGTGTACGACCAGGCGCTGTCCGGCGGCTTCATCACCTCGGGGTTGATCGCCGACGCCTGCTATGCGCTGCCCGACGCCGAGATCCGCGTGATGCGCATCCCCGCGATGGCGCGCGTGACCAAGCTGCCGGAGGACAAGCTCACGGCGCTGTCGCAGTCCAACCCGGTGTTCGCACCGGGCGTGCAGAACTACGTGGCGATGGGCGGCGTGCGTTCGCTCTGGAAAGGTGACCTGCAGGCCTGCCTGCGCGAGGCGCTGGCCCATGCGCCGACCGAGGACCAGCGCGCGCGGGACGGCGCCGAACGGGGTGGCCGCCGGCTCGCCGCCTCGGTCGTGCAGCGCGTGCTGGACGCCGCTTGAATTCCGCCTGAATGTGATGACCGCCATGGTTCCGCTGCGCCGCCACCAGCTCGCCCGCCTCTCCACGAGCGGATGGGCCGCCGTGCTCGGCCGGCCGTGGGATGCGCAGGCGCGCGACTGCCTCGCGCATTGGGCATCGCACCGGCTACCGCTGGTCGTGACGCGCCAGCCGGCAGACGCCATGGCCGATGGATGGATCGCGCTCGGCTTGCCTGCGCCTGCGCGCTGGGACAGGCGCCGGATTGCGCTGCAGGTGCCGCACGCCGCGGTGCACGGCCTCGGCGAATTCCCGCGGCTCGACGACATGCAGAAGCTGCTGCCCCCGCCGGCGCGTGGCGCAGTGCGTGAACTGCTCGGCAGGCTCGACGCAAGCCATGCGACCCCTCGCGTGTTCGGCAGCTTCGGCTGGCAGGCGATCAGCGGTCTCGATCACGTACGGGACGATTCCGATCTCGACCTGTCGATCCCCGTCGACGACGCGGCACATGCGGATGCCGTGGTTCGTGCGCTCGGGTCCTTCGAGGCGGAACGGCCCCGGCTGGATGGCGAGCTCATGTTCGCGGACGGCGCGGCCGTGGCTTGGCGTGAATGGCGCGAGTGGCGCGCCGGACGTGCGCGGGCGGTGATGGTCAAGCGCCTGGACGGCGTGTGCCTGCAGCGGGATACCACTTGGTGCGGGCAAGCCGAGATCATGGAGCCGGTCGCATGAGGAACGCCGCCTTTTCTCTGGCCCCGGAGTCACGGCCGACACTGGCAGCGATCGGTCGCGCCGCCACGCTCGCGCTGTACGACGAACTGTCGCTGTCGCCCAAGCCTGGCCTGGTCACCTTGATCGACTGCGGCAGCCACGACGACATGGACGCGCACACCTTCATGCGCAGCCTGTTCTCGCTGCGCCGCTACTTCGTCCGGATCGCCGAGGCCGGGGCTGCGGGCGCGGATTTCGCGGTGCTCGAACGCCACGGCATCGCGGCGGAGGCGCGCATGCTGGCTGCCACCGGCGGCATCAACACGCACCGCGGCGCGATCTTCATGCTCGGCCTGCTGTGCGCGGCGGCGGGCGCGGCACTGCGCGAGCAAGACGGTCCACTGCACCCGGCAGCGCTGCGCGATGCGCTGCGCCGGCACTGGGGCGACGCACTCGCCAAGCGGAGCCAACGGCCGTCCGCCCTCCCCGGCGGCATCGCTGCACGGCGCCATGGCCTGCGCAGCGCATCGGAAGAGGCGGCGCTGGTGTTTCCGGTGCTGTTCGAGACGGCGCTTCCGGCACTGAGGAAGGCATTGGCCCGGGGCCTCGCGCCCCGCCTGGCCCGGCTCGATACCTTGTTCCACATCATCGCCGTGCTGGACGACAGCAATCTCGCGCACCGTGGCGGCCTGGCCGGTTTGCGCGACGCCCGGCACGCAGCGCAAGGCTTTCTCGATCGAGGCGGCATCGCGCGGCCCGAAGGGCTCCAGGAGGCGCAGGCCATTGCAGACGATTTCGTGCGGCGACGCCTGTCGCCCGGCGGCGCGGCAGACACGCTGGCCGCCGCCTGCTGGCTCCAGCGCGTGTGTCCAGGCCCATGAGCTTCGCGCTGCTTTTCTCCGGCCAGGGCACCCAGCATCCCGCGATGCTGCCTTGGCTCGCGGACGACGCACTCGTGCACGGCATGTGCGTGCGGCTGGGGGTCGCCGACTGGCGCCGCGCCCTCGCAGACCCGCACTGGGCCGAACGCAACGACAACGCGCAGACGCTGCTGACCGGCCTTGCCCTGGCGGCCTGGGCACAACTCGCGCCCATGGTTCCGCCGCCCGCCGCGGTCGCCGGCTACAGCGTCGGCGAACTGGCGGCCTTCAGCGCGGCCGGCGTGATCGATGCGGGCGCGGCCGCAGCACTCGCGCCACTGCGGGCCGAGGCCATGGACCGCTGCGCCGCCCGTGCGCCCGGCGGCCTCCTGGCCGTCAGCGGGTTGCCCGGGCAGAAGCTGGAGCAATTGCGCATCGACGCGGGGCTCGAACTCGCGATTCGCAACGGCAGCGCCAGCGTGGTCCTCGGCGGCCCGATTGCTGCATTGGACGATGCCGAGCGCATCGCCCTGGCCGCCGGTGCGCAGTGCACGCGCCTGCGGGTCAGCGTTGCGTCCCACACGCCCTGGATGCGCGAAGCGGCGGTGAGCTTTTCACTGGCGCTGGCGCAGGTGCCGTTCCAGGCGCCCCGCGTCGTGCTGTTCAGCAATGCAGGGGACCGCGTCCGCGATGCAGGGTCTGCCCGCGCGGCGTTGGCTGCCCAGATTGCACAGACGGTCCGCTGGGACGAATGCATGGAAAACATCATGGCGCGGCAGGTGCGCTGCGTGCTGGAGGTGGGGCCGGGCCAGGCGCTCTCGCGCATGTGGAACCAGCGCCATCCCGGCGTTCCCGCGCGCGCCTGCGACGACTTCCGCAGCGTCGCAGCGATTGCAGCGTGGCTGAACAGCCATGCGGATCCATGAAGCCCGGCAGGCCCTTTGACGCACCGAATCGAACCATCAGGAGATCCATCGTGAGCAGCTGCTGGTCACGCCTGAACTCGCGCTCAAGGGCGCGGTGGATCTGAACGGTCCGTCCTGCCCTCCTTGCCTGCAGGCTTGAGCCGCACCGCCAGGAAATCCAGGAATGCACGCTGCACCGCGGTGCTGTGCCGGCGTTGCAGATAGACAGCCGACAGCCACATGTCGCTGCGAACGAATGTGGACAGCACGGGCACCAGCCGCCCGCTCTCGATGTAAGGCTCGAGCATCACCGACGGCAGGTAGACCACGCCTGCGCCCAGAAGCGCCGCCTGGATCAGCGGGCCGGTTTCCGTTGCGTCCAGCCTGCCGCGGACCGCCACCTCGATCGGCTGGCGGTCGGCTTCGAAGCGCCACTTCGGCAGCGGATGGAGCTGGGTGCTGATCAACGCGGTGTGATGCGCAAGCTCGGCGGGATGGGCAGGCACGCCGTGCTTGCGCCAGTACATGGGCGCGGCGCAGACGCTGAGCGCCATCGGCACCAGTTTTCGAACGATCAGGTTCTCGTTGGCCGAGGGGCCGAAGCGAAGCGCGATGTCCACCCCCTCCTCCGAGAGGTCGACCAGGCGGTTCGAGAGCACGAGGCTGATGCTGACCTCCGGATAGTGGCCGAGGAAGTCGTTGATCAGTGCCGGCAGCTGCGTCAGGTCCATGCCGTGCGGTGCCGAGATGCGCAGGCGCCCGCTCGGGATGCGCGCGCGGTCCTGCAGTTCGGCGCGCGTCACGTCGGCCAGTTCCAGTATCGGCCTGCTCCTGTCGAGCAGCAGGAGGCCTGCGTCCGTGAGGCTGACGGCGCGGTTGGTCCGGTTCAGCAGCCGCACGCCGAAGCGGTGCTCGAGGGCCGCGATGTACTTGCTGACGGTCCCCCGCGACAGCGCGAGATGCTTGGCAGTGCGGGAGAAGCTTCCGGAAGAGGCCACCTCGCTGAAGGTGCGCAGGAGATCCAGGCTGTCCATGATGTTCTCCTTCGCTGCCGGACGGGGCGCGCGCTCAGAAGGAACCGAGTCCGAGTTTTTTTCTCAGGCTCGCGTCCACCGGTCCCGCAGGCATGAAGCGGCGCAGCTTCGTCAGCAAGGACGCCTCCTCCGGCGGCGTGCAGCGCATGCGCCACGGGCCGAGCGCCGCCTCGACGATGGTGCTCGCCACGCCGTGCGGCCCGGGCGCACCGCCGACGCTGGCGGCCACGGAGAGCGCCACCTGGTCGCGTTCGCGGTCATAGCCCGCGATCCGTGTCTTGGCACGCGGTGCGTTGGCATCGAGGTTGGTCCGCGTGAAGGCCGG
The DNA here is from genome assembly GCF_014852545.1 of Variovorax sp. VRV01. Lineage (NCBI taxonomy): Bacteria > Pseudomonadati > Pseudomonadota > Betaproteobacteria > Burkholderiales > Comamonadaceae > Variovorax > Variovorax sp. VRV01. Next base: position 223,635 of record NZ_JACVBS010000008.1, read on the forward strand.
CTGCACCAGCGTCGCGCGAATGCCGAACTGGCGCACCTCGTGGTCCAGCGATTCCGACAGCCCTTCCACCGCGTGCTTGGTGGCCGCATAGAGCCCCATGTACGGGGCCGGAAGCACGCCGAGCACCGAACTCACGTTGACGATCCGCCCGCGGCGCTGCTGGCGCATGTATGGCAGCACGGCGCGCGTCGTGCGAAGCAGGCCGAAGACGTTGGTGTCGAACAGTTCCGCGGCCTCGGCCGTCGCGGTTTCCTCGACCGCGCCGATCATCATCATTCCCGCGTTGTTGACCAGCACGTCGATGCGCATGGCCCGCTCGATGATGGATTCGATGCCTGCCTGGACCGAGCCCTCTTCGCGAACGTCCATCTCGACGAACTCGACACCGGGCAGCGCAGGTGCCTTGCGCAGGTCGCGCGCGGTGCCGAACACCCGGCAGCCCCGCGCCACGAACATTTCCGCAGCGGCGCGCCCGATGCCCGAGGACGCGCCCGTCACGACAACGACTGATGAACTCGACATGGCAATTCCTTCGATCTTGATGAATGGTGATGAGGCGCGTCAGTGCGCGGGTTGGGTCGCGTTGCCTGGCTTGATCCTGAACCAGATCGAATACATCGCCGGCAGGAACACCAGCGTGAGGATCGTTCCCGCGAAAGTACCGCCGATCAGCGTGTACGCCAATGCGCCCCAGAACACCGAATGCGTCAGCGGAATGAACGCGAGGATCGCCGCCAGCGCCGTGAGGATCACGGGCCGCGCACGCTGCACGGTCGCCTCGACGACCGCATGGAACGGATCGAGCCCCTCCTGCTGGTTGTGGTGGATCTGGCCGAGCAGGATCAGCGTGTTGCGCATCAGGATGCCCGACAGCGCGATGAGCCCGACGAGCGCATTGATGCCGAAGGGCTGCTGGAACAGCAGCAGGGTCGGCACCACGCCGATCAGCCCGAGCGGGCTCGTGAGGAACACCATGACCATCGCGGAGATCGAGCGCACCTGGAAGATGATGATGAGCAGCGTGGCCGCCAGCATGATCGGGAAGAGCGGCAGCATCGCCGCGGTTGCCTTCTCCGATTCCTCGATGGAGCCGGCCTCGGCGATGCGGTAGCCGGCCGGCAGCTTCTGCATCAGCGGCTGCAGCTTCGCGGTGATCGCCTTCGACACGTCGGGGGGCTGTAGCCCTTCGGCGATGTCGCCCTGCACCGTGATCGTGGGCATGCGGTCGCGCCGCCGCATCACGGGCTCTTCCATGCGTACCTCGACCTCGCCGACCTGCGACAGCGGAATGCGCTGGCCGCCGGCACCGGCGAGCGTGAAGTCCGCGAGCCTGGCGGGATCGAGCCGGGTGCTGCCGGCCGAGCGGGCCACCACCTGCACGGTGCGGATGTCCTCGCGCACGGTGGTCACCGGCGCGCCGCTCAGGAGGAACTGCAGTTGCTGCGCCACCGCGCTGGAGCTCAGCCCCACGGCCTGCAGGCGGTCCTGCTTCAGGGTGAAGTGCAGCGTGGGCGTGCGGGTGCCCCAGTCGGTGTTGACGGTGCGCATCATCGGGCTGGCATCCATCACCTGCCGCACCTCGGCTGCGATCCTGCGCAGCTCGTTCGCATCGGGTCCGCTGACGCGGTAGGCCACGGGAAACGGCGAGTACGGCCCGAACACGAGCTGCGTCACGCGCACCCGCGCCTCGGACGCGAGGCCGTCGGCGACGGCCTCGCGCAACCGGTGCTTCAGCGCTTCGCGCTCCTCCTGGCTGGCGGTGCGTACCACGATCTTCGCGAACGACGGGTCGGGCAGTTCCGGGCCCATCGCGAAGTAGAAGCGGGGCGCGCCCTGCCCGATGTAGGAGGTGACGATCTGGGCCTCCCGCTGCGCCGACAGCCAGGCCTCGATCTTGGCCGTGGCATCGCTGGTCTGGGTGATCGCGCTGCCGTAGGGCATCTGCACTTCGACCAGGACCTCGGGGCGGTCGGAGATCGGAAAGAACTGCTTCTTGACCACGCCCATGCCGAGGATCGACACCACGAACAGGCCGACGACCGCGCCCGCCACCAGCCACTTGCGCGCGATGACGCGCGCCAGCACGCCGCGCAGCCGGTTGTAGCGCGGCGTGCCGTAGATCGCGGCATGGCCGCCTTCGATCTTCTTGAAGTTGGGCAGCAGCTTGACGCCCAGGTACGGTGTGAACACCACGGCGACCACCCAGGAGGCGATCAGCGCAATGCCGACGATCCAGAACATGTTGCTCGTGTACTCGCCCGCGGTCGACGGTGCGAAGCCGTTGGGCATGAAGCCGACGGCGGTGACCAGCGTGCCCGAGAGCATCGGCGCCGCCGTGTGGCTCCAGGCATAGGCGGATGCGGCCACATGGCTGTAGCCCTCCTCGATCTTCACCACCATCATCTCGATGGCGATGATGGCGTCGTCCACCAGCAGGCCGAGCGCGAGGATCAGCGAGCCGAGCGTGATGCGGTCGAAGTTCTTGGCCGTAGCGGCCATCACCACGAACACCACGGCCAGCGTCAGCGGCACCGCGGCAGCCACCACCAGGCCCGCGCGCCAGCCCATGCTCAGGAAGCTCACGAGCATGACGACCAGCAGGGCCGCGAAGAACTTGACCATGAATTCGTCGACCGACGCACTGATGTTCACCGACTGGTCGGTGACCTTGGCGAAGCTCAGGCCCAGCGGCAGCTCGGCGTTGATGGCGCGGGCTTCCACGTCCAGCGCCTTGCCCAGGTCGAGCCCGTTCCAGCCCTCCCGCATCACGACGCCCACCAGCAGCGCCGGCTCGCCGCCGTTGCGGATCATGAAGGTGGCGGGGTCTTCGTAGCCGCGCCTGACCGTGGCCACATCCGACAGCTTCAGGGTGCGGCCCTGCGCGACCACGGGCGTGTCGCGGATCTTCTGCAGGGTGTCGAATGCGCCGTCCAGCCGAATGAAGACCTGCGGGCCGCGGGTTTCCACGGAGCCGGCCGGGCTCAGCGCGTTCTGGCTGTTGAGCGCCGCGAACACGTCCTGCGGCCCGATGCCCAGAGTGGCCAGCCGGTCGTGCGCGAACTCGACGTAGATGCGCTCCGACTGCTCACCCGCGATGTTGACCTTCTTCACGCCGGGCACATGCAAGAGGCGCTGGCGCAGCGTCTCGGCATCGCGCACCAGCACGCGCTGCGCTTCTCCCCTGGCCTTGAGCGCGAACAGGGCAAAGGTGACGTCCGCGTATTCGTCGTTGATCATCGGTCCGATCACGCCGGCCGGCAGGCTGCCCGCTTCGTCGCCGAGCTTCTTGCGCGCCTGGTAGAACTGTTCCTGCACCTGTGCCGGCGGCGTGCTGTCGAGCAGCGTCAGCGTCGTGAACGCCAGCCCGGGCCGCGTGTAGGTCTCGGTGCGGTCGTAGTAGCGCAGCTCCTGCAGGCGCTTCTCGAGCTTTTCGGCGACCTGGTCCTGCATCTCCTGCGCCGTGGCGCCGGGCCAGGCGGTGATGACCGTCATCACCTTCACGGTGAAGGCCGGATCTTCCGCGCGCCCGAGCTTGAAGAACGCGACCAGCCCCGCCAGCGAGATCAGGCCGATGAGGAACAGCGTGATGGATCGCTCGCGTACCGCCAGCGCCGACAGGTTGAAGCGGCCTTCGCTCATGGGCGGGCTCCGCCCACTGCGGCGGTCGCGGCCGAGGCCGCCACACGCACCTTCTCGCCTTCGCGCAGCAGGTGTGCGCCAAGCGCGACCACCTGGTCTCCCTGCTTGAGCTGCCCGTCCACCAGCGCACGCTCGCCGTCGAGGCGCTCGACGGCCACCGGCTGCCAGCGCACCGTCGACGGATCGCCGCCGATGACCCAGACGCCCGTGGCCTTGCCCGTATCGAACAAGGCGCCGATGGGCACCTGGACGCCTCCTGCCCGGGCCGGCTTGCCGTCCGAGATGTCGATCGTCACGGTGGCGCCCAGCGGCGCGTTGGCGAGTTCGCCCTCAAGCACGTAGCGCGCCTCGAAGGTGCGCGTGAGCTTGTCGGCCGCATCGGAGAGCTGCCTGAGTTTGACGGGCACGGCAACGCCTTCCCTGCCGAACAGCGTGGCCTGCCCCGCGGAGCCGATGACAGGGCGGAGCGTCTCGGGCAGTTGCACCACCGCCTCCCTGCGGCCGGCCTGCGCCACGCGAACCACCGGCTGCCCGGCGCTGACGACCTGGCCGGGCTCGGCCAGCGTCTCGAGCACCGTGCCGTCCGCATCGGCAACGAGTTCCGAATAGCGATTCGAATTGCGTGCGACTTCCGATTGCGCTTCTGCTGCCGCGAGCTGGGCCTGCGCGGTATCCGCCGCCGCCTTGGCCTGGTCGTACGCCGAGGCGGAAATGGCGCCGGTCCCACGCAGATCGCGGTAACGCGCTTCCTCGTCGCCGGCCTGTTTCGCACGCGCCCGCGCGGCGCTGACAGCCTCCTGCTGCGCACGCGCGGCCAACCTCAGGTCGACCGGGTCGATGCGCATGAGCGCCTGGCCGCGCTTGACCGTCTGGCCCGCGTCGACCAGGCGCTCCAGCACCTTTCCGGAGACGCGGAAGCCCAGGTCGCTTTGAACCCGCGCGGCGACGGTGCCGGTGAACGAGCGCGATGCCGACGCGGCGGCCTGGACCGTGGCGGCGCGCACCAGCGGCGCCTGGGTGCGCGGATCGGGCGGGGCCTTGTCGTCGCAGGCGGCCAGCGCGAACGGCAAGGCGCAGACCAAGGCGGATGTGAGGAAGCGGCGCGAGTGCATGAGGGGCCCATTGACGAATCGATAGAGCCCCGATTCTGATAACAGTGACCAATTTAGTCAATAGTCACTGAGAATTTATTCGGCTACGGCGACAAGCTGCGCAGCACCAGACCCGACAGCTGGGCCGGCGCCTGGTCCGTGTAATTGGAGCTGAGCTGCAGGATCACGGGGTTGATGTACGGGTGCATGACCAGGTAGATGGCTGCTGCCGTCTCGTCGATGGGCGTCTTGCGCTCGAAGTCGCCGGACTCGCGCCCCTGCTTCAGCAATTCGAGCAGCATCTGCCGGATGCACGCCTCGTGGGCGATGGCCGACGGCCAGTGCTCGCTGGCTGCCGAGATCGCGATCTCATAGAGCTTGCGGTCGTGCAGGAACAGCCGAAGGCCCGAATCGACAATGGCCTTGAACATGCGGCGCAGCTTTTCCGGCGGGCTGCCGGCCGCGTCGACCGCTGCGCGGATGTCTGCCTGCATCTCGCGCAGGCAGTTCGAGCAGATCATTTCGCCGATTGCCTGCTTGGACTCGAAGAACTTGTAGATGTAGGCCTTGGAGAAGCCGATGGCCTTGGCAAGGTCGGAAACCGTGGTCTTCTCGTAGCCGTACTGGCTGAAGTGCTCGGTGGCCGCCGCGACGATCTGCGCGCGCACGTCGTGGTCGGCCGGCCCCCGCGTGGTTGGCGCAGAAGAAGTTGCGTTGTTCATGCCGGGAGCTTAGCGCCTCGGCAAACAACAACAAGTGACCAAATTGAATTATAGTCACTCAATTCTTTGGCCTTTTCCGTCCATCGCCCGGAGCAATCCCATGTCCCCACGCACGCTTGCCCTGCCCCTGCTGTTCAGCCTCCTCGCAGGCTGCGCCGTGGGGCCTGACTATGTCCGGCCTGTCCCGGCCCTGCCCGACCATTTCATCGGCGAGGCGGCGCTCGCCCAGCGATCCGGCGCCGCCAACGCCGAGCTGGTGGCGTGGTGGACCGGCTTCGGCGATGCGCAGCTGGCCGGCTATGTTGAACAGGCGCTGAAGCAGAACCTCGATCTTGCGCAGGCCGCCGCCCGCGTGTCACAGGCCCGGGCGGGGCTCGGTGCGGCGAATGCGGCGCTGCTGCCTTCGGGCAATCTGGGCGCGCAGGCGGCCAGGGCCTACCAGTCGGTGGAGACGCCGCTGGGCCAGGTGCTGAACGCGCAGCCGGGTTTCGATCGCCACGGCAGCGCCTACGAAGCGAACCTCGGCGCCAGCTGGGAGCTGGACATCTTCGGCGGCCTGCGCCGGGGACGCGAGGCCGCGCTGGCCGACTACCAGGCATCGGAGGCCGGCGCGGCCGCCACGCGCCTGGCCGTGGCCGCGCAGACCGCCGACATCTACATCACCCTGCGCGGCCTGCAGGCCCGCCTAGACATTGCACGCCGGCAAGCCGCAACGCAGCAGGACCTGCTCGCGAAGATCGGCCTGCTCCACGGCAAGGGGCTCGCCACCGAGCTCCAGTTGCACCAGGGCGAAGGCGCGCTGGCGCAGGTTCGCGCGTCGGTGCCGGCGCTCGAGGCGGGCGAGGCCGCGGCCATGAACGCGCTCGACGTGATGCTGGGGACGGCGCCAGGCGCGCACCGCGCCGAACTGGCTGCGCCAGCGGCCATTCCCGTTGCGCCTGGCATCGGTGCCGCCGGATCGCCCGCCGAGCTGCTGCGGCGCCGCCCCGACCTGATCGCCGCCGAGCGGCGCCTTGCGGCATCGAACGCCCGCATCGGCGTGGCCGTGGCCGAGTACTACCCCAAACTGTCGCTCGCGGGAACGATCGGCAGCGCCACGTCGGTGGCCAGCGGCAACCTGTTCAGCGCCGGCGCGAGCCAGGCCGCGGCCCTGCTCGGGCTGCGCTGGCGGCTGTTCGACTTCGGCCGCATCGATGCGCAGATCGAGCTCGCCAAGGGGCAGGACGCGGAGCTGCTCGCGGCCTACCGGCTCGCCGCGCTGCATGCCACCGAAGACGTGGAGAACGCCTTCTCGGCCCTGGTCAAGCGCGAAGAGCAGGCCGCGCTGCTCGCGCAGGGAGAAGCATCGCTCGGCCGCGCGCGAGGGGCATCGTTCGCGGCCTATCAGCGCGGTGTGGTCAGCCTGATCGAAGTGCTGCAGGCCGACGAGGGCATGCTGCGCGTGGCCGATGCCAGAGCGCAGGCGCAAACGGAGTCGGCGCGCGCGGCAGTCAATGCATTCAAGGCGCTCGGCGGCGGCTGGCAGGCCGAGCCCGTCCGGGCGGCAGCCATCGGGCCGCACCGAGATTGACCGCGTTCATTCGGCCGCTGCCGACATGCTCGTCAAGCATTGGCCAACGAGCGCGTGCAACGCGCCGACCTGCCGGCTCCCCATCAACCGATGCACCCTGGCCTGCGCCATGCTCCAGCGAGGCAGGCCTTCGGCACACTTGCTGCGGCCCGCAGCGGTGACGCACACACTGCGGGTGCGTCCGTCCATCCCGGGTCCAAGATCGACCCATCCCGCCGCGATCAGGGGCTTGAGATTGCGCGTCAGCGTCGACGGAGAAAGCGACATGCTCTCCGCCAGGTCGCAGGGGCGCACCGGCCCGTGTGCAAGGATTTCCACCAGCAGCCGGTACTGCGTGGCCCTGAGGCCGATCGCGCCCAGTTCCGCGTCGTAGTGCTGCCTGACGAGGCGGGCGAGCTGATGCGCCGTGGTGTAGGTGCAGGCCGACCGCTCGGGGCCGGCGGCATCAACCGCCAGCGTCCGCGGTGCAGGGCGCGCTGGCATCAGCGCACGTGCAGCAGTGGCGCGCCGGGGCAGCATCGGCCGCGGCCGTCAGGAGGCCTTGGAGGGCTTCGCGGGCGCCGCGTCCAGCGCGTGCGTCTGGTCGATGAAGCGCCGGCTCGAGGCCAGGATTTCCTTGCGCGTGCGCTCGGATTCCACCGCGCGGGACAACACCAGCGCGCCCACGCACTGGGCAATCAGCGCCCATGCCGCATCGGGGTCGCCGATGCGCGAGCTCCAGCTCTTCTGCAGGCGCTTCAGGCCCTCCTCGACCGAGGCACGCACCTCGGGCCCGGCCCTGGCGATCTCGGGCCCGAGCGCCGGCAGCACGCAGCCGGTTTCCGGATGCAGCGCGTGGTACGAACTCAGGTAGCTGCGCAGCCGCTTGGCGACGTGGTCGGGCGGCGAGTCGCGGTCTCCGGCCAGCATGTCGGTGCTGTTGGAGATTTCGTGTTCGAGCAGTTCGGCGAACAGCGCCTCCTTGGACGGGAAGTGTCCATAGAAGGCGCCCCCGGTCAGGCCGATGCTAGCCATCAATTCATCGACGCCGGTGGTGCCGAAGCCGCCCTTCTTGGCGATGGCACGGGCATTCGCGAGCAGCTTCTTGCGGGTTTCCTCTTTGTGGGTGGACGGATAGCGCATGAGTGGGCCTCTGCAGATCGTGGAGGTGCCCATCATAGCATGCCACTCGTTTGATAAACGATCGTGATTCCATCGCGGCCCCTGGGCTCCACATCAAGGGTTTCCCCCTGCCGCAAACCCGCTCCAGCGTGTTGACGCTGCCCTCGCCGCAAACCTATAGTGCACCATCGTTTGTTAAACGATCGTTATTTAAAGCAAGGCGGACGAAGCGATGGCGATGAGGAACTCCCGCCCGCCCTGCGCCTGAAACGCGGCGAGCCGCTGCGCCAACCTGTCTAGCCAACCCCCTGGAGTCTGACCATGAGAGAAGCCGTCATCGTTTCCACCGCACGCACGGGCATCGGCCGCGCGTTCCGCGGCGCATTGAACAACACCAAGTCGCCCACGCTGACGGGCCACGCGATCCAGCACGCCGTGCAGCGGGCCGGCATCGATCCCGGGGAAGTGGAGGACGTGGTGATCGGCAGCGCCATGGCTGCCGGCACCGCGGGCATGAACATCGGACGCCTCGCGGCACTCGCGGCGGGACTGCCGCAGTCGGTGCCGGGACAGACGATGGACCGGCAATGCGCGTCCGGGCTGATGGCCATCGCGACGGCGGCCAAGCAGATCATCGTCGACGGCATGGACGTGACCGTGGGCGGGGGCCAGGAGAACATCTCCGCCGTGCAGAACCCCTTCGTCAAGTGGGTGGGCGAAGAAGCCGACCCGCTGCTCGTTGCGCGCGTGCAGCACGCCTACATCCCGATGCTGAACACGGCCGAAATCGTCGCGAAGAAGTACGACATCTCGCGCGAGGCGCAGGACGCGTATTCCGCGGAGGCGCAGCGCCGCACCGCCCTGGCGCAGGAGCGCCATCTGTTCGACGACGAGATCGTGCCGATCAAGGCGCGCATGGCCGTGGCCGACAAGCAGACGGGTGCGGTCAGCTACCGCGAGGTCACGCTCGACCGCGACGAGGGCAACCGCCCCGACACGACGCTCGAAGGCCTTGCCAGTCTCAAGCCGGTGATCGAAGGCGGCGTCATCACCGCAGGCAACTCGAGCCAGCTGTCGGATGGCGCATCGGCCTGCGTGCTGGTGGAACGCGCGGTTGCGGAGCGCCGCGGGCTCAAACCGCTGGGCATCTACCGCGGCATCGCGGTGGCCGGGCTCGCGCCGGAAGAAATGGGCATCGGCCCGGTCCTGGCAGTGCCCAAGCTGCTGAAGATCCATGGGCTCCAGGTCGGTGACATCGGCCTGTGGGAATTGAACGAGGCCTTCGCTTGCCAGGTGCTGTATTCGCGCGACCGGCTGGGCATCGATCCCGAGAGGCTGAACGTCAACGGTGGAGGCATCACCATTGGGCACCCCTATGGCATGACCGGCTCGCGGCTGGTGGGGCATGCGCTCATCGAGGGCAAGCGGCGCGGCGCGCGCTTCGTCGTCGTGACGATGTGCATCGGCGGCGGCATGGGTGCCGCCGGCCTGTTCGAAGTGGCCTGAGGCAAGGAGCTATCACCATGACTTACCAAAGCCCGATGCGCGACATCCAGTTCGTCTTGCACGAGCTGCTCCAGGTGCCGGCCATGCTGCAGGACTGCGGCCAGCCTGAACTGGACGCGGAAACCATCGACCAGGTGCTCGCTGCGGCCGGCCAGTTCGCCTCCGAGGTGATTGCGCCGCTCAACGCAGCGGGAGACGAACACGGCTGCAGCATGTCCTCGCCCGGGGTGGTGCAGACGCCGCCCGGCTTCAAGAAGGCGTACGACGAGTTCACCAAGAACGGCTGGCCCGGCCTGGCGTGCAGCCCCGACTTCGGCGGCCAGGGCTTTCCTTCGGTCGTGGCCAATGCGGTCTATGAAGTCTTCGGTGGCGCGAACATGGCGTGGGCGTCCTACCCCGGCATGTCGCATGCCACCTACGTGAACGTGTCGGCCAACGGGTCGCAGGCGCAGAAGGCGCTCTACCTGCCCAAGATCGCCTCGGGCGAATGGGCCGGCACCATGTGCCTGACCGAGCCCAACGCAGGCACCGACCTGGGCCTGATGCGCACCCGGGCCGTGGCGCAGGCCGATGGCAGCTACCGCATCACCGGCAGCAAGATCTTCATCTCGGGCGGCGAGCAGGACCTGACCGGCAACATCATGCACCTGGTGCTCGCGCGCATGCCGGATGCGCCGCCGGGCGTGAAGGGCATTTCTCTCTTCATCGTCCCGAAATTCATCCCCGATGCAAGCGGCGCAGCCGGCGCGCGCAATGCGGTGGTCTGCGGCTCGATCGAGCACAAGCTGGGCATCCACGGCAACTCGACCTGCACCATCAACTTCGACGGTGCCACCGGCTGGCTGCTGGGCGCGCCGAACAAGGGGTTGGCGGGCATGTTCGTGCAGATGAACCACATGCGCGTGCTGGTCGGCATGATCGCCATCGGCCTCATGGAAGCGGCCTACCAGAAGGCCCTGGCCTATGCCAAGGAGCGCCTGCAGGGCCGCGCGAGCGGTGCAAGATCGTCTGGCGAAGCGGCCGATCCGATCATCGGGCACGCCGACGTGCGCCGCATGCTGCTCACGCAGAAGGCGAACATCGAGGGCGCGCGCGCCCTGGCGCTGTGGACCGCGCAGCTGAGCGACCTGCAGCGCCTTCATCCGGATGCGGCCAGACGCAGCGAGACGGCCGAACTGCTGGGGCTTTTGACCCCGCTCGTGAAGGCGCTGTCGAGCGACCTTGCGGTGGAATGCACGCTGCTCGCAATGCAGGTGTTCGGCGGGCACGGCTACATCCGCGAGAACGGCGTCGAGCAGCACCTGCGCGACGTGCGCATCGTGGGCCTCTACGAGGGCACGAACGGCGTGCAGGCCATGGACCTGCTCGGCCGCAAGGTGCTGGCGGACCAGGGCCGGCAGATGGGTGTCTTCCTCGACATGGCCGGCGCATTCGCCGAAACCTGCAGCCCGCGCGAGGCGATGCGCGAGTTCGCGCAGCCGCTGGCCGAACTGGCCACCGAGATCAGGCAGCTCACGGGCGAGCTGGTGGCCGCGTCGGCCCGGGACCCGCATGCCGCAGGTGCGGCCGCCGTGCCCTACCTGCGCCTGGTCGGACACCTGGCGCTGGCGTGGACCTGGGCGCGCATGGCCGAGGTGGCGTTCAGGAATGCCGGATCGAGCGACCCGATCTATGCATCGAAGATTGCCACGGCCCGCTTCTACTTCCAGCGGCTGCTGCCGCAGGCGGCGGGGCTCTGCCGGGAAATCCGGGCCGGGTCGTCCGCACTGATGGAGCCGGCCGTCGATCTCTTCTAATGGCTGGTGGCCAGTGGCGGCGCTGGAGCAGCGCCGCCACAACGCCAGGCTAGGCCAGCGCAGGCTCCAGCAAACCGGCGAGCCGCTGAACGATCAGCTGCTCCGCCTCTTCCATGATGCGATCGATCAGCTCCTGCACCGTCGGAATGTCGTTGATCAGGCCGACCACCATGCCGCAGCTCCAGGCGCCGGCATCCATCTCGCCTTGCAGCATCACGCGCGGGTAGACCCCCGCGACCTGGTCGATGATGTCCTCGAACTTGAGGTCGGCTCCTTTTTCCTTCTCGATCCGGATCAGCTGCTCGACCGATGAATTGGTCAGCACGCGTTCCGTGTTGCGCAGGCCGCGCATCACCAGCCGTGTGTCCAGCTCGGTGGCCGCCACGATGGCGTCCTTCACGTTCTGGTGAATCGGCGCTTCCTGCGTGGCCACGAAGCGCGTGCCCATGTTCATGCCTTCCGCACCCAGCGCCAGCGCCGCCACCAGGCTGCGCGCATCGGCCATGCCGCCGGAGGCGACGAACGGGATCTTCAGCTCCTCGGCCGCACGCGGCAGCAGGATCATGTTCGGCAGGTCGTCCTCGCCCGGGTGGCCGCCGCACTCGAAACCGTCCACGCTCACGGCATCGCAGCCGATCGCTTCGGCCTTCAGCGCGTGCCGCACCGAGGTGCACTTGTGGATGACCTTGATGCCGGCCTTCTTGAGCGCGGGCATGTAGGCCTCGGGACTGCGCCCCGCCGTCTCGACGATGCGCACGCCGCCTTCGGCAATGGCCGCGATGTACTCGGGGTATGGCGGCGAGGACAGGGTCGGCAGGAACGTGAGGTTCACGCCGAAGGGCTGGTCCGTCATCTCGCGGCAGCGGCTGATTTCCTTGGCCAGGAGCTCGGGCGTCCGTTGCGTGAGGCCCGTGATGAGCCCGAGCCCGCCGGCGTTGGACACGGCCGCAGCAAGCTCGGCAAAGCCGACGTAGTGCATGCCGCCCTGGATGATCGGGTGGCGGATGCCGAAGAGTTCAGTGATGCGTGTTTTCATGTGTCTTTCACCAGGTTTCCATGTAGGGACGAAGGTCCATCTCGAAGGTCCATGCGTCCCGGGGCTGGGTGTGCAGGTACCAGTAGTTCTCCGCGATGTGCTCGGGATTCAGGATGCCGCCCTGCTCTTTCAGCGCGTAGCGTTCGGGGAAGTTGCTGCGGATGAACTCCGTGTCGATCGCGCCGTCGACCACGATGTGCGCCACGTGGATGCCGCGCGGGCCGAGCTCGCGCGCCATGCTCTGGGCCAGGGCGCGCAGCGCATGCTTGGCGCCGGCAAAGGCCGCGAACTTCGCCGAGCCGCGGATGCCGGCCGTCGCGCCGGTGAAGAGAATCGTGCCGCGCCCGCGCTCGACCATCCTGCGGGCGACCTCGCGCGCGTTCAGGAAGGCGCTGAAGGCGGCCATCTCCCAGATCTTCATGTACTTGCGCCCGGTCTCCTCCAGGATGCTGCTGGGCACGTTGGCGCCGATGTTGAACACCATCACTTCGATCGGGCCGCGCTCCTTCTCGATCTGGTCGATGAGGGCCACGACCTCTTCCTCCTTGCGCGCATCGCTGCCGTAGCCGAACGCCTGGCCGCCGGCCGCGCGGATGCGCTCGACGGCCGGCTCCAGCTTGTCGGCCGAGCGCCGCGTCAGGCACGCGACGTAGCCCTCTCGGGCGAAGCGCGCGCCGATCGCGCTGCCGGTGGCGTCGCCCGCGCCGATGACGAGAGCCACGCCGCGGTGGTTGGCTGATGGGTCCATACGGTCTCCTTTAAAAAACGTTCGTTAGGTCATTGCACGTTAATCAATGAACGTTCGTTTGTCAATCAAGGGCAAAGCCCAAGGAAACCCCGTTGACGAAGCTCGTTCAATCACATAGCTTTCGTTTACCAAACGTTCGTTAACTTAAAGGAGTCCCTCAATGCGCAAGTCAGTCGATTTCTTCTTCGATGTGGGAAGCCCGTCGTCCTACCTGGCGTGGACGCAGCTGCCCGCCCTGTGCGCGAGCCACGGTGCCGACCTCGTCTACCGGCCGATGTTGCTGGGCGGTGTCTACCAGGCCACCGGCAATGCCTCGCCGGCCACCATCCCCGCCAAGGGGCGCTATACGCAGATGGATTACGAGCGCCATGCGCGCCGCTATGGCGTGCCGTTCCAGGGCAACCCGCACTTCCCCGTCATCACGCTGTTCCTCATGCGTGCGGTCACCGGCATTCAACTGCGCCGCCCCGAGCAGCTGCAGCAGCTGCTGGGCTGCGTGTTCAAGGCGCTGTGGATCGATGCGCTCAACCTCAACGATGCGCAGCTCACGGCGCGCACGCTGGTCGAAGGCGGATTCGACCCCGCCGAGATCGAGCGCCTGGCGCAGGACGCCGAGACCAAGGCCGCACTGAAGGCAACGACGCAGGAGGCGGTCGAGCGCGGCGTGTTCGGCGCACCCACGCTCTTCGTCGGCGGCCAGATGTTCTTCGGCCAGGACCGGATGGACTTCGTTCGCGAAGCGCTGTCCTGACCAAAGCAAAAAAAGGAGACAACGTGGATCAAAGAATCTGGCATGCGTCCTACCCGGAAGGACTGCCCCGCGACCTCGTCTACGGCGAGCACGAAACCCTTGCCACCCTGCTCGAAGGCGCCTTCGCTCGAAACGCCGGCCGGCCGGCCGTGACGTGCAACGGCGAATCACTGACCTTCGCCGAGCTCGAACAGGCATCGGCTCGCTTTGCGGCCTTCCTGCAGGCGGCAGGGCTGCAGCCCGGCGACCGCGTGGCGCTGCTGCTGCCGAACCACCTCCTCTATCCCGTTGCCTTGGCTGCGATCGCACGCGCAGGCTTCGTGGGAGTGACCATGAATCCGCTCTACACGGCCCGCGAAGTGGCGTACCAGTTGGCGGATTCCGGCGCAGCGGCGCTGGTGGTTGCCGATCCGTTCGCGGGACTCGCGGCCGAGGCCATCGAGCGGACGGAGGTGCGGCACGTCGTCACCGCGCCGATGCAGGACTTGAGGCGATCGCTGCTCGCGCCCGCCGGCGATCGGCCGATGTCGGCACGCGGCTCCGACGTGCATCTCGTCCCGCTGCACACTGCCATCGCATCGGTGCAGGATGCAGGCTTCAGCGCCGCACAGGTGCGCCCCTCAGATCTCGCGTTCCTGCAATACACGGGCGGCACGACCGGCGTATCGAAGGGCGCCTGCCTTACGCATCGCAACGTCCTGGCGAGTGTGCTGCAGATGCAGTCCTGGCTGCGGCTGAACCTCGAGTTCCAGAACTTCGAGCTGGTCACGCCGCTGCCCCTGTACCACATCTTCCCGCTCGGCATGGCGCTGATGGCGCTGGCGAGCGGCGGACACAACCGGCTCGTCATGAATCCGCGCGACACCAAGGCCCTGTGCGCCGAGTTGCGCCGGGCGCCTTTCGACGTGCTGATCGGCGTCAACACCATGTTCAACGGCATGGTGAACCTGCCCGAACTGTCGTCGGTCGACTTTTCGCGCTGCGGCATGGTCATCGGCGCCGGCGCCTCGATCCAGGCGGCGGTCGCGCGCAAGTGGGAGGCGGCGGGCGGGCCGCCGATCACCGAGGCCTATGGGCTCACGGAGACATCGCCCAGCGCCACCTTCAATGCGCCGGGCTGCAACGGCACCATCGGAGTTCCGGTGCCCTCCACCGACGTGATGATCGTCGACGACGCGGGCGAGCCGGCGGCGCCGGGCGCGCCCGGCGAGTTGCTCATCAAGGGCCCGCAGGTGTTCGCCGGCTACTGGAAGCGCGAGGAAGAAACGCGCATGGCATTCACCGGCGATGGCTGGTTCCGCACGGGCGATGTCGTCACCATGGATGCGCAGGGGCTGATGACCATCGTCGACCGCAAGAAGGACATGATCCTGGTGTCCGGATTCAACGTGTATCCGAACGAGATCGAGGGCGTGGTCGCGCTGCATCCGGAGGTGCTGGAGTGCGCCTGCGTCGGCGTGCCCGACGAGCGCTCCGGCGAAGTCCCCCACCTGTTCGTCGTACGCCGCTCGCCGGGCCTGCAGGCGGACCAGGTCGAATCGCATTGCCGCGAGCTCCTGGCGCCCTACAAGGTGCCTCGACACATCACCTTTCTCGAGGCCTTGCCCAAATCGACCGTGGGCAAGATCCTGCGCAAGGAGCTGCGCGCACCGGCAGCGGCCTGATGGCGCGGATGCGGCTTCAGCCCACGGCGCTGCGCAGCCGCTCCATCCCCACGTCGCGTATGCCGAGCGCCTCGAGCTTTCGAAGCGTGGCGTCGAAGTACTCGCGGCAGCTGCCGAGGCTGCCCGCTCCCGTGTTGATCATCCGGGCCATCTCGTGCAGGGAGAGCGCCTTCGTGTAGCGTGGATGGGATCGGTCGACCGCAAAGGTGATTGCGCGCACCGGCCGGCCCTCCGCATGGGCGGTCACCCACCGGGCCTGGTACACCTCGGTCAGCATCTCCCTTCGCCAGAGCACCCGCAGCTCATCGCGCGCCTTGCGCGGCTCGATCTGCAACAGCAATCCCTGGCACGCGCCGCCCCGGTCGAGCGCGAGCATCAGTCCGGGGTGCTCCTGCGAGCCTCGCCCGACGATCGAGCGCAGGCAGAAGGAGCGGTGCCAACCGTGGACTTTCGCCGGATGCACGCCGGTGTGCTCCACCGCGGGGTTCCACATCAGCGATCCATATCCGAACACATGAACGGCTGCATTGCCATCGTGCCGCGAAAGCACGCCTTCGATGGACGCTTCCAGTTCCTCCGCGGTGCGCAGCCGCACGCCCACCGGGAGCTGCGCATAGACCTGCGCCATGAAGGCGTCATCGAGGAGCCCTTCGCGGGTGACCCGCACGGGCTCGATCGCCGCCTTCGATCCATCTCGGTCGTTCTCGCGCGGGCCGGGATAACGCATGGGCGAGCCTCCAGGGAGTCCTGTGGGAAGGGTCCGATGATAGCATCGGAGTCGTTTAGTGAACGTACGTACATTCAATGGAGCGCTTCAGCCGGGCACACCCTCCCCGTGAAGCCGCACGATCAGGGCGCGCAGCCACGCCACGGCGGGGTCCCGGTGATAGCGGCCGTGCCAGAACAGGCTGATCGCAATCTCGGGCAGCCTGGCCGGATGGCGCACATAGGACAGGCCGAACGGACCGGCCAGGGCCTGGGCGAGCCGCTCGGGCACCGTCGCCACGAGGTCGGAGCCGTGCAGGATATGGCCGACCGCCACGTAGTGCGGCACCGTCAGGACAACCTTGCGCACGATCTTCTTGCGGCTGAGAAGCTCATCCGCCTTGCCGTGGCCGGTTCCCTCCGAGACCACGACCACGTGATCGGCCTTCGAGAACTCGGCCAGCGAGATCTGGCGCTTGTCGAGCGCATGGCCCCGGCGGAACATGCAGACGTAGTGCTGCTTGAACAGCCGCCGCTGGAAATAGCCGCTCTTGAGCTGCGGCAGCAAGCCGATGGCCAGGGTGACGTGGCCGGATTCCATCTCGTCCTGGAGATTGACCGCCGTGTTGCGAACGGTGCTGATCGAGAGGCCCGGCGCCACGCGCGCCAGCTCCTTCATCAGCTTGGGCAGGAAATAGATCTCCCCGATGTCGGTCATGCCGATGGTGAAGGCGCGCGTCGACGTGGCCGGCTCGAACGAGCTCCGCTGGTTGATGGCGGCATGGATCGTCTGCAGGGCGCTCGCGGTCGGCGCGGCCAGCTGCTCGGCGAAGGGCGTGGGTTCCATGCCCTTGGGCGTTCGAAGAAACAGCGGGTCGTCGGTGAGCTTGCGCAGGCGCGCCAGCGCGTTGCTCACGCCGGGCTGCGAGAGGCCCAGATTCGCCGCCGCCTTCGACACCCGTCGGTCGATCAGCAGCTGGTTGAACACCACCAGCAGGTTGAGGTCGATGTCCTTGAGTTCCACCGCGTCTCCATTCGCGAAATCTATATGAATTATTCGGCACATTCTATTGAACGATAGGCTCGAACTGCCGATCATTGGGAACCACAAGACGAGCGGCCCAGGCGACGCGGCCGCACAGGAGACAAGACATGGACGACACATCGGCCGTTTTCCCGCAGCAGATCCGCTGGGAAGACAAGGGCACGAGCCGCATTCCCTTCATGGCCTACACCGACGCCGACCAGCACCGGCAGGAGCTCGAACGCCTTTTCTACCGGGGCCACTGGTGCTACGTGGGCCTGGAGGCCGAGATTCCCGAGGTCGGCGACTTCAAGCGCACGGTGATCGGCGAGCGCTCGGTGATCATGGTCCGGGATGCGGAAGGCTCCATCAGCGTGGTGGAAAACGTATGCGCGCACCGGGGCATGCAGTTCTGCCGCGAGCGCCATGGCAACCGCAAGGCCGGCGGGTTCACCTGTCCCTATCACCAGTGGAACTACTCGCTGGGCGGCGACCTGCAGGGCGTGCCCTTTCGCCGCGGCGTGAAGCAGGACGGCAAGGTCAATGGCGGAATGCCGGCCGACTTCAAGCCGGCCGAGCACGGCCTCAACAAGCTCAAGGTCGCCACGCGCGGCGGCGTCGTGTTCGCGTCCTTCGATGCACAGGTGGAATCACTCGAGGACTTCATGGGCCCGGAAATCCTGGGCTACTTCGACCGGCTGTTCAACGGCCGCAAGCTCACGATCCTCGGCTACAACCGCCAGCGCATTCCCGGCAACTGGAAGCTGATGCAGGAGAACATCAAGGACCCGTACCACCCGGGCCTGCTGCACACCTGGTTCGTCACCTTCGGGCTCTGGCGCGCCGACAACAAGTCGGAGCTGAAGATGGACCGCCATCACCGCCACGCCGCGATGATCTCGACCCGCGGCGCGAGCGGCAAGGCCGACCAGGTCACACAGGTGTCGAGCTTCAAGGAAAGCATGAAGCTCAACGACGACCGCTTCCTGGACATCGTGCCCGAGCCGTGGTGGCGCGGCCCGACGGCGGTGATGATGACGCTGTTCCCGAGCGTGATCTTCCAGCAGCAGGTCAACAGCGTCTCGACCCGGCATATCCAGCCGAGCGGCCCGGGCGCCTTCGATTTCGTCTGGACGCACTTCGGCTTCGAGGACGACGACGACGCCATGACCTTGCGGCGGCTGCGCCAGGCCAATCTCTTCGGACCGGCGGGCTTCGTTTCGGCCGACGATGGCGAGGTGATCGAGCTTTCGCAGAAAGGCTTCGAACAGAAACCTTTCCACCGCACGCTCGCCGAACTCGGCGGACGCGAAGTCGGCGACACGGACCACATGGTCACCGAGACGCTGATCCGGGGCATGTACGAATACTGGCGCAAGGTCATGGAGGCTTGAGATGAACTTCCAGGACTACTTCGAGCTGACCCAGCTCTATGCCCGCTACGCCCAGGCGGTGAGTTCCGGCCAATGGGAACTCTGGCCGGAATTCTTCACGGACGACTGCAGCTACCGCCTGCAGCCGCGCGAGAACCACGAGCGCGGCTTTCCGCTGGCCACGCTGTCGTTCGAAAGCAAGGGCATGCTGAAGGACCGCGTCTACGGCATCCGCGAGACCCTGTTCCACGACCCCTACTACCAGCGCCACGTGGTCGGGACGCCGCTCGTGCTGAAGGCCGAGGCGGACCGCTTCGAGTGCGAGGCCAACTACGCGGTGTTCCGCACCAAGCTGTCCGAACTCTCGAGCGTCTTCAATGTGGGCCGCTACATCGATGTGGTCGTGCGTACCGCCGAGGGGCTGAAGTTTGCCTCGCGCCAGGTCATCTACGACAGCGAAATGATCCCCAACTCCGTCATCTATCCCCTCTGAGGCCAGCCATGAGCGATTCCCAATGGACCGAGGCCGCAGCGGTCGACGAAGTACCCGCCGACGATGTCGTCGGCATGCAGGTCGGCGGGCGCGACATCGCGCTGTACAACGTGGACGGCCAGATCTACGCGACCGACAACGTGTGCACCCACGGCCATGCGCGCCTGTGCGAGGGCTTCCTCGAAGGCCACGAGATCGAGTGCCCGCTGCACCAGGGCAAGTTCGACGTGCGCAATGGAAAGCCGACCTGCGCGCCCGTGACCGAGGCGATCCGCGCATACCCGGTGAAGATCGATGCGGGCCGGGTGTTTCTCTCGCTCGGTTGAACTCATGAATACCGAAACCATCGCCATCGTGGGCGCCGGCCAGGCCGGCGGCTGGGCCGCGCAGACGCTGCGCAGCGAGGGTTTCGCGGGGCGCGTGGTGCTGGTCGGCGACGAGCCGCATCGTCCCTACGAGCGCCCGCCGCTGTCCAAGGCGGTGCTCGCCGGGGACGCGCAGGCGGACACGACCCACCTGCTGAAACCGGAAGCCTTCGATGCGCTTCGCATCGACTGGCGGCCGAACGTCGGCGCGACCTTCATCGACCGGGCCGCGAAGCAGCTCCACCTGACGCAGGGAGCGCATGTTTCCTACGACAAGCTGATTCTCTGCAGCGGCGGCCGGGCGCGCCGCCTGGATATCCCGGGCGCGGACCTGCCCGGCGTCTTCAGCTTGCGCAGCATCGAGGATGCGGCGGCGCTCGGTGCCGCGCTGTTGGCCGGCAAGCGGCTGCTCGTCGTCGGGGGCGGCTGGATCGGACTCGAAGTGGCTGCGACGGCCCGCAAGAAAGGCATGGAGGTGACCGTCGTGGAAGCGATGGGCCGGCTGTGCGAGCGCACCGTTCCGCCGGAAATCTCCGGCTACCTGCTGCAGCTCCACATCGCGCACGGCGTCGATGTCCGGCTCGGCACCGGCATCGAACGCCTGGCGCAGAACGCGCGGGGCGGTCTCACGGCGTCATTCACCGATGGGCGCGAGATCGAATGCGACGCGGTCCTCATCGGTGTCGGCCTGGTCCCCAACGACGAGCTCGCGCGCGAGGCTGGCCTGGCATGCGATGGCGGCGTGCTGGTCGATTCGCAGTGCCGCTCCTCCGATCCCGACATCCTGGCCGCGGGCGACGTGGCTGCATGGCAGTGCGAATGGGCGGGGCGCCGGATGCGGCTCGAATCGTGGCAGAACGCCCAGGAGCAGGGCATTGCCGCTGCGCGCGCGGCGCTCGGCATCGCGGTGAACCACCAGCCGCTGCCCTGGTTCTGGTCGGACCAGTACGAGGTCAACCTGCAGATCTTCGGCATGCCCACGCCGGCACACGATGTGGTCGTGCGCGGCGACCGCAATTCCGGCAGCTTCGTGATGTTCTTCCTGGACTCCGGCAAGGTCGTTGCGGCGCTGGGCCCCGATGCCGCGCGCGACCTGCGATTTGCGCGGCGGCTGATCGAGCGCCGCACCAGCGTCGATGCTGCGCAGCTCGCCGACCTGCAGGTGCCGCTCGCCAAGCTTTGAGACCGCGGTCCTGGTCTCTGTGCCGGGCGATCGCCAAGCCCGAGCCGCCCCGCCGGTTACGGGGACTTGAACTCTTCCGCCGCGATGCCGAGCTTGCGCAGCTTGTCGTGCAGCGTCTGCCGTGCGATGGCGAGCGAGGCCGCCGTGGCCGGCTGGTCGCCCTGGTGCTTGCGCAGCGCCTCGACGATCACCGCGCGCTCGAAGGATTCCACCTGCTGCGGCAGCGCGCGCGGCAGCGCCGGCAAGCCCTCGCCGGTGCCGCGGGTCTGCGTCAGGCGCTCGCCGAGCAGGCCCAGGACGAAACGGTCGGCCACGTTGCGCAGCTCGCGCACGTTGCCCGGCCACGCGTAGGCCATCAGGTCGGCCAGCTGGGCGTTGGTGGGCAGTGGCGCCGCACGCCCGTAGCGGCTCGCGGCCAGCAGCGTGAAGTGCTCGAACAGCAGGGGAATGTCTTCGCGTCGCTCGCGCAGCGGCGGCAGCTCGATGAAGGCGACGCCGAGCCGGTAGTACAGGTCGGCCCTGAACTTCTGGCGGTCGCTCATGTCCTTCAGGTCCTCCTTGCTTGCGGCCACCACGCGGCAGTCGAAGGCAATGGCCTTGTTGGAGCCGATGCGCTCGATGCTGCGCTCCTGCAGCGCGCGCAGCAGCTTGATCTGCACGGCCATCGGCATGCTCTCGATCTCGTCGAGGAAGAGCGTGCCGCCATTGGCATATTCGAACTTGCCCACGCGCACGCGGTTGGCGCTGGTGAAGGCGCCGGCCTCGTGGCCGAACAGCTCGCTCTCGGCCAGCGCCTCGGGCAGGCCGCCGCAGTTGAGCGGAACGAAATGCTGGCGGCGGCGTTCGCTGTGCTCGTGCAGGCAGCGCGCGACGAGTTCCTTGCCGGTGCCGGTTTCGCCGTAGACCAGCACGTCGGCCGAGGTTTCGGCGAGCGTCATCACGGTGCGGCGCACCAGCTGCATCTGGGCCGACCGGCCGATCAGCACCGACTGGATGCCGTTCCAGTTCTCCAGCGCATCGCGCAGCGCGCGCACCTGCAGCGAAAGCTGCCGGCGCTCGATGGCGTGGCGCACGATGGCCACCAGCCGCTCGGAGCTGAAGGGCTTCTCGATGAAGTCGTAGGCGCCCTCGCGCATGGCCTGCACCGCCATCGCGATATGGCCGTGGCCGGTGACCAGGATCACGGGCAGCTCGGCATCGATGCCGTGCAGCTCGGGCAGCCATTCGGCGCCGCTCAGGCCTGGCAGGCGCACGTCGCAGACCACGATGGCCGGCACGCCGAAGCTGATGTGGCTGCGCGCGCGTTCGACGCTCGCAAAGGATTCGACCTCGAAACCGGCCAGGGTCAGCACCTGGGTCGTGCTGATGCGGACGTCTTCGTCGTCCTCGACCAGCATCACCCGGATGGCAGGGGCTTCGCTCACTTGTTGATCACTCCTGTGGGGGTGGGAATAAGAACGGCCTGCACGGCGGCCGGAAGGTCGGCGATGAAGGAGGCGCCGCCTTCCGGCAGGTTGGCCGCACGCAGCGTGCCGTCCATGGCGCGCACCAATTGTGCCGAGATCGCGAGCCCGAGCCCGAGGCCCGTGCCGGCCGGCTTGCTGCTGACGAAGGGCTCGAACAGGCGCGGCAGGATGTGGGATGGAATGCCCGGTCCGGTGTCGTTCACCCGCAGCAGCACCCGGCCCTCTTGCGGCCGCGCCTCGAGCCGCAGCCTGCGCCGGGGCGAGGCCTGCATGGCGTCGATGGCGTTGCGCATCAGGTTGACGAGCACGCTGCCCAGCGCGGCCTCTTCGGCCATCACGCTCAGCGCCGCGGGCTGCACGTCGACTTCGAAGGCGACGCCGTTCTTCTTGATGGCCTCGGCCACGATGGCCTGCGCGTCGGCCACGGCTCGCGCCACCGGCACCGCCGCGAGCGGAAGTTCGCTCTTGTGCGCGAAGGTCTTGAGCTGCGAGGTCAGGCGCGCCAGGCGGTCGACCATGTCCCGGATGCGCTGCAGGTTGCCACGCACGTCGTCCAGGCGGTTCTTGTCGAGCAGGATGGCGGCGCTCTCCGAGAGCGTGCGCATCGCGGTGAGCGGCTGGTTCAGTTCGTGCACCACGCCGGCCGACATCTGGCCCAGCGCCGCCATCTTGCCGGCATGCACCAGCTCGCCCTGGGCGGCGCGCAGCTGTGCGGTGCGCGCCACCACGGTCGACTCGAGCGTGTCGTGCGCCGCCTGCAGCGCCGCCTGGTTGGCCAGTTTCTGCCGCACGGCGCGGCGGCGCTGCCACAGCGTCACGGCCACCAGCAACAGCACCGCCATTGCGAGGCTCGCGGTGATGGCGGCGTTGCGCGCGCCCACGCGCACCGGCGCCAGGTCGTCGAGCGCCATCAGCTGCCACGGCGCACCGCGCAGCGAGCGCGTGGAGGCCAGCTGGTCGATGCCGTCGAGCGCGATGACCCTCACATCGCGCGCCAGCGTCTCCTTCAGCGTCCATTGCAGCGGCTGCAGGCCGGCCTCGCCGTAGGGGCGCGAGCGCTGCACCTCGGCCCGCTGCTGGGCGTCGAGCGGCAGCATCGGCCGGAACTTGAGGTCTTCGCGGGTGGCGAGGATCACCACGCCGCGCTGGTCGATCAGCGCCACGTCGCCCGGCAGCTTGCGCCAGGCGCGTTCGGATTCCTCCAGGTTCACCTTCACGGCGACCACGCCGCGCGAGGGCTGGCCGCGGCGCAAGGCATACGAGAGGTAGTAGCCGGGCTTGCGGCTGGTGATGCCGACGCCGTAGAAGCGGCCCTTGCCCTGCCCCAGCGCATCGATCACGTAGGGCCGGAACGACAGGTCCTGGCCAACGGTGGTGCCGGGCCGGTTCCAGTCGGAAGCGGCCAGCGAGGTGCCGGCCGAGTCCAGCACGTAGAGCATTTCTGCGCCGGCGGCGGCGTTGACGCCGTCGAGGTAGCGGTTGACCGCATCGCGCAGCGGTGCATCCGAGGGCGTGCCGAGCAGTGCGGGGACGATGGGCGTCATCTCCAGCAGCGCGGGCAGGTACTCGAAACGGGCCAGGTCGGCATCGAGCCCTGTGGCAAGCATGTCGAGCCGGTGGTCGGCCGCCTCGCTCAGCCGCGCGAGGCCGTTCTGCATGGCGAAGTGATGCCCCGCAAAGGCGGCCGCGGCCACCAGCGCCAGTGCGCCGCACCAGCGCGGCAGGCCGCGCCACCGTCTCGGGCTGTGGGAAGGCAAGTCGAAGTGCAGTGCCGGCTGCCGTGGAATCATGAACCCGTTATTGCACAAGGCCGTGAACGCCGCATCAGTGGCTGCCCGGTGGCGGGTGTCACGGACGGTTTCATCCAGGCCCAGGGCGGGTTCGGGCACGGCGTCATCGGTCACTGCATGTGCTGGCCGCCGTTGATGGCAATGTTGGCACCGGTCACGAAAGCCGCCTCCTCCGATGCGAGATAGATGATCAGCCCCGCCACTTCCTCGGGCTTGCCGAGGCGCCCCACCGGGATGTGCGGCAGGATCTTGCTGTCGAGCACTTCCTTCGGAATGGCAGTGACCATCTTGGTGCCGATGTAGCCGGGCGAGATGGTGTTCACCGTCACGCCCTTCTTCGCCACTTCGAGTGCCAGCGCCTTGGTGAACCCGTGCACGCCGGCCTTGGCGGCCGAGTAGTTGGTCTGGCCGAACGCGCCCTTCGAGCCGTTCACCGACGACACGTTGATGATGCGGCCCCAGCCCCGCTCCACCATGCCGTCGGCCACCTGCTTGCTCATGTTGAACAGGCTGTCGAGGTTGGTGCGCAGCACGGCGTTCCAGTTGATCTGGTCCATCTTCTTGAAGGTCATGTCGCGCGTGATGCCGGCGTTGTTGACCAGCACGTCGACCGGGCCCAGGGCCTCCTGCACCTGGCCCACCGCCCGTGCACACGAGTCGTAGTCGGCCACGTCGCAGGGAACGGCCAGGATCTGGTAGCCGCGCGACGCCATCTGGGCCACCCATTCGGCGTGCGACTTGTTGCCCGGCGAGTAAGTCACCGCGAGCTTGTAGCCCGCATCGACCATCTTGGTGGAGATCGTCTCGCCCAGGCCGCCCATGCCGCCGGTGACCAGGACCACGTGTTGCTGCTTGCTCTCGCTCATCTGCTTTCTCCTTGGTGCGTTGTGTGACAAGAAACCCGTTCAGGCGCGTTCCACCGCGAGTGCCACGCCTCAGTGCGGCTGGGCCACCGGCATGTGGGTCTCGACCTTGTCCAGCACCGCCTCGGGCGCGTCGGCCTCGGCCGGGGTCTCGTTGTCCAGCATGCGCTTCATGCGGACGGTGTCCAGGTCATTGGTCCACTTGGCGACCACCACCGTGGCCACGCCGTTGCCGATCAGGTTGGTCAGCGCGCGGGCTTCCGACATGAAGCGGTCGATGCCCAGGATCAACGCCAGGCCCGCCACCGGCACGTGGCCGACGGCCGAAAGCGTGGCCGCCAGCACGATGAAGCCGCTGCCCGTGACGCCCGCCGCACCCTTCGAGGTGAGCAGCAGCACGGCCAGCAGCGTGAGCTGCTGCGTGAGCGTCATGTCGGTGTTGGTCGCCTGCGCGATGAACACCGCCGCCATCGTCAGGTAGATCGAGGTGCCGTCCAGGTTGAACGAGTAGCCCGTGGGCACCACCAGGCCGACCACCGACTTCTTCGCGCCCAGGTTCTCCAGCTTGGCCATCATGCGCGGCAGCACCGACTCCGAGGACGAGGTGCCCAGCACGATCAGCAGTTCTTCCTTGATGTACTTGATGAACTTCCAGATGCTGAAGCCGTGCGCCCGCGCAATGAGCCCCAGCACCACGAAGATGAAGAACAGGCAGGTGGCATAGAAGGTGGCCATCAGCTGGCCCAGCTGCAGCAGCGAACTCACCCCGTACTTGCCGATGGTGAAGGCCATGGCACCGAAGGCGCCGATGGGCGCGACCTTCATGATGTAGCCCACGATCACGAAGAGCACATGCGAGCCCTTCTCGATCACGTCGAACACCAGCGTGCCGCGTCCGCCGAACTTGTGCAGCGCGAAACCGAACATCACCGCGATCAGCAGCACCTGCAGGATCTCGCCCTTGGCGAAGGCGTCGACCACCGTGCTGGGGATGACGTTGAGCAGGAAGTCGGTGGTGCTCTGCATCTTTCCGGGACCGGTGTAGGCCGCGATGCTCTTGGCGTCGAGCTGGCTCACGTCGACGTTCATGCCGGCGCCAGGACGCACGATGTTGATGATGACCAGCCCCACCACCAGCGCGATGCTGCTCACGATCTCGAAGTACAGGAGCGCCAGCCCGCCGGTCTTGCCGACCTTCTTCATGTCTTCCATGCCGGCGATGCCGACCACCACGGTGCAGAAGATGATCGGCGCGATGATCATCTTGATGAGCTTGATGAAGCCGTCGCCCAGCGGCTTCATCGATGCCCCGGTGTCGGGATAGAAGTGCCCCAGCAGCACCCCGAGCACGATGGCGGTGATGACCTGGAAGTAGAGCGATTTGTAGAAGGGCTTGGGGGCGGCGGATGGTTGGTCCACGGGAGTCTCCTGGAAAATTTCAGACGCTGGCGGCGTCACGGTGTCGTTCATGGCCGCATCCTCGTCAGGCCGCATTGCGGTGCGAGTTGGCATCGACGTTGGGCGTGAGCGCGTCAACCCGTTCGCCGGTGTCCGGGGGGTCAAGGTCACCCATGGTGCTCATCGGTTTGTCTCCTGTGTCATGGCCGGGACCTGCATCGGGCGATGCGGCCGGCCCTGGTACAGAGCAATCGATGTGCCACGCGGCGCGTGGCGCGCAGGGCCCGCTAAGTCGTTGATTTCATGGGGAACGAGGCGGGAATGAAATGGAGGGCCTGACGACGATCCGGCTGCGCGGCGACGAGGCTGTCCGAATTGCCGGACCGGTGATTGGGGTAAACCCTGGCATTCGTCCGCATGGGATGTCCGGTGCGACGAAGGCACCCGCAAGGCCGCCGGTGGGAGCAAGTGCTGCGCCCCCGCGATGTGCTGAATGAGCGCCTGATCTCGTTCAGCCGGGGCACGCCGCAGGGCCGCATCATTGCTGACTGGTGCGCGGGCAGCCAGGCGGAGGCGGCGTCATCGATCGACGTACGCTCCGGGCAGATGGCCTGCGCGCTGGCGGCCTGCGGCGCCGGTGTCGCGATCGTGGACGACCTGACGGCGCGCGCCCATCGCAGCGGCGAGCTGGACTTCCGGCCCATCGTCAACCCATCGCTGGGCATCTTCGCGCTCACGCACGAGGGCTTCGCGCCGTCGGTGCTCGGCAAGCGGATGGTCGAACGGGTCGCCGCATCGCTGAAGCAGGCCGGGGGCGGCTGAACACCGCGTCAGAATGCAGCGCATGAACCATCAGAGCGACATGCAGGACAGTGCCGAATACGTTCCCTTCGAGGAATTTCGCCAAGGCCTTCCGCAGGGGCGTTTTCGCGTCATCGTCAATCCGGCGCTGGCAGCGGCCTTCGTGTCACAACGAACGTACGCCATGCCGCTGGCGATTGCCCTCATCGGCCCGGGCATCGCCGTGGCGCTGGCCGGGCATCCGTGGGTCGGCGGGCCGCTGGTGGCGGCCGGCATCCTGTTGCGATGGTCCATCAAGACCGGCGCGCCGCGCATCCTGCTGCACCTGGTCACGCGCGTGCCGTCGGTCTACGAGCAGGCCACCGGCCATGGCGTGATGGAAGTGCGCCGCGCAGATCCGGCAGCAGCGTTGCGCTGAGCCGGATCTGCGCGGGCTTGTCCGGGACAGGCCGCGAAGGCCCGTCCCTTCTTTTCAGAAGCGTCCACCACCGCCCCTCTCGACGAAGGACGGTGGCCGGATCATCGATCAGCCCAGCAGGCTGTCCAGGATGCTGGCAACCGGCGTTCCGCTGCCGCCGAGCCCTTGATCGACCTGGCTGGTGATCGGAGCGATGGTCCCTCCCAGGAGGTCGCCGCCAAGCAGGTTGCCGACCAGGCCGTCTTCACCCAGCACGCCACCCAGCAGGTCACCGCCGAGCAGATCACCGCCCAGGAGATCGCCACCGACCAGGTTGCCGACGAGGCCGTCTTCACCCAGCACGCCACCCAGCAGGTCACCGCCGAGCAGATCACCGCCCAGGAGATCGCCACCGACCAGGTTGCCGACCAGGCCGTCTTCACCCAGCACGCCACCCAGCAAGTCACCGCCAAGCAGATCACCACCCAGGAGATCGCCACCGAGCAGGTTGTCGACCAGGCCGTCTTCACCCAGTACGCCGCCGAGCAGGTCACCGCCAAGCAGATCACCACCCAGGAGGTCGCCACCGAGCAGGTTGCCGACCAGGCCGTCTTCGCCCAGCACGCCGTCGAGCAGGTCGCCTCCGAGCAAGTCGCCACCCAGGAGGTCGCCACCGAGCAGGTTGCCGACCAGGCCGTCTTCGCCCAGCACGCCGTCGAGCAGGTCGCCGCCGAGCAAGTCGCCACCCAGGAGGTCGCCACCGAGCAGGTTGTCGACGAGGCCGTCCTCGCCCAGCACGCCGTCGAGCAGATCGCCGCCAAGCAAGTCGCCACCCAGGAGATCGCCGCCGAGCAGGTTGCCGACCAAGCCGTCCTCGCCGAGGACCCCATCGAGCAGATCACCGCCGAGCAGGTCACCGCCCAGGAGATCGCCACCGAGCAGGTTGCCGACCAAGCCGTCCTCACCGAGGACGCCGTCGAGCAGGTCACCGCCGAGCAAGTCACCGCCCAAGAGGTCACCACCGAGCAGGTTGTCGACAAGGCCATCCTCACCCAGCACGCCATCCAGCAGATCGCCGCCGAGCAAGTCACCGCCCAAGAGGTCGCCACCCAGCAGGTTGCCCAGGAGGCCGTCTCCACTCAACAGACCGCCAAGCACGCCGTCGTCGCCAAGCACATTGCCCAGCAGACCGTCGTCACCCAGCACGCCTTCGGTCAGGCCGCCGAGCAGGCCGTCCTCGCCGCCCAGCAGGCCACCGAGCGGGCTGTCTTCGATCAGGCCGCCCACGACGCCGTCCGTGCCGAGCAGGTTGTCCACCACGCCGTCCTGGCCGAGCAAGCTACCGGTCAGACCTTCGCTGCCGAGCACGCCGGCCAGCGTGCCTTCTCCGCCCAGCAAGCCACCGACCAGGCCGTCGCCAAGGAGGCCGCCGAGGGCACCGTCGCCGCCGAGCAGTCCACCGAGCAGGCCTTCCTCGCCCAACGGACCGCCGAGCAGCCCGCCCAGCGCGCCGTCTTCGCCCAGGAGTCCGCCAACGATGCCTTCGTCGCTCAGCGCGTTGCCGAGCAGCCCGCCGACGGCGCTGTCTTCACCCAGGAGGTTGCCGACCAGGCCGTCTTCGGCAAGGAGTCCACCCACCAGTCCACTTTCCTCCATCAGGCCGCTGACGAGGCTGTCCTGGCCAAGCACGCCTTCGACGAGGTCGCCGACCACACCGCCGTCGCCCACCAGGTTGTCAATGACGCCATCGAGGCCGAGCGCCGTCGTCGCTCCGCTCAGGATGCCGTTCTCGCCCACCAGGTTGTCCAGGCCATTCTGAAGCGCGTCGGTGACGTGGTCGACCTGGCCGACCAGTGCATCGGTGGCGCCTTCGCCCAGCAGGGCGTCGACGATGGGCGCCGCCACGCCGTCCACGCTGTCGACCACGGTCTCGGTGAAATCGTCCACCGGATCGAACTGGTTCGGATCGTCCCGCGTGAACTCCTCGCCCAGAATCGGCGACACGATGTCATCGATCAGGTCGGTCGTGCCGTCGATGACGCCCGGCACCGGCGTGAGTGAACCACCCAGGCCCAGGTTGTCGTCCGTCGCGCCGATCAAGCCGCCGGTGAGGTCATCGCCCGGATCGAGCAGGTGATCGCCGTCTGCGTCTGCGTCTGCGTCTGCATCGGCATCGGCATCGGCATCGGCATCGGCATCGGCATCGGCATCGGCGTCAGCGTCAGCGTCAGCGTCAGCGTCAGCGTCAGCGTCGGCGTCGGCGTCTGCGTCTGCGTCTGCGTCCGCATCGGCATCAGCATCGGCATCAGCATCGGCATCGGCATCGGCATCGGCATCGGCATCGGCATCGGCATCGGCATCGGCATCGGCATCGGCATCGGCATCAGCATCAGCATCAGCATCAGCATCAGCATCAGCATCAGCATCAGCATCAGCATCAGCATCAGCATCAGCATCAGCATCAGCGTCCGCATCGGCATCGGCATCGGCATCGGCGTCGGCATCCGCGTCGGCGTCGGCGTCGGCGTCGGCGTCGGCATCAGCATCAGCATCAGCATCAGCATCAGCGTCCGCATCGCTGTCGCTGTCGCTGTCACCATCATCAAGACCGCCCCCCGTACCGCCCCCGCTGCCAAGGAAGAACGGAACCGTTCCACCGTCGCTGCCGCCGCCGCCGCCCAATGCCGCGCCGAGCGCGACTGCGCCGAGCGCGCCGAGGGCGAACTCGCCCAGGCCGATGCCGGCTGCACCGGTGTGCGCCTTCGTGACTGCGACAGCTGCTGCGTCCGCATCGTTGTCGGGCGGCGTGATCTTGAGGTCGCCCGCGGCGACGTCGACGTTCACCTGCTCGAGGCCGCCCGGCAGCTTGGTCGATCCGAGCGTCGCGTCGGTGCCGCCGGTAAAGACGCCGGCCAGCGGTGCCTTGTTGGAAGGCGAACCCGGAAACAGCACTTCGGCCTGGCCGCCTTCGGGGACCAGCACGCGGTCGCCGGTGAGAAGGGCGTGGCTGCCGTCCACGGGGATCCGGACGCCGTCGCGGATCAGCGCTGTGCCGGGAGTGGCATTGGAAAGCGATCCGATGCTGGACGGCGCGGAGGCGGCGACCGGCGGCACTGTGGACGATCCCATCGGAGCGATGGGGGTCACCGTGGCTTGGGCGATGACCACCGGTGCAACGTCGTTGTTGACGGCTCCGGAAGTGGATGGAATCGATGTCTGCGACGCGGTCATGTGAGAGGCCTCCTCGTTGATTGGATGGTCATAGGGGGCAACATGCGTGCCACTGCCCGTCCATTCCGGAGAGACCTCCTGCGATTAATCGCAAGTCGTTGAATCGTAAGGATTTTTGGCTGTTCGTTCGTGCCGCGAAACTACCGCCGTTCGTCACGGACACCCAAGCTTTTGGCTGTTGCTACGTTACGTGGGGGGTCGCGTACCACGTAACACGGCACAGAATCCGGCCGCGACATCAGCAGTCGGCCAACGCCTCCTCCGCCGCCAGCGCAACCGCCGCCAGCCGCGCGTCGTCCCCGCACACGGAAGAGAGCATCAGCCCCACCGGCAGTTCACCGTCGCGGTGGCACGGCAGGCTGAAGGCGCAGCCATCGAGGAAGTTGATGGCGAAGGTGTTGCGCAGCAGCAGGCCGTTGGCCTTGAAGAATTCGGCGTCGGCCGCGAGCGCGTCGATGGCCGGCGCGACGATCGGC
Source organism: Variovorax sp. VRV01 (assembly GCF_014852545.1). Lineage (NCBI taxonomy): Bacteria > Pseudomonadati > Pseudomonadota > Betaproteobacteria > Burkholderiales > Comamonadaceae > Variovorax > Variovorax sp. VRV01. The sequence goes on from NZ_JACVBS010000008.1 coordinate 254,824, forward strand.
ACGGTGGGGCAGAGCAAGGCGTCGAAGCCTTCGAGCACCGCTTCGACGCGGCCGATCCAGTCGCGGCGGCGGTCCTGCATCAGGAGGTAGTCGGCGGCGCCGACCGACATGCCAAGGTCCACGCGGGCCGCGACCCGCGGGTCGAAGCGCTCGCGCTGCGCGCTGATGCGCGCGCGATGCACGGCCGATGCCTCGACGGGCGAGAAGCCGCCCGGCGCGTTGATCCCCGCGATCTCGGCCAGTTCTGCGAGCGTGATGTCGACCACGATGGCGCCCGCCGCCGACAGCGCGCTCACCGCACGGTCGAAGGCCCGCGCCACGGCCGGCTCGATGCCGTCGAACATGAGCGTGCGCGGCACCGCCAGGCGCAGGCCCTGCAGCGGGCGCCGGCGCACCGCGAGCGGGGTGCCGGCGATGGCGGCATCGACGACGAGGCAATCGGCCACGCTGCGCGTCATGGCGCACACGGTATCGAGTGAGCGCGCAAGCTCGAAGGCCCCGGTGCGCGGCACGCGAGCCTGGGTGCTCTTGAAGCCGACGAGGCCGCACAGCGCCGCAGGAATGCGGATGGAGCCGCCGGTGTCGGAGCCCAGACCCGCCACGGCAAGGCCCAGTGCGACCGACACCGCGGCACCCGACGACGAGCCACCGGGGATGCGCGCCACGGCGGCATCCGCGGGATTGCGCGGCGTGCCATGGTGCGGGTTGATGCCGACGCCGGAAAAGGCGAACTCGGTCATGTTGGTCTTGCCGATGATCGCCGCGCCGGTGCTGCGCAGGCGGGCCACGGCCACGGCGTCGGCCAACGCTGCGGGTTCGCCTTCGCACACGACCGAGCCGGCCATGGTGGTTTCGCCCGCCACGTCGTAGAGGTCCTTCACCGTGACGGGCAGTCCGGCCAGCGCGGGCAGCACGACGCCGGCGCGCTGCGCCGCATCGGCATGGCGCGCGGCGGCCAGCGCCGCTTGCGCGTAGCGCTTGGTGAAGACGTGTTGCGCGGCGGGCAGCTCGGCGCCTTCGAGCGCCTGCGCCACCACGGCCTCGTGTGACACCTCGCCGCGCGCGATGCGCCCGCGCAGCGTGGCGATGTCCATTTCGGCGGCGGCCGTCACGCGACCACCTCGAGCGCCTGCACGGCGTAGCGGTGCACGATGCTGCGCTTCAGGCGCGGGTCGTGGATCTCGAGCTCCATCTCGGTGGCCGGGCGGATGCCCTCGCCCTTGCCGTTGGGAATGGCGCCGAGCGTGCCGCAGGTCATGAAGCGGCCTTCGTCGCCGCCCTCGGCCTGGTAGATGCCGTCGCGCAGCGCCGCCAGCGGGCGGATCGACGCGAAGGTGCCTTGCTGGTAGTCGATCCAACGCCCCTCCTCCAGGATGCGCGAGCGCAGCTGCAGCTCGTCCTGGTAGGGCGCCACGTCGCGCCAGCGCCATGCGGTGGTTGCGACCGGCTTGGCGCACATCTGCTTGGACACCGCGACCGAGTAGGTCTCGACGCGGCGGTCGGTATGGTCGGAAGCCACGGTGAGCCACCACTCGCCGGCGGCGCAGAAGAGCATCGGCTCGGCCTCGCCGGAGCTCTGCGCGCCGAGCGCCTCGATGGCGGCCGACTGCGTGAGCAGCCCGGCGCTCACGCGGTAGTACAGCGGCACGCTCGACGGCCGCGGCACGCCGATGGCCTCGAGTTCCTCGATGTGGTGGGCAATGGCGGCGGCGTCGCGGCCGGTCCAGCCGGCAATCACGAGCTGGCGTGCCGGCACCGACAGCAGTTGTGCCGAGCGCGTGCCGTCGGCCGCCACGCTTTCGCAGGCGAAGGAAAGGGTCAATGACATGAAAGGGCTCCGCAAACGGGAATCACATGAGATGGGCCGGCAGCCACAGTGCAATGGCGGGGAACACCATCAGCACGATGATCGCGAGCATGTAGACGAACATGAAGGGCAGCACGCCGGCAAAGACGTCGGTGATGGGCCCGGGCTGCCGCCGCATGCCCTGCAGCACATAGAGCACGGTGCCGTCGGGCGGGCTGATCATGGCGATCTCGACCAGCATGGTGATCACCACGCCGAACCAGATCGGGTCGTAGCCAAGCGCCGTGACCACCGGGAACAGCAGCGGAATGGTGGTGATCACCATCGACATGCCTTCCATGAAGGTGCCCAGCGCCAGGTAGAAGCCGATGATCACCAGCATGATCACCCAGCCCGGGAAAGGCAGCCCGGTCAGGAACTTCGCCAGCATCTGCGGGATGCCCAGCGACGACAGGATGTAGTTCAGGAAGTACGCGCCGAACAGGATCAGCGCGATCATCGAGGTGGTGCGCGCGGTGGCCCGCATCGACTCGGCCAGCATCTTCCACTTGAGCTTGCGGTCCACCAGCGCCAGCAGCAGGCTGCCCGCCACGCCCAGCGCGGCCGACTCGGTGGGCGTGGCCCAGCCGGCGTAGATGGTGCCCAGCACCAGCGCGATGAGCAGCGCCGTGGGCACCAGGTCCGACAGGCTCGCGATGCGGTGCTTCCAGCCGATGGCCTTCGAGGCCTCGTCGCCGTGCAGCTTCAGCCGGTAGCTGTAGTACAGGATGACCGCGGTGAACAGCAGCACCACCAGGACGCTCGGCCCCACCGCCGCCAGGTACAGCGCGCCCACCGAGGTCTCGGTGATCAGCCCGTAGATGATGAAGGTGATGCCCGGCGGGATCAGGTTGCCCAGCGCGCCGCCGGCGGCGAGCGAACCCAGCACCAGCTTCGGCGGGTAGTGGCTCTTCTCGAAGTACGGCAGTGCCACCGAGCCCATGGTCGCGGCGGTGGCCACGCTGGAGCCGGCCACGGCCGAGAACACGCCGCACGAGATGATGTTGGTGTGCAGCAGCCCGCCAGGCAGCCGGCCCATCCAGATGTTGAGCGCACGGTACAGCCGCTCGGAGAGGCCGGCGCGCAGCATCACCTCCCCCATCAGCAGGAAGAGCGGCACCGAAACCAGCACGAAGTTGGTCGAGGGGCTCCAGATCATCTCGCCGATGAAGTTCCAGAACGGCCGGTCCGACAGGCCGAAGCCCGCCAGCAGCGAAAGCACGGCCAGCGCTGCGCCCACGTAGATGCCGCCGGCGAAGAAGCCGACGAAGGCCACCAGCACTGCGGCCAGCGCCCACCAGGGCACGCTGGCCGATGCGGCCGCGGCCGCATGCCCCTGCACCCCGAAGAGCGATGCACCGGCAATCAGGATGCCGATGGCGACGATGAAGACAATGGCGATCATCGGGAGACTCCTGCGGCCGCTGCGCGCACGGCGGGTTGCTGCATGCCTTGCTGCGCTTCGGCCACGGCCTCCAGCGTCTCGGCGGCCTCGTCGACGTAGGTGCGTGCCATCAACATGCGGTCCATGCCGTCGGCGTCGCCGGTGGCAAGCTGGCGCAGGGCGCGCGCGGCCAGCGCGACCACGGCCAGCAGCAGCAGGCCCAGGCCCGCGGCCCACAGGCCCTGCGGCAGGGCCAGCGGCGTGTGCAGTGCCGACAGGTCGGTGGCGCCGAAGTCCCACGAATCCCTGGCCAGCGAGAAAGCACCCCAGGCGAAGAAGCCCGAAGCGGCCATGAGCGCGATGAGCGACGCCAGGTGCAGCCAGACGCGCAGCTTCAGCGGCATCTTCTGCACCAGCACGTCGATGCGCACATGGCCGCGCTCGAACAGCGTGCCCGCCAGGCCCCAGCTCATGCCGATGGCCATCAGGTAGCCGGTGACTTCGGTCGTTGCCTCGGTCGAGAAGCCCAGCAGGCGCCGGGCCGCGATGTCGAAGCAGATCAGCAGAGTGATCACGAGGTAGCACCAGCCGGCGATGGTCATCGCCTTGGCGCTCACCCATTCAAGCATCTTGAACATACGAATTTCTCCAGTGGACACACGCCTCCAGCCTCATGAGCGCTTGCATCGCATTGCCAGGAACACCGCGGAACCGGCTTTGCCGGGCCGCTGGTGTTGCCTCCTGCAAGGGGGTTGGCGCAGCGACACAAAGTGCGCAAAGACTGGGGGTTAGCCTTATTTCGCGGCGTACTTGATGCCGGTGATCGGCGCGATCACGTCGGTGTAGACCGCCGCGCAGCGCTCGCCGCAGCGCTTGATCCAGCCGGGCAGCACCTCATCGGCCAGGTGCTTGCGCAGCGACGCGCCAACGCTGGCTTCGGGCCTGGCTTCAACCATCGGCTTCTTCATCAGCGTGTGCAGCTTGCAGTCGGCGGTGCGGCCGACGTTGCAGGCGATGCCATCGTTGGTGGCTTCGACACCCAGCTTCCACTGCGCTTCCTGCACCTCGCCCAGCGTCTTCTCGAACTGGGTGCGGATCGCCGGGTCGAGCTTGTTCCACCACGCCAGGTTCACGAAGTAGCCCGAGGTCGACCACGACAGCGGCAGCGTGTAGAGGTGCGTCGTGACCTCGGGCCACTTCACGCCGTTGCCCGAACCGGCGCCGGTGATGCCGCAGTCGACCGTGCCGCGTTCCAGCGCGGTGTAGACCTCGCCGAAAGCCAGCGACACCGGCTGGCCGCCGAGCGACTTGATCAGGTCCGAGGCCGACGGACCGTTGGTGCGCACCTTCAGGCCCTTGAGATCGGCCAGGCTCGCCACGGGCTTGCGGCAGAACAGCATCTGGCCCGAGAACGGATAGGTCGCGACCAGCTTGATGCCCAGGCGCTCCAGCTCCTTGTTGGCCACCGGCACCATCGCATCGGCCACCTTGCGGGCCTGGGCGATGTCGGCGTTCATGCCCGCGAGGTCGACGCCGTCGAGCATCGGCACGTCGCCCGACACGGTGGTCAGCGGCGCGGCAGCGATGTCGACCTGGCCCGAGCGCACCAGGCGCAGGACTTCGGGGCCGTTCACGTTGCGTTCGGGCCAGGACGAGAGCGTGAGCTCCACACGCCCGCCGGTCGCCTTCGCGATGCCGTCGCGCAGCAGCGGCTGGTCGACCTTGGTGTACTGCGGCAGGTTGGGCGCCACCTGGGTGATGGCCTGCACGGCGAGCTTCGGGCCGGCCGGCACCTGGGCGGCGGCGGGTCCGGCCAGCAGCGCGGCGGCCACGGCGACGGATGCGAGGGAACACAGCGAAGGCTTCATCGGAAAACTCCTGGAACAAGAAAACGGGCGGGACGGGGAACGGGGGGTCATTCGTAGTACTGGATCTCGAACAGCACGCAGCCGGTGCGCGACACGAAGGGGCCGTGCACCGCGCCTGGCGGACGGCAGGCGAAGGTGTAGGGACCGAAGGCTTCGCCGCCCTCGCCTTCCGCGTCGCAGCCGACCACCAGCTCGCCTTCGACGATGAAGACCTCTTCGTGGAAGTCGTGCACCACGGGCCGGTCGATCAGCGCACCGGCCGACCAGCGGGCCAGGCGGGTGCGCGAGCCGCTGCGCGCGGCGGTGTCGAGGTTGTCGGCCAGCAGCAGTTCCTCGATGCGTCCCGTGGTGCAAGGCACCGTCGACCATTCGGTCGATTCCGCATCGGGGCGGATCGCGAAGAACTCGCGATGTCTTTTTCCGGTCATGAGTTTGTGCATGGCGCGCAGTGTTGTCGCGCGCCCCTGCAGGGTCAAACGGGAAATTCTTTGGGCGGGCGATAGGATTTCGTGATGCACAGCCCTGGCGCATCGGGCCGCCCCAGCCTCGGGCGCGGCGTGGGCCGGATCAGGGCGCGAGCACGTCGTCGCGGCAGCCGGCGATGAACTGGTCGCACGATACCTGCGCCATGCCGACCAGCGCCTCGGCCAGTGGCGACGCCGGCTCCAGCCGCATGCTGGCCACCAGCGGCAGCGCAATGGGCAGCGGGTCCACGTCCAGCACCACCAGCTTGCCGTGCAGCAGGTCCTGCTGGATCACGGCCAGCGGCAACAGCGCCGTGCCGAAGCCCGTGCGCGCCAGGTCGATCATCGCGCCCAGCGACGAGAAGTAGCTCACGCGCAGGTTGGCGCAGCCGCTCGCGTTCTGGGCGATGTTGCGGTAGACGCCGGACTCGCGGTGGAAGGAGATGATGGGCTGCGTGGCGATGTCGGCAAAGGACAGCAGTTTGCGCGACGGGAACTTGAGCGCCAGCGAGGGGCTCGTGACCCAGCGCATCGCGAGGTTGGCGATGCGCCGGTTGTCGATGAAGCCCGGCGTGATCTCTTCCGACAGGATGGCGCAGTCGAGGGTGCCGCGCAGCAGGTCGTCGCGCAGCCTGGGCGTGATGTCGGAGATCAGCTCCAGCGTGGCGTTGGGGTATTTCTCGGCAAAGCGCGAAAACAGGTCGGGCAGCCAGGTGTGGGCCACCGTCTCGATCACGCCGATGCGCAGCATGCCCGAGAAGGCGTCGGCCTGGCCCATGGCGGCAACCATGCGCGCCTGCATCTCGATCATGCGTTCGGCATAGGGCATGAGCTCGGTGCCCTGGTAGGTGAGCATCACGCCGCGGTGCTCGCGGTCGAACAGGCGCACGCCGAACTGCTCTTCCAGCGTGGCGATCCGGCTGGAGATGCCGGCCTGCGTGGTGTGCATCTTCTCGGCGGCCGCCTTGAAGCTGCCCAGCTTGGCGACCCAGACGAAGGCTTCGAGAAAACGCACGTTCATCGCCCGAGTTTACGGGGAGCCGGGCGCGCCGTGCTCAGCCTCCAGGCGTTCCGGGCACGCCCGCCGCCACCTTGTCCAGCGCAGGACCGGCATCCGCGCGCAGCGCCGACGCCGACCGGTCGTGCTGGATCAGCAGCACCGCCACCATGCCGATGACGGCCGGAATGGCAATGGCAATGAAGTTCTGGTGCAGCGGCAGGTTCATGCCGACCAGCACGCCGATCAGGATAGGTGCCAGGATCGCGCCGCTGCGGCCGACCCCCAATGCCCAGCCGAGGCCGGTGGCGCGCACGGCCATCGGGTAGAACTGGCCGGTGTAGGCGTTGGCCACGATCTGCGTGCCGATCGTCGACGCGCCGGCCAGCCCGATCAGGATGAACAGCACCGGTGTCGGCATCCTGTAGCCCAGCAGCGTGAGGGAAACCGCTGCCAGCGCATACATCCCCGCGAGCACGTATTTGATGTGGAAGCGGTCGGCGAGCCAGCCGCCCGCGATGGCGCCGACCATCGCACCTGCGTTCAGCACCAGGACGAAGGTCAAGGCCGAACCCAGGCTGTAGCCCGCGCTGGCCATGAGCTTGGTCAGCCATGAGCTCAGCGCGAAGACCATGAACAGGCACATGAAGAACGCGATCCAGAACATCACGGTGCTGAAGCCGCGGCCGTCGTGGAAGAGGTGCTTGATCGGTGCGCTGTCGGCCCGGTCCTTGGCCGGTACGACGAAGCGGTCGGTCGCCTGCGGCGTGTAGCTCGGGTCGAGCCGGGAGGCGATCTTCTTCAGCTCTTCGGTGCGGCCCCGGGCCAGCAGGAACGGCATCGATTCGGGAACGGACTTGAGGATGAGGGGAATCAGGAGGACCGGCAGGCCGGCGGCAAAGAACACCGACTGCCAGCCGTAGCTTTCGATGAATCCCTTGCCAAGGAGCGCCGCGATCATCCCGCCGACGGCATAGCCGCTGAACATCAGCGTGACGAGGGTGGCGCGGATCTTCTTCGGCGAATACTCGGTCATCTGCGCCACGACGTTCGGCATCACGCCGCCGATGCCGAGCCCGGCGAGAAAGCGCATGGCGCTGAATGCAACGGGATCCTCCGCCAGTCCGGCCAGAGCAGTGAAGATGCTGAAGAGGCCGACGCAGACGGCGATCGCCCAGCGGCGGCCGATCCGGTCGGCGATGGTCCCCATGAAGATGGCGCCGAACATCATGCCGAAGAGTGCCGAGCTGACCATGAAGCCGGCATTGGTGGCGTCGACGCCCATCTTCTTCATGATCGACGGCAGTGCGATGCCCACCACCGACAGGTCGTAGCCGTCGAACACGATGATCAGCGCACACCAGAACAGCACCAGGCCGTGGAAGCGGTTGAAGCGGGCGTCGTCGGCCAGCTTGTGAAGATCGATGTGGCGCATGGCTCTTGTCTCCTTCGAATGGCAAAGATCGCGGCCAGGCATGGCTGGCGGTGGCTGCGATCATGGGCGTGCCGGTTTCGAGGGTCCAACGCATTTTCCGGATGTCCCGTATGCAGCCTGTGAATGTTGGGGCGGGTCTACCCATGGGTTGCGGCCGCCTTGCCGCCGCATGCGGTCTGCGAATGCGCGCTATCACCGTTTTTTGTTGGACCGCGCCTGCCGCCACCCATAGATTGGCCCATCCGCCCGCACACAGGAGATAGGCATGCAAGGAAAGATCGGTCTCGAAGAACATTTCGCAATTCCAGAGACGCTGCAGGATTCGGCCGGCTTCGTGCCCGGCGTCTATTGGAAGGAGCTCAGCAGCCGCCTGCTCGACATCCACGACGGCCGGCTGCGCCAGATGGACGAGCACGGCATGGAGATGATGATCCTCTCGCTGAACGCGCCCGCGGTCCAGGCGGTGGCCGATCCGGCAAAAGCGTACGAACTCGCGGTGCGCGCGAACGACTTCCTCGCAGAGCAGGTGGCGAAGCGGCCCGACCGCTTCCAGGCGTTTGCCGCCCTGCCGATGCAGGACCCCGAGAAGGCCACGCAGGAACTCGAGCGCTGCATGAACGTGCTCGGCTTCCGCGGCGCACTGGTCAATGGCTTCTCGCAAGTCGGCACGCCCGACAACGTCGCCTACTACGACGCGCCGCAGTACGCGCCCTTCTGGGCCGCGGCGGAGCGGCTCGATGCGCCGTTCTACCTGCATCCGCGCAACCCCATCGCGAGCTGGGCGCAGATCTATGAAGGCCACCCCTGGCTGCTCGGCCCCACCTGGGCCTTTGCGCAGGAAACAGCCGTGCATGCCCTGCGGCTCATGGCGAGCGGGCTCTTCGACCGCCATCCAGGCCTCAAGATCATCCTCGGCCACCTGGGCGAAGGCCTCCCCTACAACATGTGGCGTGTCGATCACCGCAACGCCTGGGTCAAGGCGCCCAAGGGCTATCCGGCCCAGCGCAAGCTCAGCGAGTACTTCCAGGAAAACTTCTATCTGACGACCTCCGGCAACTTCCGCACCCAGACGCTGATCGATGCGATGCTGGAGATCGGATCGGACCGCATCCTGTTCTCGACCGACTGGCCGTTCGAGAACATCGACCATGCCTCGAACTGGTTCAACGACACGAGCATCAGCGAGGCCGACCGCAAGAAGATCGGCCGGACGAACGCGCTGTCGCTGTTCAAGCTCGCCTGATCCCGGGGCGCTCATCGACAAGGCACAGGCACCCATGATCGACATCGACGAATGGACCATCACCAGCGCAGCCCTGAAGGCGCAAGCCGCAACGCCCAGCCCGCGCCTGAAGGCCGTGATGGACAGCCTGGTGCGGCATCTTCACGACTTCGCGCGCGAGGTGCAGCTCACCGAGGCCGAGTGGGCCAGCGGCATCGACTTTCTCACGCGGGTCGGAAAGATCACGGATGACAAGCGGCAGGAGTTCATCCTGCTGTCCGACGTGCTGGGGCTTTCGACACTCGTCACCGCGCAGTGCAACCGGCGCCCGACGGGATGCACCGAGGCGACGGTGTTCGGGCCCTTCTACGTGCCCGATGCGCCGGCGTACCGCAATGGCGAGGACATTTCCAACGGGGCAAGCGGCGAACCCTGCTTCGTCAGCGGCACCATCCGCGGCATCGGCGGCGAGCCGATCGGGCATGCGAGCATCGACGTGTGGCAGTCCGACGACGAAGGCTGGTACGACGTGCAGCGGCCAGAGCTGGACCACGCGCAGGGCCGGGGCCATCTGAAGAGCCTCGAGGACGGGCGCTACCACTTCAGATCCATCGTGGCCGTGCCCTACGCCATTCCCCACGATGGTCCGGTGGGCCGGATGCTGGAGCAGCTTGGCCGCCACCCGTGGCGCCCTGCGCACCTGCACTTCATGATCAAGGCGCCGGGCTACGAGACGCTCATCACCCACGTGTTCCGCTCGGAAGGCAGCTACCTGGGCTCGGACGCCGTGTTCGGCGTGCGCTCCTCCCTCATCGCCGACTGGAAGCGCCACGCGCCCGGCGTCGCACCCGACGGAACGCATATGAAAGTGCCGTTCTATACGCTCGACTACGACTTCGTACTGAACACCGCACCGAAGGACTAGGGGCATGGATCGCTTCGTCTACACCGCAAGCCCTTCGCGCATCGTCTTCGGTGCGGACAGCATCGACCAGCTGCCGGCGGAGATCGAACGCCTGGGCGCCACGCGCGCCCTCGTCCTGTGCACGCCCAACCAGCGCGGGCAGGCGCAAGCCATTGCCGACCGGCTGCCGGGCCGCATCGCGGGGATCTTCGACGAAGCAGCCATGCACGTGCCGATCGAGACCGCGCGCAAGGCCCGCGCACTGGCCTCCGAGCTGAAGGCGGATTGCGCGCTCGCGGTTGGCGGTGGCTCCACCATCGGGCTCGGCAAGGCGATTGCGCTGGAGTCCGGCCTGCCGATCATCGCGGTGCCGACGACCTACGCGGGAAGCGAAGCGACGCCCATCTACGGCATCACGGAAGCGGGCCTGAAGAAGACCGGACGCGACGCGCGCGTGCTTCCGCGTGTCGTCATCTACGACCCCGGGCTCACGCTGTCGCTGCCCTTGGAGCTGACGGTCACGAGCGCGATCAATGCGATGGCGCATGCGGCCGAGGGCCTGTATGCGCACGACGGCAACCCGGTGATCTCGTTGATGGCCGAAGAGGGAATCCGCGCCTGCGCGGCGTCGCTGCAGCCGCTGCGGGAGAACCCGCGCGACCTGCCCGCACGCAGCCAGGCCCTCTACGGCGCCTGGCTGTGCGGCACCGTGCTCGGTGCCGTGTCGATGGGCCTGCACCACAAGCTGTGCCACACGCTGGGCGGCACCTTCGACCTGCCGCATGCGCAGGTGCACACCGTGGTTCTTCCGCATGCGCTTGCGTACAACGCGGGCGCGGCGCCGCAGGCCCTGGCGCGCATCGCAAGAGCCCTGGGCGTTGCGGATGCGGCCATGGGGTTCTTCGAACTGGCAAGAACGCACGGCGCCGCCGTGTCGCTGAAGGCGATCGGCATGCCGGCTGACGGGCTCGAGCAGGCGGCCGGCCTGGCCGTCTCGAATCAGTACCCGAATCCGCGGCCGCTCGAGAAGGCGGCGCTGCGCGCGCTGCTCGACCGCGCATGGGAAGGTTCGCCGCCCGGGCTGTGATCAGGTGGCCCGCGCCTGCGCCGCGGGCTCCCGGACCGACCGCTCATGGAAGAGCCCGAAGATCAGCTCGCGCAGCCAGCGGTTGCCGCTGTCCTGGTGAAAGCGCTCGTGCCACTGCTGGCGGATCTCGAAGGGCCTGACTTCGAACGGCGCTTCGACGCTGTGCAGGTCCGCGCGTGACGCCACCATGGCCTTGGCGAGGCGTGCCGGCGCGGTCAGCAGCAGCCCCGACGTGGCGACGATCGAGGTCAGGCCCAGCGAGTGGGCGGCCGTGAGAACGACCCGCCGCCGATCGAGCGCGCCAGCTCTCTCCAGGGTTTGCTGAAGCTGGGAGTCGGTGGTGCCCTGGGGTCGATAGGCGATGTGCTCGGCCGCAAGATAGTCGTCGAGCGCGATGCGCTCGCGCGTGCCCAGCGGCGACGCCTTGGACATCAGCACGACGAAGGTTTCGTCGAACAGCCGCTGCTGGTAGAACGATGGCCCCATCGCTTCCCAGCTGCCCAGGGCCACGTCGATCTGCCCATGGAGCATGCGCTGCCGGGCCTCGGCCACCGAGACATCCACGGTTTCGAACCGAACGCCCGGCGCGATGCCGCGCGCGACCGAGAGCAGTTCCGGCACCATGACCAGTTGCCCGATGTCGTTGACGGCGATCCGGAACGTGCGGCTCGAGGTCTCCGGCTCGAAGGTACGGCCCTGGTCGACCGCCTGCACCAGGCAGGCGATGCCCTCCTCGATGGGCGCGATGAGCCGCTCGGCGACGGGCGTGGGCACCATCCCGTCGGCCGAGCGCACGAACAGCGCGTCGTTGAAGCGTTCGCGCATGCGCTTGAGGGCATTGCTCACCGCGGACTGCGTCATGCCGAGGCGGTCGCCTGCGAGCGTGACGCTGCGCGTGGCGTAGATGGCCTGGAACACCAGGAAGAGATTCAGGTCGATGGAGTTGATGTTCATGGCGCCGCCTCCTTCACCGAACGGTCATTCGTTGTCCAGCACCGCCAGGTTGTCATAGACCATCCGAAGCATGTCCCGCAGCGACTCGGCTTGCGCAGCGGTCAGCCCGGACAACGACACCCGCTCGTACACCTGCGCCAGCGGAATGATCCGCAAGGTGAGATCGCGGCCCGCCGCGGTCAGGCTCAGCGCGAGCGCGCGCGCATCCTCGTCCGACCGGTCGCGCACCAGCACGCCGCGCTGCAGCAGGCCGTCGACCACCCGCGAGAGCGTGGAAGCGTCCGTCGACGTGTGCAGCGCCAGGTCGGAAAGCCGCTGGTGCGCCTTGTGGTGCAGCGCCACGCAGACCCGCCACTCGGTCAAAGAGAGCTTGAACTGCTTGAGCTCCTTGCTGAACGACTGCCCCATGCGCATGCCTGCGCGGGCAAGCAGATACGGAATGGCCCGCTCCAGATCGTGATCTGTCGATTTGTCTGCAGTTGCATTCAATTTGGATGGTACCTCGGTGCGAGCCTTGCGCGGCTGCGGGGCCTTTGCTGCGGTTTGTTTTCTGGTGGCCATGCCGAATGCTACAGGCGAATGCCGGCATCGATATAGCGTAAACCCCAAGCATTTATTATTTGCATTTGCAAGTTTCATGCGATTCAATCGAGGCCTTGTCCCGTCGAATTCCCCACCATCATCCGGAGGCCGCCATGACTGAAGCCGCGAACCCTTTTGCTCAACTAGACCGCGTGGACCTTCCCGCTCCGGGCCGAAAGTCGCCCGTGAAGGACGCGCCTCCGATCGAAAAAATAGCTGCATCTGCAAGCAATATGGTGCCGATGCTGCGCGAGCGGGCGCAGCAAACCGAACAGGACCGCCGCGTTTCCGACGCCACCACCCAGGCGTTCCACGACGCGGGTTTCTTCAGGCTGATGCAGCCCGCACGCTACGGCGGCTACGAGTACGGGTTCACGGCATTCATCGACGTGGTCAGCGAACTGGCACGGGGCTGCACCTCGTCGTCCTGGGGCTGCTCGCTCGGCGCCATCCACCAGTGGCTGGTCGCGATCTTTCCGGAACAGGCGCAGGACGACGTCTGGCGCAAGGACTCGCGCGCGATCGTCTGCGGCTCGTATGCGCCGGCGACCGTGGCCGAGAAGGTCGACGGCGGCTATCTGGTGCAAGGCAAATGGCTCTTCGCATCGAACGTGGACAACTCCCAGTGGGCCTTGCTGGGCGTGCAGTTTCCGCCCGAGGAAAAGGGCGCCCCGCCGACGGCCGGCTTCCTGCTCGCGCCGCGGTCGGATTGGGCGATCGAGGACAACTGGCACGTGGCCGGCCAGGCAGGCACGGGATCGAAGGCGATCGTCATCGACAAGCCGGTGTTCATTCCGGGGCACCGCAAGCTGACGTTCGCGGAGGCTTCGTCCAACAATCCCCCCGGCGCCAAGGTCAATGCCAATCCGATCTATCGCATTCCCTTCCTGTCGGCGGTACCGGTCTGCCTCGTGTCGCCGATCGTCGGCACGGCGCAAGGCGCGGTCGACGAGCTGATCGCACTGGCCGGCACGCGCGTCACCCGGGGGGCGGTGGCCGGCGGCGGCAGCCGGCTCAGCGAATTCTTTCCCGTGCAGTCGCGCCTGGCCGAAGCGTCGGCGAGCGTCGATGCGGCGCGCCTCCTGCTCTACCGCGACACCGCGCAGGTGGAGCAGATGGCCGTGGATGGCCATGCCATCAGCGTCGAACAGCGCATCCGCAACCGGCGCGACCATGCCTTTGCCGCGCGGCTCTCGCGCGATGCCGTCGAGGCGGTGTTCGCGAGCGTCGGAGGCGCGGGCCTGTCGCTGAACCAGCCGATCCAGCGCATGTGGCGCGACACGAATGCGATCTCGCGCCACATCAGCCTCAACTGGGATGCGGTCTCTTCGATGGTGGGCCAGTACCTGCTCGGCCTGGAGCCGAAGGGCCAGTACTGATCGAGGCACCGGCCATGTACTCCTGGGCTCTCATCACGGGCGACGCGGCCGAGACGGTCGATGCACGCCAGCTGCGGCAGGCGCTCGGCGCCTTTCCGACGGGGGTGTGCCTCGTGACCACCACCACGCCGGACGGCAAGCGCGAAGGCATGACGATCAACTCCTTCGCTTCGGTGTCGCTCGACCCACCGCTGATCCTGTGGAGCATCCGCGACGACACGCGCAGCGCCGATGCATTTTTGGCAACGCGGCCGTTCAATCTCAGCGTGCTGACCGCCGATCAGCGCGACCTGGCCTGGCATTTCGCCAAGCCCGCGGCCGACAAGTTCGAGCGCTTCGCCGGAGCCTTCGAGCTGGCACCCAACGGCTGCGCGAGGCTGGTCGACAGCGTCGCGACCTTCGAATGCTCGACCTACTCGCGCCACCAGGAAGGCGATCACACCATCATCCTCGGCCGCGTGGAACGCTTCTCGCGGACCGATGCGCCGCCCCTGCTCTTTCATTCGGGGCAGATGGGCTCGCTGTGGGAGCTTGCCGAAACCCTGGCGCGGCCGCAGGGCGGCGGCGATTGATTGTGCCGGTGCGCTCGACTAGGCCGGGCTCAAGGTCCTGAGCATCTGCTCGTACATCGCGTCCACCGCGGGCGAGCGCAGCGACACCTTGCTGCGCAGCGCCGCCACGTCCATCGATTTCAGTTTCGGCAGATCGAAGCCGGCAGGCAGGTTCTGCAAGATCTGCAGGTGAGCTGGAACGCTGCAGCGCGTGAACACGGCCACGGCCAGGCCGCTCTCCACGGCCGCGAGCTGGCCGGCAAGGCTGGAGCTGTGATAGACGATGCGGTAGGCGCGCCGCCTGGCCGCCAGGCTCGAGAGCGCCGCGATTCGGGCCATGCTGCCCGCTTCGTAGACCGCAATCGGCAGCGGATTGCGGCGCCAGGCTTCATGCTGCGCCGTGCCCACCCACACCAGGGGTTCCTGGAACAGGAGCTGTCCGCGTTGCGGCTTGTCCCGGGAAACCAGCGCCAGGTCCAGCTCGCCCCGCGCGATCTTGGGGATGAGGGAGGTCGACTGCTCGCAGGTCAGCTCGATCTCCACGCCCTTGTAGCGGCCGGCAAAGCTGCGCAGCACCGGCGTCAGGTAGGTGGAGGCATAGTCGTCCGGCACGCCGAGCCGCACGCGGCCGGCGAGCTCCGGTCCGAACATGGCGTTCTGCGTTTCCGACTGCAGTTCGAGCATGCGGCGCGCATAGACCAGCAGCTGCGCGCCCGCCGGCGTCACTTCCAGGTGCCGCGGGCCGCGCAGCAGCACGGCCTGGCCGAGCGCGTTTTCCAGCTTCTTGATCTGCATGCTCACCGCGGACTGGGAGCGGTGGACCAGGGGCGCCGCGGCAGACAGCGAGCCGGCGTCCACCACCGCCACCAAGGCGCGCAGCCAGTCGATCTGGAAATCGGGATATTTCATCGTCGCTCTCTCATTCGATGTTCGAATGATAGGCGTTCGAACTATGCGCTTTACGCCGTTGCCGCATGGGCAGACGATCGCCCTCATGCAAAAGAAGGCAGTTCAGGTGCACCCCGTGATTGCGGCGGCGCGGCCATCGGACCGGGAGAGCACGGGGCAATGGCTGCTGATTGCCGGCGGCACGCTGCTCGGCACGATCGGCGTCTTCGTGGAAGAGGCGAACCAGCATCCGCTGGTCACGGTCCTGTTTCGCTGCGCCTTCGGTGCATTGGCACTGCTCGCATGGGGCTTGGCCACCGGCCGAACGAGCGAACTGCGGCTGCGCGGCAAGAACGGGTGGATCGCCTGCGCGACGGGCTGCCTGATGGTCCTGAACTGGGCGCTCTTCTTCGCGGCCATCCCGCGCATCTCGATTGCGGTGGCCACCATTGTTTTTCACATCCAGCCGGTGTGGATCATTCTCTTCGGCGCACTGGTCCTGCGTGAAGCCGTGTCGCCGCGCCAGTGGGCTGCCACCCTGGCCGCGCTGTGCGGGCTGGCGTTGACGACAGGGCTTTTCGGGGACATGGCATCGATGGCCTCATGGAGCAGCGGCTATGCGCTGGGTCTGCTCATGTGCCTGGGCGGTTCGCTGTGCTATGCCGCGGTGTCCGTCCTCGCCAATACGGAAAAAACCATCACGTCCTATGCCCTGGCCTGGTGGCAGTGCGTGACCGGGCTCGTCGTTCTGGCGTGGGTGCCTTTTGTATTCGGCTGGCCGGATTCGGCGCCGGCCTGGGCGTGGCTCGCGGGGCTGGGCGTGCTGCACACCGGTCTGGCCTATGCCCTTCTCTTCGCGGGCATGGTCCGGCTTCCACTCGGCAGGATCGCGGTGCTGCAGTTCGTGTACCCGCTGACCGCGGTGCTGGTGGACTGGGGTGTGTACGGGCGCAGCTTGGATGCCGTCCAGCTTGCGGGCGTCGCCCTGATGGCCGCAGCGCTGTGGACGATCAAGCAGCCGAAGCGGGAGGCGGCGGGCGCTGGCTGATGGGCCCTGGCGTTCATTCGCGTGCGCGCCCGCTGCATGGCGGCGCTTCATTGGCACGCCGGAGGTAGGCGATCAGGTCCGCGCGCTCCGCGGGGTCGGGCACGCCGTCGTAGGTCATGGCGGTGCCGGGCACCATGGCCAATGGCTTGGCCAGGAAGCGGTCGAGCGTCTTGTCGTTCCAGACGATCTTCGATTTCTTCAGGGCCTCCGAATAGGCGAAACCGGGCACGCTGCCGGCCAGCCGGCCGAACAGGCCGCAGTGCCTGGGCCCGACGCGGTCGACCGCGAGCGCATGGCAGGCCAGGCAGCGCGCGTAGACCTGCTCGCCGCGCACGGCGTCAGGCGAGGCCCACGCGTGCGCGGCCGCGGCCAGCGCGGCGGCCGCCGCAAGGAGCCACCGGCCTGAGCTCATGACATGAAGGCCGAAGGCACGGGTGTTTCGCCGAGCGCCTGCCGCAGCACGGCCCAGTGCATGGCCTCGTCGCCCAGGATGCTCGCGGCGGCCTTCGAAAGATCGCGATTGCCGAACAGGGGAACGGCGCCCAGGTAGGCGCTCACGGCGCCCTGCTCGAGCCTGGCTGCGAAGCGCAGCACGTCGGCCTGCGATTTCAGCTGCTCCAGCGGAAAGCCGTAGCTGGCCTTGGGGGCCATGGCATGGCCGCCGAGCTTGGCCACCGTCTTGGAGAGCAGGTCCGCATGCTCCTTGTGGTGGCCCTGGAAGCTCAGGGCCAGGTCGAGCACGGGCTTCTCGAGCAGCTTGCTTTCGGCGCCGGCCTGGTAGGCCGCGATGGCCTCGAGTTCGGCGGCGAGTGCGGTGTTGAGGATCTGCACGTCGTTGCCGGTAGCGCCGCCGGCCTTGGCAGCCAGGGCATCGCGGCCGGCCAGCAGCGCGACCGCGGCACCGGACAGCACGAGCCCCGACTGGCCGAGGAACATGCGCCGCGCAGCGACGGGAGAAGTCATTTGAAAGAAGGACATGGTGGTTTTCCTCGTGGGTGGAAGCCTCAGGGGCGGGGTGATTCCCGCTCGTCGGCCAGGCTCGCCAGCACACGCGCCACGATGCGATTGCAGCGTGCGCCGTCGAATGAGAATGCGTCGCCCACGGCCACGTCGATGTCGCGGGACAGGCCTTCGCGCAAGAGGCTGCGCGCGCGGAAGAAGCGGGTGCGCACGGTGGCTTCGGGCAGCGCGAGGGCCGCCGCCGTTTCCTCGACGCTCATCTCCTCGACCGCCCGCAGCATGAAGACGGTGCGGTAGGCATCGGGCAGGCGATCGATGCGGCGCTCCATCAGCCGCCGAAGTTCTTCCCGCATGGCGTGGCGTTCCGGTTGTTTGTCGGGATCGTCGGCGGCCGCCGATTCGGGCTCGTTTTCATCGAGGCCGGGCGCGGCGGTACCGTCGAGCGGAATCACCTGTGCACCGCGGCGCCGCAGGCGCCCCGAGGGCCTCATTGATCACGATGCGCACCAGCCAGGTCGAGAGCTGCGCATCGTCGCGGAAACTGCCGATGGCGCGCCAGGCACGCAGGTAGCTGTCCTGCAGCGCGTCTTCGGTTTCCTCGTCGCTCTTCAGGATGCTGCGCGCCGTGCGGAACAGCAGCTGGTTGTGGCGCCGCATGATGCACTCGAAGGCCGGCGCATCGCCTTGCGCGGCGCGCGCCGCAAGCTCGCGGTCGGAGCCCTGTGCGGGGCTCGCCAGTGCGGCCAGTGGAGAGGGGGCGGCGTGGGACATGTGTGCTTCTCTTTCCCATTGGATGAAGCAGCCCTGCGCCGCGTTTCAGTTATTTTTTCCCGATGGCGCGGCTGGACCGCCACCTGCCTTTTCTCGCCCGGCCGGCGCGTTCCCGGGTCATCGATCGCGCACGGACCTGTAGGCCGCATCGAGTTCGTCGGCATAGCAGACCGGCGACGACAGCATCACGCGTTCAGGAAAGCGCAGTGCCCGGCCCCGCAGCGAGGCCGCGGCATCCGATGCGAGCTGTTGCAGGCGGCTCCTGGCGCTGGCGATCGTCTCCAGCGGCGCCGCGCCTTCGGCCTGGCCTTCGCCCGCGCCCGCCTGCAGCGCCGCGGCACCCAGAACGGCGCCCTGCGCGCCCGCGGCCAGCGCGGCGGCGATGTCCGTTCCATCGGCGATGCCGCCCGCCGCGAGCACCGGAACCGATGCGAGCGCCAGCACATCCGCGAGGATGGCTGCAAGGGGTTGCGCGCCGCGCGCAGGGTCACCGGCCTCCCGGCCCTGCACGATCAGGATCTGTGCCCCGGCACCTTCTGCTTCGCACGTGGCGCTCACCGATGAGACGTGGCAGGCCACCACCACCCCGGCTTCGCGAAGCTGCCGCACGGCGGTCCTGGACGGTGCGCCGAGCAGCCCGGCCATCGGTACGCGCAGTTCGATGCAGGCAGCAATCTGTGCGCCGAGCAGCGCCGGCTCCGTGCCCGCCGGATTCATTTCGACGCCGAAGTGCCGGTCTGTGTGCGCCCGCACCGCCAGCACCTCCTCGCGGATACGCGCAGGCGGCGCTTCCGACATGTCGAGGAAGCCGAAGCCGCCGGCCTGCGTCACGGCCGCGACCAGTTCCGGCCCGGCCGCGCCGCCTGTGCCGGCCAGCACCAGGGGGAGGCTGCACTTGAGCAGCTCGCACACCGGCCGGTGCAGCACCGCCGCGGATTCGGGTGCCGAAGCCTGGCGGGAACTGGACATGGGCGGCTCCTGGCTTTCCGTTGGATCGCTGCGGGCTAACCCGCTTCCTCGACAAACGCCTCTTCGCGCTTCGATCTGATCGAGGGCAGGAGCACGATCAGCAGCAGCGCCACCGCCCCTGCCAGCAGCCCCGCGGAAATCGGCCGCGAGACGAACACGCTCCAGTCGCCGCGCGAGAGCAGCAGCGCGCGCCGCAGGTTCTCTTCCATCATCGGCCCCAGGATGAGGCCGAGCAGCAGCGGCGCCGGCTCGCATCCGAGCTTGATGAAGGTGTAGCCCACGACACCGAAGATCGCCACCAGCCAGATGTCGAACACGTTGTTGTTGGTCGAGTACACGCCGATCGCGCAGAACAGCACGATCGCGGGGAACAGCCACCGGTAGGGAATGGTCAGCAGCTTGATCCACAGGCCGATGAGCGGCAGGTTCAGGATCACCAGCATCAGGTTGCCGATCCACATCGAGGCGATCAGCCCCCAGAACAGTTCCGGGTTGCTGGTCATCACCTGCGGGCCCGGCTGGATGTTGTGGATCGTCATGGCGCCCACCATGAGGGCCATCACCGGGTTGGGCGGAATGCCCAGCGTCAGCATCGGGATGAAGGAGGTCTGCGCGCCCGCGTTGTTCGCGGCTTCCGGGCCGGCCACGCCGCGGATGTTGCCCTTGCCGAAGGGCACCTCGCCCGCCTTGAGCTTGATTTTCTTTTCGAGCGTGTAGGCCGCAAAGGCCGACAGCGTGGCACCACCGCCCGGCAGGATGCCCAGCGACGAGCCCAGCGCCGTGCCGCGCAGCACGGCCGGGAACATGCGCTTGAAGTCCTCCTTGGTGGGCATCAGGCCCGTGACGCTGGCCGTGAACACCTCGCGCTCGTCCTCGGGCCGGGCCAGGTTGGCAATGATCTCGCCGTAGCCGAAGACGCCCATCGCGATCGCGATGAAGCCCAGGCCGTCGGTCAGTTCCGGAATGTCGAAGCTGTAGCGCGCCACGCCGGAGTTCACGTCGGTGCCGACCAGGCCCAGCAGCAGGCCCACCATGATCATGCAGATGGCCTTGAGCAAGGAGCCCGAGGCCATCACCACTGCGCCGATCAGGCCCAGCACCATCAGCGAGAAATACTCGGCCGGGCCGAACTTGAAGGCGATCTCGGTCAACGGCGGCGCGAACGCGGCAAGGATCAGCGTGCCCACGCAGCCCGCGAAGAACGAGCCCAGGCCGGCGGCCGCGAGCGCCGGTCCGCCGCGCCCCCGCTTGGCCATCTGGTGGCCGTCGATCACCGTGACCACGGACGAGGATTCGCCCGGCAGGTTGACCAGGATGGCGGTGGTGGAGCCGCCATATTGCGAGCCGTAGTAGATGCCCGCGAGCATGATGAGTGCGGCCACGGGCGGCAGCGCATAGGTGGCCGGCAGCAGCATCGCGATGGTGGCCGTCGGGCCGATGCCCGGCAGCACGCCGATCAGCGTGCCCAGCAGGCAGCCGATGAACGCATAGACCAGGTTCTGCAGCGTCACCGCGGTGGAGAAGCCGAGCGACAGGTGGTTGATCAGATCCATCATGGGTGGTGCCTCGCGTTCAGCCGGTGATGAAGGTGGGCCACACCTGGAACTGCAGCTTGAGCCCCACGATGAAGGTCAGGTAGCTGCCGATGGCCAGCACGGTCGCAAGCACCAGCGACAGCTTCATCGAGAAGTTGGCACCGGCCATGCAGGCCACGATCACGAGTGCATAGATGGCGAGGATCAGGCCCATGGCGGGCAGGCCGATGCTGCGCAGGCCCGCCAGCAGGATGCCGAACAGCAGGTTGGCGCCGATGATGAAGCCGAGCGGCTTCCATGCGATCTTTCCGACCGGCTCGCCGTCGGACGTGGGGCCCGCGAAGGCGGTGGCGATCACCACCAGGCCCAGCAGCGTCAGCAGCGCGCCGACGATCAGCGGGAAGTAGCCCGGCCCCATGCGGGCCGCACTCCCGACGTTGTAGTTGGCGGCGCCCAGCGCGAACGCCGCCCCCACGCAGGTGAACATGATGCCCGAGAAGAAGGTCTTCTGGCTCTTGATCTGCATACGCAATCTTTCTCTTTCTCGAATGGAATGGATACGGAAGCCCGCACAGGTGCACGGGCAACGGCAGCGACAACGGGGAAGTGCGCGCGGCATGCCGAGCAGGCAGACGGCATCGCACAGGTCAGGTTCAAGTCAGATGCATCATGTTATGAGGTTTATTGCATCACACTGTGAGTAATTACCCTGCATCGGATCGGGCCGGCTGCTACATTGCCTTCCGTTCGCACACTCATTCTTGGAACGTTCATGGCCAGCCAACGGGGATCCATCGAAAAGCAGCATTTCGAGGCACTGTCAGATTTCAGATTCAGGCTGCGCAGCTTCCTTCGCTTCAGCGAGGACGCCGCGCGGGAGGAAGGCATCACCGTCCTTCAATACCAGCTGATGCTCCACACCCAGGGCTTTCCCGGCCGCGAATGGGCCACGATCAGCGAGATCGCCGATCGCCTGCAGGCCCAGCACCACGGCGTGGTGGCCCTCGTCTCGCGCTGCGAGGAGGCCGGCCTCGTCAAGCGCAAGCCCAGCCACACGGACCGGCGCCAGGTCGAAGTCCACCTGCTGGCCGCGGGGCGCAGGAAGCTCGAGCGCCTTGCCGCGCTGCACGCGGACCAGGTGGCCGAACTGGCCAAGGTGGTGGCGCTCGTCAGCAGGGGCGGCGCTTAGCAGGCCGCTGCGGGGTTCGCAATGGGAGGGGGTGAGGCTGATATGTCATGAAATGATATATTTGAAGGCTGGCCTCGGATGAGGCAGATCGACCCTCCCGAACAGCCATGACCCCAGCCTCCCACCTGCCCCGCGGCGACTTCGCCCTCAATGCGCGCCTGCTGCGCATCACTGTCATGGCCGTCGTCATCGGGGCGGTCAGCACCGTGGCCGCGCGCGTGCTGCTCGACCTGATCCGCTTCTTCACCAACCTGTTCTTCTTCCAGACCTTTTCCCTGGTGGACCGCTCGCCGGCCGGGCACACGCTGGGTGCCTGGGGCATCGTGGTGCCGGTGATCGGCGGGCTGATCGTCGGCCTGGTCGCGCGCTACGGCTCCGACAAGATCCGCGGCCATGGCATTCCCGAGGCGATCGAGGCGATCCTGTTCGGCAAGAGCAAGATGTCGCCGAAGGTCGCGCTGCTCAAGCCGCTGTCCTCGGGCATCGTGATCGGCAGCGGCGGCCCGTTCGGCGCCGAAGGGCCGATCATCATGACCGGGGGCGCCATCGGTTCGCTGATCGCGCAGCATTTCCACCTCACGGCCGCGGAGCGCAAGGCGCTGCTGGTGGCGGGCGCCACCGCGGGCATGACGGCCGTGTTCGGCACCCCTGTGGCGGCCGTGCTGCTGGCCGTCGAACTGCTGCTGTTCGAACTCCGGCCGCGCAGCCTGCTGCCGGTGGCCGTGGCCTGCGCGGTGGCGGGTTTCACGCGCCCGCTGCTGATGGATGCCGGCCCGCTGTTCCCGCTGCAGACGGCGGTGCCCGGCCCGCTCGCGATGCTCTCGTGCGTGGCCGCGGGGCTTCTGTGCGGCGCGCTCTCGGCCTCGCTCTCGATCTCGCTCTACAAGGTCGAGGACCTGTTCGGCAAGCTGCCGATCCACTGGATGTGGTGGCCGGCGATCGGCGGCCTGGCGGTGGGCATCGGCGGTTACTTCGAGCCGCGTGCGCTGGGCGTGGGCTACGACGTGATCGGCGACCTGCTGCACAACCATCTCGCACTCGGCGTGGTGGCCGCGCTGCTGGCGGTGAAGGCGTTGATCTGGGTCATCTCGCTGGGGTCGGGCACTTCGGGCGGCGTGCTCGCGCCGCTCCTGATGATGGGCGCGGGCTTGGGCGTGGTGCTCTCGCACGTGCTGCCCGGCAACGATCCGATGCTGTGGCCGCTGGTCTGCATGGCAGCCACGCTGGGCGGCGTGATGCGCGCGCCGCTCACCGCCACCATCTTCGCCTTCGGGCTCACGCACGACAGCAATGCGCTGCTGCCGCTGCTGACCACGTCGGCCGTGGCCTACGGCTTCACGGTGCTGACCATGCGCCGTTCGATCCTCACCGAGAAGATCGCGCGCCGCGGCTATCACATCTACCGCGAATACGGCGTCGATCCGCTCGAGCGGCACGCCGTGGAAGAGGTCATGACGCGCGAGGTGCACAGCATCGACGCGGCCCTGCCGGTGGCGCGGGCGCTGTTCGAGCATTTCGGCGACGGCCAGGCCCACCGTGCATTTCCCGTGGTGCGCAACGGCGCGGTGATCGGCGTGGCGGACCGCGGGATGCTGGCTGCGTGCGGCACGCGCGATCCCATTGCCACCGTGGGCGACGCATGCGCCGACGTGCCGCTGTTCTTTGCGATGCCGGGCGAGAACTGCCGCGCGGTGGCCACGCGGCTCGCACGCCATCGGCTCGAGCGGCTGCCGGTCGTGAAGGACGCGCAGTCGCTCGAGCTGGTGGGCATCGTGGCGCGCAGCGACCTGATCAAGCCCTCGCTCGCGCACTTCGACGAGGAAGAGAAGCGCGAGCGGATGCGCGGGCTGCCGTGGCAGGCCTGAGCCGCAGGCAGTCCCTACATCAAGCGCAATCCGCGCGCGAACTGCATCGAGGTCTTCACGAACTTGGGCGCGTCGTTCATCTTGGCGAGCTCGGCAAGGCCTTCCTCGGTGATGCGCCTCACCGTCGCGATGCGCGATGCGGCATCCCGGCCGGTGGGCTTCACGGGTGCGAACTCGGCCTCGATCAGTCCGGTGGCCACAAGCACCGAGACGATCCGCACTTCCTCCGGAAGGGCGACTCGGACGGGCAGCAGCGTGTGCTGCAGCCTCAGCAGGAACAAGAGCGGCATTCAGTCCTCCGATTGCCGGCGCTTGTTCAACCCAGGGAATGCCGGCTTTTCTTGGTCTGAAAAATGTAGCCTCAAGCACCAGCTGCCGCATCTGGCCACACGGCATAGCCCGTGAGCGCCCGAAAGCGGGATGGAGCGAAGCTCACCGGGGCGTCACGAGGCAAGGACCGCGAACGTTCAGGGCAGGAGTTCGAACTTGAGGTCGGCCAGCGGCGTGACCTTTTCCTCACGCACCATCTTGTATTCGGTGTTCGGCCCGAGCCACTTCGCCCAGAGCTTGTCGAGCTCACCCGACTTCTCCAGCGCGTAGAGCGCGGCGTTCACCTTGGCCAGCAGCACCGGCTCGTCCTTCTTCATGCCGATTCCGATGGGCTGCAGCACCATCGGCTCTTTGATCATCTTCAGCGCGACGCCCTCGGTCTTCGACTGGTTGACCAGCTTGGTGATGGTCATGGTGTTCGCGACCATGCCGACCGACTTGTTCTGCTGTACTGCCATGAAGGCCGACCCCGTGTCCTGGAAGGTCACCGGTTCCGAGCCGTTCATCTTGATCGACAGCTCGGAAGTCGAGCCCTTGGTCGAGCTCAGGCGCTTGCCCTTGAAGTCGGCCTTTGCCGTTCCGGGGTCGGAAGCCTTCACCGCCAGCATTTCCTTGGCCACGTAGTACGGGTCGCTGAACTGGATCTGTTCGCCGCGGCTCTTGGTGTAGGCCAGATTGGCAATGGTCACGTCGACGCGCCCGAGCTTGACCTCGGGCACGCGTGCCTCGACCGACAGCGGCGTGACCTTGGCCGTCAAGCCGAGTTCCTTGGCCAGCGCGTGGCACAGGTCCACGTCGTGGCCCACCATCTCGCGTGTCTTCGGATCGGGTGCGGCGAACGGCGGCACATCGGCGAAGGTGCCGCAGCGCAGCTCCTTGCGCGCGCTGATGTCGCTCCACTGGTCGGCATGCGCCAGGAGAGAGGCGGCGCAAAGACAGGTCCCGATCGTGGTGAGGCGGAAGACGTTTCTGTTCGACATGGTGAGCTCCTGAGGAGATGCGGGGGAGGGGAAAAAAACAAGCATCAGTGCGCGCGCAGGTCCGACAGGAAGCGCTGCGCGCGCGGATGCTGCGGACTCTTGAAGAAGGTTTCGGGGTCGGCCTTCTCGAGGATCCGGCCGGCGTCCATGAACCAGACGCGGTCGGCCACCTCGCGGGCGAAGTTCATCTCGTGCGTGACGCACATCATGGTCATGCCGTCGTGGGCCAGGCCACGCATCACCGACAGCACCTCGCCCACCATCTCGGGGTCGAGCGCGCTGGTCGGCTCATCGAACAGCATCGCGGGCGGCTCCATGGCGAGCGCGCGGGCAATGGCCACGCGCTGCTGCTGCCCGCCCGACAGCTGGGCCGGGTAGGCGCCTGCCTTGCTCGACAGGCCTACGCGATCGAGCAGCTGCGCCGCCCTCGCCTTCGCGTCGGACCGCTTCACGCCCAGCACCCGCATCGGCGACAGCATGATGTTCTCCAGCACCGAGAGATGCGGAAACAGGTTGAAGCTCTGGAACACGAAGCCGATGCGGCTGCGCAGCTTGTTGAGCGCCGCGCTGCTCATGGGCGCATGGATGTCGTGGCCGTCGAACAGCAGCTGCCCCGACTTCACTTCCTCCAGCCGGTTGACGGTGCGGATCAGCGTGGACTTGCCCGAGCCCGAAGGCCCGCAGACCACCACCACCTCGCCCTTCTTCACCTCGGCGTTGACGTCGGCGAGCGCCTGGTAGTCGCCATACCATTTGTTGATGTTGGAGAACAGGATCATGGTGTCATCCCCTGGGGGGCGTGGAACGGGGTTCATGGCGCTGTCTCCTGGTCTTGGGGGCGATGGCCGCTGGGCGCGGGCTCATGGATTCACCACCGCGGGCGGCGGCAGCGAGACACCGTCTTCGGACGTCTTCACCAAGACGGCGCCGAGCCGCTTGTGGGCGATGCGCCGCTCCAGCCATTGCGCGAGCTGCGTCAGGCTGAAGCAGACGGCGTAGTAGGTCATCGCCAGGATGAAGAACACCTGGAACGGCTTGGTCAGCAGCTGGTTGTTGATCTGGTTGGCCGCGAAGGTCAGCTCCTGCACGTTGATGACGTAGCCCAGCGTGGTCTCCTTGATGGTGGAGATGAACTGGCTCAGCATGCTCGGCAGCATGTTGTAGAGCGCCTGCGGCAGGATCACGAACCACATCGTGCCGAGGTGGCTGTGGCCGAGCGCGCGCGCCGCCTCGGTCTGGCCCTTGGGCAGGGCCTGGATGCCGGCGCGCACCACCTCCGACAGGTAGGCGCCCTCGTAGATCACCAGCGTGCACAGCATGGTGGTGAAGCCCGACACGTCCCGCCCGATCAGGATCGGTACCAGGAAATAGACCCACAGGATCACCATCAAGAGCGGCACGCCGCGCACCACGTAGACCAGCACCGTGGCCGGCCAGCGCAGCAGGCGCCAGGGCGACAGCCGCGCCAGCGCCAGCAGCACCGACAGCGGAAACGCCAGCACGATGCCCAGCACCGACAGGATCAGCGTGGCGACGATGCCGCCGAGCGGCCCGCTGGGGTACTGGCCGACGAGCAGCAGCAGCCAGTTGTCGCGAAGGATTTCATAGACGCTGAACATGGCTTCTTACCTCGCTCCGACGATGCGGTAGCGCCGCGACAGCCAGCCGCCCACGGCCATGATGAGCAGCGAGCACACCAGGTACAGCACCGTCGCCATGCTGTAGGCCTCGAAGGTGCGAAAGCTCTGGCTCTCGATTTCCTTCACCGCATGGGTCAGCTCGGCCACGCCGATGGCCATGGCCAGGCTGCTGTTCTTGAACAGCGACACGCTGTGGTTCACCAGTGCCGGCACCGCGTTGCGGATGGCCTGCGGCAGCATCACGTGGCGCATCGAACCGATGTAGCCATGGCCGAGCGCGCGTGCGGCCTCGGCCTGCCCGGCCGGGATCGAGCGCAGGCCCGAGCGCATGTCCTCGCTGAAATAGGCCGCCTGGCAGAGCCCGAGCGCGATGATCGAGAGAATCGTCTCCGCGTTGTGCGCCGACAGCCAGCCCTGCAGCGCATCGGGCAGGAGGCTGAAGATGCCGAAGTACCAGAGCATGAGCTGCACCAGTGTCGGCACGTTGCGGTGATAGGAGACATAGCCGGCCACCACGCGTTCGGCCAGCCGGCTCGGCGTGAGGCGCACGACCAGCAGCACGACCGCCATGGCCATGGCCAGCAGCCAGGAACCGGCCGCGATCTTCAGCGTCTCCTGCAGGCCGTGCCAGAGCATCGCACCGAACTCCGGCTTCAGCAGGATCGCGAGCAGGTCGAAGTCCTTCATGCGCTGTTCCTTGACGTGGCGTGAGGGGCGCTCAGGCCTGCGGCGCGTCCGGCCGCGCGGTCGACAGCCCGCCGGGCACCTGCAGCGTGGGCGTGATTTCCATGTGGCCCACGTTGACCGCGATGGGCGCCGCAATCGCGAAGGCGATGGCGTTCGCGATGTCCTCGGCCTGCGGCAGCTCGTAGCCTTCGACGAAGCGCTTGTAGGTCTCTTCGGAGTCGCCGTGCACGTGCGCGAAGATGTCGGTGGCCACGCGGCCCGGGCAGATCTCGGTCACGCGCACGCGCTTGCCGAAGACGTCGATGCGCAGCTGGCGCGACAGCATGCTCACGGCCGCCTTGGTGGCGTGGTAGGTGCTGTTGCCGCCGAAGTTGTAGGCCGCGGCAATGGAGCTGATGTTGACCACGTGGCCCCGGTCGCGCGCGGCCATGCCGGGCACCACGAGGCGGCACAGGTGCAGCACGGCGCGCAGGTTCACGTCGACCAGCAGGTCGATGCCCTCGGCGTCGGCCTTGAGGATGGAGCCGGGGCGGTCCACGCCGGCGTTGTTGACCAGCACGTCGAACTCGACCTCCTGCGTGAGGCGGGTGATGCCGGCAAGGTCGCTCACGTCGATGGCGTGCGGGATGCAGCCGGTGCGCGCTGCCAGCTCGGCCAGCTTGTCGGCGCTGCGCGCCAGCGCGTGGACCTCGAGGCCTTCCTTGCAGAGGCGCTCGACGACGGCGGCGCCGATGCCCGAGGAGGCCCCCGTCACCAGCGCGGTCTTGTAGTCAGAGAAGGGCATCTTTGCTTCTTTCGTTGGAACTGGAGATCGCTGTCTTGCTTGCTTTGCGTTGAATTCACTGTATCGAGCGCTTCCTCGCGGCGCCAAGACGGAATGGCTGTGGAGCAATAAGCCGCCCTTATGTTGCCCCGTGTTCGTGCGCGCGGCCTAG
The DNA here is from genome assembly GCF_014852545.1 of Variovorax sp. VRV01. Classification (NCBI taxonomy): domain Bacteria; kingdom Pseudomonadati; phylum Pseudomonadota; class Betaproteobacteria; order Burkholderiales; family Comamonadaceae; genus Variovorax; species Variovorax sp. VRV01. The sequence continues at coordinate 283,294 of NZ_JACVBS010000008.1, forward strand.
GGTAAGCACCATGTCCGGGCTAGTCCGGCTGCTTCGAGATGGGCACCACGCGTCCGGCCCGCTCGACCACGCCGCGCACCGCACGGGCCAGTTCCACCGCGCCGGGCGTGTCGCCGTGCAGCAGGATCGAATGTGCGCGCATCGGGATCTTCCTGCCGCTGTAGCTGGTGACCGTGCCCTCCTCCAGCAGCTGGCGCACCCGCGCCAGCACCGCGCCCTGGTGGTGGATCACAGAACCAGGCAGCTTGCGCGGCACCAGCAGGCCGTCGTCGTCGCAGGCGCGGTCGGCCAGGAAGGTGGTGCGCACGCGCAGGCCGCAGCGCGCGGCAGCGTCCTCGATGGCGCGGCTCGCGGAAGTGCTGACGATGAGCCTCGGATCGAAATCCGCCACCGCGCGCACCAGCGGCTCGGCGAGCGCGGCGTCGGCGGCGGCCATGTTGCCGAGCGCGCCGTGAAAGCTCATGTGCGTCATGCGGTGGCCGGCGGTGCGCGCCATGCCGTCCAGCGCGCTCAGCTGGTAGAGGACGTAGGCGACGAGTTCCTTCGGCTCGATCTGCATCGGCCGGCGGCCGAACCCGAGCAGGTCGGGAAAGCCCACGTGCGCCCCCACATCGACGCCCCGCGCGCGCGCCATGCGCACGGTGCGGTCCATGATGACCGGGTCGCCCGCATGGAAGCCGCAGGCCACGTTGGCGGAAGAGACGATGTCCAGCAGCGCCTCGTCCTCGCCCATGCGCCAGGGGCCGAAGCCTTCGCCGAGGTCTGCGTTCAGGTCGATGTCCATGGGGGGGCCTTCTCTCGTTCGTCAGAGGGGGTGCAGGTCGACCAGCGGCGCGCCGTAGCCGACCGCGAGGCCGTCGGCCACGTGGATACCGTCGACGATGCCGGCCTGCGGCGCGGTCACGGGCAGCAGCAGCGGGCCGATCTTCAGCAGGCCGACGGCCTGGCCGGCGTCCACGCGCTGGCCGATGCGCACCAGCGGCGCGGCGGCCAGCGGATGGTTGTGCAGGAACACGCCGACCGAGGGGGCGTGGATCGACAAGGGCTCTGGTTCGGCTTCTTCCGCCGACAACTCCACGATGTCATCGCCTTGCCGTTCGAGGCGCAGCGTGCCCTGCGGCGTGCGCAGCTCGAGCAAGCCGATGCCGGTGCCGGCCAGCCAGGCGGCCAGCTGTGAGGTACGCAGTGCGGTGTCCTGCATGTCAGTTTCTTCCGGGGTGCGTGCACAGGACACCGGGTACTCCCCTCCGCGAATGTCCCCCGGGGGCTGCGCCCCCTCCTCCTTTATTTCGCTGCGGGGAGCACCCGATGCCCTGTGCACGATGGACGCGGTCGCTGTGCTGGCCGATCAACGACTGCCGCGCATAACGATCGCGTCGATGGGGTGCCTTGCGCAGCGAAATAAAGGAGGAGGCCGCAGGCCGGGGGACATTCGCGGAGCAAGGTACCCCGTCGGCGGGATCGCGCCCTGAACCGCGCACTTCACAGACAAAAAGAAGAAGCGGAAGGAGCGTTTTCATCTCAGTGCCTTCCCGCGGACACAGGCGCACCGCGGTGCAGTTCCACCATGCGCGCCACCTTGTCGAGCCACGCGCGGACTTCGTCGAGCGCGGCCAGCGCTTCGTCCCAGGTGGTTTCGATGAAGCGCACGCGGCTGCCGATCGGCGCCTGGCCGAGGCGCCACATGTCGGCCTCGATCACCGTGCCGAACTTGGGGTAGCCGCCCGAGGGCTGGGCATCGCGCATCTGGATGATCGGCTGCCCGCTGTGCGGCACCTGGATCACGCCGGGCACGATGCCGTGCGAGCGCAGCTCCATCGGCGCGATGGGGCGCAGCGCCTCGCCTTCGAGGCGGTAGCCGTAGCGGTCGCTCTGGGAGGTGATCTTCCATTCGCCGGCCCAGAAGGCGGCGCGCGATGCCGGTTCGAACCCCAAGTACTCCGCCGCCGGCAGCACGCGCACCGCCGCGACGCCGCCCTGCTGCAGCGGCAGCATGAGCGCGGGCGGCACGAGGCCGAAGCCGGTCTTGCACGCAGAACCCGCACCGGCGGCGCGCAGCACGTCGCCCCGGCGCAGCGCACGCCCTTCGTGGCCACCGAAGGCGCCGCGCAGCTGCGTGCTGCGCGAGCCCAGCACCTCGGGCACGTCGACCCCGCCGGCCAGGCACAGCATGGCGCGGCTACCGCGCTGCGCGCCGCCTTGCGGCAGGCCCAGCGTCAGCACCTGCCCGGCCCGCGCCTGGTGCACCCACCACGGCAGCAGCGGCTGGTCGTCCAGCCGCGCCGCGCAATCGGCGCCGGTCAGCGCGAAGGCGCGGTCCTCGCCGAAACGCACCTTGAAGGGAAACACCGGGACTTCGATACCGGCCGCATCGAGCGCATTGCCCAGCAGCAGGTTGCCGGCCGCGAGCGCCAGGTTGTCCATGGCGCCCGAGGTGCCGACGCCCCAGCGCAGGCTGCCGGTGCGCCCCAGGTCCTGCACGGTGGCGAGCGCGGCCGAGGAAAGTACTTCGATCATCGGACGATGCCCTCCACGCGAAAACGGATCATGTCGCCCGGCTGCAGCGCCGCGGGCGGGTCCTGCGCGGGATCGAAGAAGCACATCGAGGTGCTGCCGATGGTGTTCCAGCCGCTGGGCCCGGCCGAGGCCGACACGCCGGTCTGCGCACCGCCGATCGACACCGCGCCGCCCGGAATGCTCAGCACCGGCACCTTGCGGCGCGGCGTGGCGATGCGCGCGTCCATGCCGCCCAGGTAGCAGTAGCCCGGATGGCTGCCGAGCGCGTACACCGGATAGAGCGGCGCGCTGTGCAGCTCGACGATCTGCTCGACGCTCAGGCCGGTGTGCGCCACCACGTCGGCCATGTGCGGGCCGCCCGCGCCGCCATAGACCACGGGCAGCTCGACCACCCGGCCTTCCCGCGGCAGCGCGACAGCCGCCTCCCACGCATCGCGCAGGCGCGCCTCCAGGGCTGCGAGCGCACCGAGGCCGCGCGGCGGGCGCAGGAAGGTCAGCATCAGGTTGTTCATGCCCGGCACGGCTTCGCGAATCTCCGGCCAGGCCTGGGTCTCGTGCGCCAGCGCCCAGATGCGCTGCTGCGAGGTCAGGTTCATCTCGCCCGGCGCTTCGAAGATCAGCGCGGTCGTGCCCAGCAGGCTGATCGATGGCCGTTGCGCGATCACGCGGCGCTCCTTTGCTGGAGCCAGCGCTCGAGGTGGTGGATGTCCACGCCACCGGCGGCAAAGCCTTCGTCGCGCAGCAGCTCGCGGTGCAGGGGCACGTTGGTCGCGATGCCGTCGACGCGCATCTCGGCGAGCGCGAGGCGCATGCGGTCGAGCGCATCGTCGCGCGTGCTGCCGTGCACGATCAGCTTGGCGATCATCGAGTCGTAGTAAGGCGGCACGCGGTAGCCGGCGGTGGCATGCGAATCGACACGCACGCCGAAGCCGCCCGGCACCTGCCAGCCGGTGATGCGCCCCGGAGACGGCGCGAAGGTGTCGGGGTGCTCGGCGTTGATGCGGCACTCGATCGCGTGGCCCTGGCACCGCACCTCGCGCTGCACCAGCGAAAGGCGCTCGCCGCGTGCCATGCGCAACTGCTGCTGCACGATGTCGATGCCCGCGGTCATCTCGGTCACCGGGTGCTCGACCTGCAGGCGGGTGTTCATCTCGATGAAATAGAAGGCCCCCTTCTCGTAGAGGAACTCGAAGGTGCCCACGCCGCAGTAGCCGATCTGCCGGCAGGCGGCCGCGCAGCGCTCGCCCACCTCGGCCATCAGCGCGTCGTCGATGCCGGGCGCGGGCGCCTCCTCGATCACCTTCTGGTGGCGGCGCTGCAGCGAGCAGTCGCGGCTGCCCAGCCATACGGCGTTGCCGTGGCTGTCGGCCAGCACCTGGATCTCGACATGGCGCGGGTGCAGCAGGAACTTCTCGATGTAGACCTCGGGGTTGCCGAAGGCCTGGCGCGCTTCCTCGCGCGTCAGCGCCATCGCATCCAGCAGCGCTGCTTCGTCGTGCACCACGCGCATGCCGCGCCCGCCGCCGCCGCCCGCGGCCTTGACGATCACCGGGTAGCCGATCTCGCGCGCGATGGCCTGCACGGCGGCCGGGTCTTCCGGCAGCCCTTCGTCGGGCCCCGGCACGCAGGGCACGCCGGCCTTGCGCATCGCGCGCTTGGCCGAGACCTTGTCGCCCATGGTGCGGATGCAGGCGGCGCTGGGACCGATGAAGACCAGGCCGGCCTGCTCCACGCGCGCGGCAAAGCCCGCGTTCTCCGACAGGAAGCCGTAGCCCGGGTGAATGGCCTGCGCACCGCTGACTTCGGCGGCAAACAGGATCGCGGAGGGGTTCAGGTAGCTCTGCCCCGGTGCGGACGGCCCGATGCACAGCGCCTGGTCGGCCTGCGCGACATAGCTGGCTTCGCTGTCCGCCTCGGAATGCGCGACCACGGTCCGGAGGCCCAGGCCGCGGCAGGCGCGCAGGATGCGCAAGGCGATCTCGCCGCGGTTGGCAATGAGGACGGTATCGAACATGGCGCGACTTTCCTCATCCGAAGCGGAACAGGGGCTGGCCTGCGTCCACTTCCTGGCCCGAACGCACCAGCACGGCCTGCACGGTGGCGGCAGCGTCGGCGCGGACTTCGTTGAACATCTTCATGGCCTCGATCACGCAGAGCATCTGGCCGGCCTCGACGGTCTGCCCCGGCTGCACGAAGGGCGGCTCGCCCGGCGCGGGCTGCAGGTGCACCACGCCGTAGAGCGGTGCGAGGCATTCGGCCGCCGCCGCCGGCAGCGCCGGGTCCGCGGACACCGCGGCGGGCGCCTTGCGCGCAGCAGCCGGGCGCCGCACGGCGGGCACACCCTTCGATGCCGATTGCTTCACCAGCCGCAGCGTGCTGCCGTCTTCGCTGTACTCCAGCTCCGCGAGGTCCGAAGCCGCGAGTGCGTCGATGAGCGTCTTGATCTGTTCCTGCTTCATGCCGGGCCTGCCTGTGGCGACAGAACATCCTTGGTGGCCGACGCATTCCGCGAACGCGTGACGGCAGGCATGAAAGGTAACGGGCCGCGGGCACAAAGCCCAAGACGGAATGGCTGTGCCGGGATAAGGCCGGCTTATGACGGCACGTTACGACAGCGCGGCCAGCTCGGGTTCGGGCGTGGCCGCGAAGGTGCCTGCGAGGTCGACCACGAGTTCGAGCAGGATGCTCTTCACCGCCTGCGCCGGTTCCGAAAGCGGCAGGTGGTCCGACTGGCACAGCGCCAGCGGCGCCTCGATGACCGGGTCGACGATCTGGAACTGCCAGGCCCCGCAGGACGCCACCACTTCGCGCGCCATCGACGCCGGCAGGATGGTGGCGCCCAGCCCGTCGGCGATGGCAGCCGTCAGCGTGAAAGCCGATTCGATCTCGGCCACCACGCGCGGCACCATGCCCGCGCGCACGAAGGCCGCGTCGACCAGCTTGCGCACCACGTTGTAGGGGCGCGGCAGGAAGAGCTCGATGTCGCGCAGGTCGGCCAGCTTCACCGGCTGCGCCGGCGCCGGCATGGCACGCGGCCCGACCAGGAACAGCGGCTCCTTGAGCAGCGGTAGGAAGCTCAGGCCGTGGATCGCCTTGTCGCCGTAGAGCACGGCCAGGTCCATGCGGCCGTTCATGATGAGCTCGCTCAGCGTGGTGCCGTAGTTCTCGTTCAGGTAGAGCAGGATGCCGGGGTGGCGCGCACGCACGGTGCGCAGCAGCGGCAGCGACAGCGCAGAAGCCGCCGTCCCGGGCGCAAGACCCACCGACACCTGGCCCGACAGTCCTTCGCCGGCCGCTTCCATGTCCACGCGGGCCTGCTCGCACTGGCGCAGGATGATCTGTGCATGCCGGTACAGCACCTTGCCGGCCTCGGTGGGCGTGACGCCGCGCTTGGTGCGCACGAGCAGTTGCTGGCGCACCTCGCCCTCCAGCGTGGCCAGTTGCTGGCTCAGCGCCGGCTGGGCGATGAAAAGAACCTCGGCCGCCTGCGTCAGGCTGCCGATGTCCACGATCTTCACGAAATATTTGAGGCGTCGCAGGTTCACGCCGTGTCCCCAAGCAAAAGCCGAGCCTAGCACCGCCCCCGCGCAGCGGCCATCGGGACCCACCATAAGCTGCGCCTATACAACCAGTGCAATCTCGTCTTGGCCTCGCGGGATCGATGTGCGTACCGTTCGGTCCATGCCATCCCCAACCCAGGAAGACAAGTGACGCCCTCCCGCATTGCCGCCCGCGTGCGGCGCATCAAGCCCTCGCCCAGCACCTCCGCCGCCGACCGCGCCAACGAGCTGCGCCGCCAGGGCAGGTCGATCGTGAACCTCGTGGTGGGCGAGCCCGACTTCGACACCCCGCCCCACATCCGGCAGGCCGCCGCCGCCGCCATCGAGCAGGGCGCGACGCGCTACACGCTGATGGCCGGCACGGTGGAGCTGCGCCAAGCCATCGCCGCCAAGCTCGAACGCGAGAACGGACTGCGCTACGCGATGAACGAGATCATCGCCACCAGCGGCGCCAAGAGCGCGATCTACAACGCCTTCGCCGTCACGCTGGAGCCGGGCGACGAGGTGATCATTCCCGCGCCCTACTGGGTGTCGTACCCCGACATGGTGCTGGCCTGCGAAGGTACGCCGGTCACCGTGGCCTGCCCCGAGAGCGACGGCTTCAAGCTGACGCCTGCGCAGCTGGAAGCCGCGATCACGCCGCGCACGCGCTGGCTGCTGATCAACTCGCCCAGCAACCCGACCGGCGCCAGCTACACCGCCGACGAATACCGCGCGCTGGCCGAGGTGCTGCAGCGCTATCCGCAGGTGATGGTGATGACCGACGACATCTACGAGCACATCCGCTTCGACGGCCAGCCGACGCCGCACCTGCTCGTGGTGGCGCCCGCGCTGCGCGGGCGCACGCTGGTGGTCAACGGCGTCTCCAAGACCTATGCGATGACGGGCTGGCGCATCGGCTATGCGGCCGGCCCCACGGACCTGGTCCGGGCGATGGACACGCTGCTGTCGCAGTCCACCGGCAACTGCTGCTCGGTGAGCCAGGCGGCCGCCGCGGCGGCGCTCGACGGCAACCAGGACTTCGTGGCCGAGAGCGTGGCCGTCTACAAGCAGCGCCGCGACCGCACCCTGGCGCTCATCAACGGCATTCCCGGCCTGCGCTGCACCCCGCCGCCCGGCGCCTTCTACCTCTACATCCACTGCGGCGGCCTGATCGGCAAGACCACGCCCCAGGGCAAGCGCCTGGCCGAAGACGGCGACGTGGTGATGTACCTGCTCGAGAGCGAAGGCGTGGCCGTGGTCGCGGGCACCGCCTACGGGCTGTCGCCCTACTTTCGTCTCTCCATCGCCACCGCCATCGAGACGCTGGAAGAAGGCTGCACGCGCATCGCGCGGGCCGTGGCCGCCCTGCGCTGAAGCGCCCACCGGAACTCCCGAGGAGAACACCCATGCCCTACAAAGCCATCCGTAAGAATCCGTCGGCCGCGCCGGTGGCCCCCGAGATCCTCGCCGCATTGCGCGAGATCCCGGTCGCGGCCCTGAGCGACAACATGCACCGCAACATCGGCAGCACCGGCCTGCATCCCTACCACCGCCCCGCTGCCCGGACCATGGCGGGCACCGCCGTCACGGCGCGCTCGCGCGGGGGCGACAACCTCACGTATCTTCGCGCGCTCGAATTCTGCCGGCCCGGCGACGTGCTGGTGATCGATGCCGGCGGCGACCTCAACAATGCGGTGGTCGGCGGCATCCTCTCGTTCTACGCCGCGCACATCGGCACTGTGGGCGTGGTGATCGACGGCGCGATCCGCGACGTGGCCGAGGTCCGGGCGCGCGAGTTTCCGGTCTACGCGCGAGGCGTCACCCACCGCGGCCCCTACAAGGACGGTCCCGGCGAGATCAACGTGCCGGTGTCGGTCGGCGGAATGGTCGTCAATCCCGGCGACATCGTGGTCGGCGACCAGGACGGGCTGATGGCTTTCGCGCCAGACGAGGCCGAGTTGCTGATCGAGAAGGCGCACGCGCACCTCGCGACGGAAGCGGAAACCATCCGCGCGATGAAGGAGGGCCGATGGGACCGCGCCTTCATCGACGCGCTCGAGGCGCGCTGCGCCAATTGAAGCCTGGATGAGCAAGGGCGATGACCATCACCTGCCGCAAAGCCGGGAGACGCGAGCGCCTTCGCGACGGACCCCACGCTGGGGGTCGTCTTACGCGCCGATATCCATGCGATACCGGAAAACTCGCGCGTCGATGAGTTCTCCATACTTCTCCACTGACGCTCCCAGTCGGGCAATGATCTTCCCGGCTGCGGCCTCGCTCGTGCACTCGATGAGCACGTAGCAGTCCTCACTGCCCACGTAGCCAGAATCCGCCGTCACCGGCCTGGAAAGGCCGGCATCGGCTTCGACAAAGTGGACCGAAGCCGTGCCGGGTTGATCAAGCACGCTCAGAACGCTCGCCAGCGCCGGCATCATGGCCGGATCGCCGGAAGGTCGCAGCCGTATCAATGCGACTGCAACGCCTCGCGCGACCCCTGCGCTGTGCACCAGGTGTCCGACCACACGCGTCGGCGCGATGAATCGGGAAATGTGGTGATTCGACCACTCGGTCTGGTTCGCCAGGGCCGCCTTGTAGGGCGCACCGTCCAGCACATCGAAGCTGGTGGTGTTGTAGATCTGCAGGTAGCGGGTTGGTGTGCCCACAGATTCATACCGTCTCGCCTCGAGAAAGCCAGGTATTGCCACTCTCTCGGCCAGATGCTCACGGTCGAACCACTCATTGAAGTCGGCCTCCTCCTCCGGGAGCACTTCCATCGATGAAATCAGGATGCCTTCGCCAGCAAAGACCATGTCGGTTCTCTCTTTCGGATGATGTTGGTTGGCACGCGGATCAATCGATCCTGATGTTCGATTCGACGATCACTTTCTCCCACTTGAGGCGGTCCCGCTTGATCGTTTCGGCCAATCGCTGCGGCGAGCCGCCTTCGAGCTCCATTCCCATTTCAAGCAGCTTGTTCTTCACCTCCGGGTCCTTCAGGATGTCGTTCACGTTCCTGTTCAGCAGTGCAATGACGGCGTCGGGCGTCCGGGCGGGTGCCAGCAGTGCAAACCAGTGCAGCAGTTCGAAATTGGCAAAGCCCTTGGTCTCGGAGACTGCGGGCAATCCGGGATAGGCGGGCGAACGCTTCGCCGTGGTGACTGCGAGCGCCTTCATCCGGCCGGCCTTGGCCATCGGCATCGACTCCGGACCTATGGCCATCATCACAGACACCTGGCCGGACATCAGATCCTGAAGCGCGGGCGCTCCACCCTTGTAGGGCACATGCGTCATGTCGATGGACGCCGCGCGCTTGTACAGCTCCATGCCCAGGTGGCTGGGGTTGCCGGCGCCGCTGGAGGCGTAGTTGATCGGCGTCGCCGAAGACCGCGCGAACGCCGTGAGCTCGTCGAACGAATTGACCGGCAGCGAAGGATGAACCATGACCACGCTGGGAAGGGTCACGGCCATGACGATCGGCGCGAGGTCCTTTTCCGGGTCGTAGGCGAGGCGTCCCTTGTAGAGGGTCGGATTGACCGAAAGCCCCGCGGTGGAGGCCAGCAGGATCGTGTAGCCGTCCGGGCTCGCCTTGGCGACGAAGCTGGCCGCGATCTGTTCGGTGGCACCCGGCTTGTTCTCGACGACGACGGGCTGCTTGAGCCGCTGCGACAGCTGCTGCCCGATCAACCGGGACACCGTGTCGGATGCACCGCCCGGCGGATAGGGAACCACGATGCGAATGGGCTTGTCCGGGTAGTCCCCTGCAAACGCCAGCCCTGCCATCGCCAGCGAGAGGCCACACGCAGCACGTATCAAGGCAATCTTCATATCAGCATCCAATCAAGAGAGTGAGAAATTCGTCGTCCGGACCGCCCTGCAAGATCACTGGGGCGTGATCTTCGCGGCCTTCACCAGGCGGGCGTAGCTGTCCGCGTCCTTGCGCATGAACTCCCGGAAGGCCTCGGGCGAGTCCCCGACCGGAATGAGGGAGGTCTCCTCGAGCTGCCTGCGCAACTCGCCGCGCAGCGCGGTCTTGATCGCGGCGTTGAGCCTGTCGATCACGGCCCGGGGTGTCCCGGCCGGCGCGGCAATGCCGGTCCAGGTGACGACCTCGAAGTCGGGCAGCCCTGCTTCCTTCATCGTGGGAACGTCCGGCAGCAGCGGCGAGCGCTGGCGGCTGGTGATGGCCAGCGCGCGCAGCTTGCCGCTCCTGGCGTAGGGCAAGGCTGTCGGCGAGGTGTCGAACAGCATGTCGATCTGCCCGCCCATCAGATCCACGAGCGCCGGCGCGCCTCCCTTGTACGGAACGTGCAGGAGCTCCACGCCGGCCTGCTGCATGAAGATCTCGGTGGAGAAATGCTGGGCGGAACCGACGCTGGCGCTGCCGAAGCTCAACTTCCCCGGGCGTGCCTTGGCCAGCGCGATCAGCTCGCTGACGCTGTGAACGGGCGACTGGTGGCCCACGACCAGGATGTTGGGCTGATCAACGATCCGCATGATGGGCGCAAAGGCCTGCAGCGGATCGAAGGGCGGATTGGCATACAGGAACTGGTTGGCGGCAAAGACACCGGCGCTGCCGACCAGCAGCGTGTAGCCGTCCGGCGGCGCCTTGGCGACGTAGGCGGCGCCCACGTTGCCGGAGGCGCCGGGCTTGTTGTCGACCACGAAGGGCTGCTTCAGCGCATCCTGCAGGCTCTTGCCGACCAGGCGCGCGACCAGATCCACGCTGCCGCCGGGAGGGAACGGGACAATCAGACGCACCGGCTTGTGCGGGTAGTCCTGGGCCACCGCGCACGGGACGACGAATGCCAGCAGGACGGCGGCCAGCTTGCTAAGCATTGCGCATCTCCGGCGGCGGATTTCGGGACGGATGCAGTGCGCCGGCGACTTCGGCAGCGACACCCAGCAGTGCGTGATCGCCACCCGCCCGCCCGACCAGTTGCAGCCCGATGGGCCGTGCGTCGTCGTCCTCACCCGCGGGAAGCGAGATACCGCACAGCGCGAGCAGGTTGACCGGGCGGGTGAAGTGGACCGGCGCCACGTTGTGGTCGACGTCCTCGAGCCGCGGCGCGGTCATCGCCGTGACGGGCATGGCGATGGCACACAGCCCGAGCCTGTCCATCTCGCCGGCGAACGCCTGCTGCCAGCGCGACGCGGTGGCCTGGGCCTGCAGGTACTGCACGGCCGTGGTCGCGCGGGCGGCGAGGAGCCGCGATCGCACCGACGGATCCATCGGCGCGTCCGGGTCGTCCAGGAACCTGTCGTTCACCGAGGCGCCTTCGGCGATCATGATGGCGTTGGTGGGTTCCTTGAACGCCGCCAGCGACACCGGAAACCGGAACGGCACCAGACTGAAACCCGCCTGCGCGAGCCTTTGCAGGCTCTGCGCATGGCATCGCGCGACGGCCGGCGCGAGTGGCGCGAGTTCGTCCGCCTCCAGGACACCGATCCGCCGGCGGGCGTCCAGGCCCGAACCGGGCGCACCGACGAACGCCTCGAAGCACAACCGGGCATCCTGCACCGACGCGGCAATGAGGCCCACGCTGTCCAGGCTCTCGCTGAGCGGATAGACGCCCTCGCGCGGCAGCGCGTCGATGGTCGGCTTGAAGCCCACGATGCCGCAGAAGGCCGCGGGTACGCGAACCGAGCCGCCGGTGTCGGAGCCGATCGCCCATGGCACCAGGTGGGCTGCCACGGCCACGGCCGATCCGCTGCTGGAGCCGCCTGCCACCAGCGTGTCCGTGGCGCGGCCCGCTGGATTGCGTGGCGTGTCCATGTGGGTGTTGGTGCCCCAGGCGCCCAGCGCGAACTGCACCATGTGGGTCTTGCCGATGATGACGCCGCCGGCCTCGGCAATGCGCCGAACGATGGCTGCGTCCCGCTGCGCGATGTGGGCCGACAGCAGCGGCGATCCCGCCGTCGTGGGCTTGCCTTGGATGTCCACCAGGTCCTTCAGTGCCAACGGAATGCCGTGCAGCGGGCCGCGGTCGTGGCCTGCGCGGAGCTCCTCGTCGGCGAGGGCCGCCGCAGCCAGGGCCTCTTCTTCGTAGACCGCCAGGAAGCTCTTGAAGACGGCGTCGTGCGCCGCGATGCGGCGAAGACACTCCCGCGTGAGGATCACCGAACTGGTCTCTCCGGTTCGCAAGGCACGCGACAGTTCCGCCATCGGCGCGAAGGCGGGCGGCCTGGTCTGATGGGAGCCCGTCATGCCTCTGCCTCCTGGAAAACAAGGCGCGTGTCCAGCACGTCGGAATAGGACTCGCCGGCGCGCAGCCGTGACAGCGTCTGCTGCTCCGCCTGTTGCAGCCCGATCGCCTTCCGGGCCAAGGCCCACGCCTCGTCGGGCGGCATCACCAGAACGCCGTTCTCGTCGGCCAGCACGGCATCGCCGGGATGCACGCGCACGCCCCCGCAGTCCACTGGCCGGCAGAAGCTGCCCGACTGCCCGCCGGTGCGGGTGGTGCGGGCGCTCAGGCCGCGGGCCCACACCGGCACGCCGAGCTCGCGCAGCTCCGCAATGTCCGTGACGCAGCCATCGACCACCACGCCTGCGACACCGCGAAGGCGCGCCGCCAGCATGCTGGCGCCTCCCATGCACGCGATCGTCTCGTCGCCTGCGCGGTCGACGAACAGGAAATCGCCGGTCCGCAGCTGCCCCAGCGCGTGATGCAGGATGGATCCGTCCGAGCCCTCGCAACGCACGGTGACGGCGGTGCCGACGCTGCGCGCCACCGCCGTCATGGCCCGGATCCGCCCATGCAGGAAGCCGCGATCATGAAAATGGCCGATGGTGGCCGGCTCGGCCTCCTTCAGCAGGGCCAGCAGTTGCAGCGTGCAAGGCGGCGGCAACTCTCCTCGTTCGATGGCAGTCATTTCGGATATCGTCGTTGTGAATGACGGCAATCGTAGGCAGCCGCTCCCGGCACCGATACTGATCAATTCTCACGATGGTTGATTCGAGTTCCTTATCAACGAGGTTCACCCTCCACCAGCTGGAAGCCTTCGTATGGACCGCGCGTCTCGGCACGGTGCATGCGGCGGCCCGCCACCTGCATCTCACCCAGCCCGCGATCTCGCACCGCATTCGCGACCTGGAGGAGGAACTGGGCATCCAGCTGTTCGAACGCCAGAGCCAGCGCCTGCTGGTGACAGAGCTGGGCCGCAATGTGCTGGTCTACGCGGAGCGTGTGCTGGCGTCGGCGCAGGACATGGCGCGGCTCGATCTGCGGCGCACCATCACCGGCCTGGTGCGCATGGGGGTGGACGAGTCCTGCGCGATCATCGGGATGCCGCAGATCCTCAAGGACATCAAGGACAGCTATCCGGCGCTTCGCGTGGACCTGACGGTGGGCGGAGGCGCCCAGCTGCTTCAGAAGATCAACAACCACGAGCTGGACATGGCGCTGCACACGGGGCAAAGCAGCCAGCCCGACGTGACAAGCCAGTTCATCGGCCTGACCGAACACCAGTGGGTGGCGGCCCACGACCTGATGATGCCCGAGGGAGACTTTCTGCCGGCCCACGCCCTGAACCACCGTATCGTCTGCAATGCGCCGCCATCGACCCTGCATGAATCGGCATCGCGCTGGCTGGCCTCGGACGGCTATTCATTCGAGGAGTACAGCAGTTGCAACTCGCTCTCCCTCATGGTGGCGCTGGTCGCCTCCGGCCATGCGATTGCCATGCTGCCCGCATCGATCACACGCCGGCAGGTCGCCGAAAAGTCCTTGCAGGTGTTGCGCGCCAAGCCGGCGGTGCCGAACGTGCCCTACTACTTCTCGTACCTGGCGCACCACCGCAGCGAAACGACGGCGCGGATCCTGGACATCGTGCTGCGCAACCTGCAGGACGCCGGGTTCTTTCAGGCCGACGGATCGTCCCGGGACAGCGGCTGAGAAAGCCTTGAGAGCGACTGTCGGGTTCTGATGTTTCGGCAGGTTGCTCGGCCGCGGTGGAGCATCGCTTCCTTCCATAGGAGCAACCTATGGATCGATCATGATTTCGCATTTTTCAACGCGGGCCCGCATTCCCAGAATGACAGGACGGTGACAGCGCCGTCCATCTCCATCTGCCTTCAGGAAAGCACCTCGCCCCATGTCGGACCGCGATCGCACGCCAGGCGCCTGGCACCTGCCGCCCAGCGCCTACCTCGCCAGCCGCAAGGCCCCCTTCGGCCTGCCCGGGAAGCCGGAGTCCCTCTACGTCACGATGCGCGACGGCTGCCGCCTCGCGCTCGACTATTACCTGCCTCAGGCCTGCCATGGCGCGCAGCCACCCGCACGCTTGCCCACCATCGTCATCTTCACGCCCTATTACCGGCGCTTCGTGACCACCGACCCCACGGTGGAGGCCAGCCCCAACTGCGGCCGCTACCGCGACTTCTTCGTGCCGCATGGCTACGCCGTAGTGGTGGTGGACGTGCGGGGCACCGGCGCGAGCTTTGGCACGCGCGACGCGCTGCGCTCGCCGAAGGAGCGCGACGACTACCACGAGATCGCCGAATGGATCGTGCAGCAGCCCTGGAGCGACGGGCGCATCGGCTCGACCGGCATTTCGTACCTGGGCGCAGCGGCGGTATTCCTCGCGAGCACGCGGCACCCCGCCGTCAGAGCCATCGCACCGCTGTTCGCCGTGACCGACATCTACACCGACCAGCTCTACGTGGGCGGCGTGCTCTCGACCATCTGGACCGGGCGCTACGACGAACTCATGGTCGCGCTCGACCAGGACGACCGCCCCGCCCTTGCCAAGTTCGCGTACTACGGCAATCCGCTGTTCGCGGGGCCGCAGCCGGTGGACGCCGATGCCGATGGCCACCTGCTGGCCCAGGCGCTGCACCAGCACCGCAGCAACTGCCGGCTGAACGACATGGCCCGCGAGCTTCCGTTCCGGCACGATGCAACGCTGCACGACCCCGCATTGACGCTGGACGTGTGCAGCCCGGGCCACTATGCGCGCCAGATCCCCGAGGAGGTGGCGATCTACTCCGTCTCGGGCTGGTATGACGGTGCCGGCTACAGCAACTCGGCGATCACGCGCTTCCTGACACTGCCCAGGCATCCGCACCGCCTGCTGCTCGGCCCCTGGGACCACGGCGCTCGCAGCAACGTCTCGCCCTGGCGCGAGCAAACCGGCTCGGACTTTCCGCTGCTGGCCGAAGTGCTGCGCTTCTTCGACCATCACCTGCGCGGCATCGACACCGGACTCGACAGGGAGCAGCCGGTGCATTACTTCACCCTCCACGACGAGAAGTGGCAGGCCGCCGATGCCTGGCCGCCGATCGCGGGAACCCGCCGCGTCCATCCCGATGCGGATGGCGTGCTGGCACTGCATGCGCCCGCCGCCCCGGGCCGCGACCCCTACCAGGTCGACTTCGCCGTCTCGACCGGCCGCCAGACGCGGCTGGAACGGCTGGGCGCCGTCGGCATCGAGCACTACTACCCCGACTGGACCGAGCGCCAGGCGCAGTACCTGCACTACACCAGCGCACCGCTGTCCGCGCCGGCCGAACTGACGGGCCACGTGAGCGCGAGCCTGCTGCTCGCATCGTCGGAGACCGACGCGGCCGTCTACGTCTATCTGAGCGAGGTGCTGGCCGACGGCAACTGCCGCTACGTCACCGAAGGCCTGCTGCGCGCCCTGCACCGCGAAGGCCTGTCGCATTCGCCGGATTACGTGGCGAGCTGGCCCGTGAACACCTGTGACCGTGCGTCGGCCCGCCTGCTCGTGCCCCACGAGCCCGCGCGCCTGGACTTCGCGCTGCTGCCGGTGTCGTGGACCTTTGCCGCGGGAAGCCGCATACGCCTGTCCATCGGCGGCAGCGACGAAGGCCACGGCCCGCAGGTGCCGCACGGGCGGCCGCCGCGGCTGGAAATCCTTCGCGGCGCCGGCGCCAGCTGGTTCGATCTTCCGCTGCGCGGCGCGCTGCGCTAGCACCACGCTCCCCCGTCCTTCACGCCAAGAGAGAGGCACGCCATGGCCCACATCACCCGTCGCTCGTTCGTTTCCATGCTGGCAATGGCCGGCCCAGCTCTCCTGTCCGTGCCGATGTCCGTCCAGGCCCAATCGCCCTGGCCCGCGCGGCCAGTCAAGCTCGTCGTGCCGCAGGGGGCGGGGTCGGGCTCCGACGTGATCGCGCGCCTGCTCAGCGACCGGCTCGCCCAGCAACTGGGCCAGGCCGTGGTGGTGGAGAACAATCCGGCGGCCAACGGCCTGGTGGCTCTCGGGGCCGTGGCCAAGGCGCCCGCCGACGGCTACACGCTGGTGCTCGCGGGCGTGTCGCAGATCGCCTTCAACCCGGCCTTGTACAAGAGCCTGCCCTACGAGCCGCTGAAGGACTTCACCTTTCTTGCGCCGGTTGCCGACACCCCCTTCGTGCTGGTGACCAGCCACAGGAGCGGCATCAAGACCTTCGCCCAGTTCCTCGAACAGGCGAAAGCGAAGAACGGCGAACTGACCTTCGGCAGTGCCGGCATCGGCAACTCCACGCACATCGCGATGGAGCTGGTCGCGGCGACCGCGGGGGTCAAGCTGATGCACGTGCCCTACAAGGGTTCGGCCGCGGCGCTCACGGCCGTGCTGGCGGGCGAGGTCGACGCCATGGTGAGCGTGGTCGGGCCGGCCCTGCCGCAGGTGCAGTCGGGCAAGGTGCAGGCGGTGGCGGTGCTCGGCGCCAGCCGCGTGCCGCAGTGGCCCCAGGTGCCGACGGTGAAGGAAGCGGGGCTCAATGTGCCGCCGATGCCCGGCTGGTACGCCATCGCCGGCCCGGCGCGCCTGGACCCGAAGATCGTCGCCGCCTTCAACGCCGCGCTGAACCAAGTGATGGCGGACCCCGCAGTCAAGGCCCGGCTGGCCGAACTGTCGCTGCCGGCCATGAGCGGCGGCGAAGCCGAGATCCGCCGCCGCGCGATCGACGACCAGGCCTTCTGGGGCGCCTTCATCACCAGGAACAACATCCGCGTGGAATAGGGAGCACCTCGTGAAAAGACGCACCGCCCTCCTCTGCACCGCGGCATTGCTCAGCGGTGCCGGCGCCCTGGCCAGCGCGCAGGACACTTACCCGCACCGTCCTGTCAGGCTGATCGTGCCCTTCTCCGCAGGCGGCTCCACCGACCTGGTGGCGCGCCAGCTCGCGCAGGAGATGACCGCGCGGACCGGACAGCCCTTCGTGGTCGACAACAAGCCCGGCGCCGGCAGCACCATCGGTGCCGACTTCGTCGCCAAGGCGCCGGCGGACGGCTACACGCTGCTGCTGGGCACGATCAGTTCGCATGCGACGGCGGTGGGCCTGTATCCGAAGCTGCCGTACGACCCACTGAAGGACTTCGCGCCCATCACCGAGATCACCGCCATTCCCAACGTGATCGTCGCCAGCCCGCAAAATCCCCGGCTGGCCAACGTGCGCTCGCTCGCGGACCTGGTTGCGGCGGCGAAGAAGCCGCCCGCACTGACCTATGCGTCGAGCGGCTCGGGCAGTTCCAATCACCTGGCAACCGAGTCGTTCAAGTCGGCCGCGGGCATTGCGCTGAACCACATTCCGTACAAGGGCTCGGGCCCCGCACTCACCGACGTCAGCGCCAGCCACGTGGACCTGATGCTCGATGTGGTGCTGACCTCGCTGCCGCACATCAAGGCCGGCCGCCTCAGGGCGCTGGGCATCACGAGCCTGCGGCGCTCGCCGCTGTTGCCCGATGTACCGACCGTCGCGGAGCAAGGCTATCCCGGCTTCGAGGTGCTCGGCTGGTATGGCCTGTTCGCGCCGGCCGGCACGCCGCCGGCCGTGCTCGAGCGGCTGAGCCGGGACTTCACTGCCGTGCTGCGCAGCGACAGGATGCGCGCCACGCTGGAGTCGCAAGGGGGGCCGGCCATCGCAAGCACGCCGGCCGAATTCGGCGCGCTGATCCGCACCGAGATTGCGCGGTGGAAGAAGGTAGTCGAGCAGTCCGGCGCCAAGCCCGATTGATCGCATCCATGAGCGATCCCCTCATGCAGGCGACCGAGCGCGCCGAACGCGAACTGGGCGCGGAGGCGCTGCCCGCCGTGCTGGCGGCGCAGCGCGCGGACGATCCGGCGCTGGCGATGTTTCGGGCCCTGGACGCCGGCCTGGCGCGCGCGCCGGGCCACCTATTGCTGACGGTGCTCGTCTATCACCGCGAGCTCGGCGAATCGCAGCGCGCCTACAGCAGCCGGCCGCTGGAATATCCCATCGGCGGCCGCAAGACCCTGGGCCAGGCACCGCGCATGCGCCAGGTGCTGGCCTCGGGCGAGCCGTTCATCGGCCACGGCCAGGACATCGTCGACAACTACGCCGACCACGCCACGCTGCTGGCCATGGGCTGCGGGAGCATCGTCAACATGCCGGTGCGCTGGGGCGGCGAGGTGCTGGGTACCGTCAATCTGCTGCACGCGCAGGGCCGCTACGCCGAGGCCGACCTGCCGCGGATCGCGACCTGGGCGCAGCTGTCGGCGCCGGCTTTCCTGGCGACGCTTCTGCGTCGCTGAACAGCCGCACGCCCTTCCAGCGCTTGCTTGCGATCTCCTCCTCGATCACCCGCAGAAGCAGTTCGCGCACGCATTGCACGGCAGGGCTGCGCGCCGCCGAGACCGACAGGCTCAGCGACAGCTCGCGCAGCAGCGGCCGCCCCTTGATGGGAACGCCGCGCACGCGGCCATGCTGCTGCGCCAGCGCAAAGGCGGCGGTCGGCAGCACCGTGGCGCCAAGCCCGCGCTCGACGGCAAGGATCAGGATTTCCACCGCGCTGGTTTCGGCCACCAGGCGGAACTTCAGCTGGCGATCGCGCAGCAGCCGCTCGGTGGCCACGCGCACCGAGTTCGGGTGCGTGGGCAGCAGCAGCGGCAGCTTGGCAAAGGCCTCAATGCCGAAGGCGCGCGGTGCGGTTTGCGACGAGGCCACCACCACGAACAGTTCTTCCTCGAGGATCGGCTCGATGCGCAGGCGCGAATCGGCCCGCGCATCCATCGTGACCGCCAGCGCCAGCCGGTCCGCAGCCACCTGCCCCGTCAGGTCCCCGCTGGAGGCCTCCACCAGTTCCAGTTCGATCAGCGGATAGCGCTCCTGCAGCCGCGCCAGCAGCGGCGCGGCCAGGATGCGCGAGGTGCTGGTCGGGAACCCGATCGCCACCCGGCCGGATGGCGATTCGCTCTCCTGCCGGATGGCCGAGCGGGTGTCTTCGAACTGCCGCAGGATCGTCTTCGCATGGCGGTAGAGCAGCTCGCCGGTGGCCGTGGCCCGCGTGCCGTGCACGCTGCGCTCCAGCAAGGTGACGCCGAGCTCCGACTCCAGATTGGCCATGTGCTGGCTCAAGGAAGGCTGGGCAATGAAAAGCGCCTCCGCCGCAGTCGTGATGTTCCTGAGCTCGACGACCTTGACGAAATAGCGCAGCTGCCGGATGTCCATGTGGAGAGTATTGCGTGCAATGGGCCAGGAAGGCATTGTCGTCTTGGGCTGCCCGCGGCTGTCCTCCCGAGGCTGCGCGCATGGCGCGGTCGCCGTGCGCCATCTGGAAGGCAGAAGACAGTTTGCGCGCGAGCATCTTCATGCCATAAAGCTGGACGTGAGAACTTCAAGACACAGCACCCTGCGCGCCGGCCTTGCCGCGGTTGCGGCACTCGCCGTGCTGGCGGGGCTGGCCGGCGTTGCCTACGAGCAGATCGGCCGCTACCGCGCGGCACGGGACTTCCCTGCGCCCGGCAGGATGGTCGACATCGGCGGGCGCGGCATCCAGCTGGATTGCCGCGGCACCGGCTCTCCCACCGTGGTGTTCGAAGCGGGCCTGAGCGTCGATGGATCGTTGAGCTGGTCGGCCGTGCAGCCGAAGGTCGCCGCGCACACGCGCGCATGCGCCTACAGCCGTGCGGGGCTGATGTGGAGCGATCCTTCGAACACACCGCCGGGCGCAACACAGGCGGTGCACGACCTGCATGCCGTGCTGGCCAGGGCGGGCGAACGCGGCCCCTACGTGCTGGTCGGCCACTCGCTGGGCGGGCTCTATGCCCTGGGCTTCACGCATCGGTTCGGCGCCGAGGTCGCGGGGCTGGTGCTGGTCGATCCGTCGCATCCGGAGCAGGTCGAGCGCGTGGCGCATTTCATGACCGAATCGCGCTCGATGCGCTCGCGCATCGGCATCGCGCTGGCACCGTTCGGCGTGCTGCGCGCGGCCGCCCCGGTGCTGCTGCCGGAGAGCCCGCACCGCAGTGCACAGGACATGCAGGCGGTCCGCGCCTTCGCGCCCAAGTCGCTGCGCACGCTGCTCGCGGAGGGCGACGCGGTCGACGCCTCGCTTGCCGAAGCCATGGACTTCCAGCACCTGGGCGATCGACCGCTGGTGGTGCTGACCGCGATGGCCCCGCTCACCGCCACGGAACTGCGCGAAATGAAGATCACGCCCGAGCAGGGCCGACAGGTCCAGGCCATCTGGCGGCACATGCATGAGGAAATGGCGGCCTGGTCCTCGCGCGGCAGGCAGCTGCTGGTGGCGAGCGCCGGGCACAACATCCAGTTCGACGAGCCGCAGGTGGTGGTGGACGCCGTGCTGTCGGTGGTCGACGCAGTGCACGCGGAGCGCCGCTGAGGGCATCGCGGCAGCAGGCGTGCGTTTGCCTCACAGCTTCGGCTGGCCGGCCCGCGCCGGTTTCAGGGCCGCGGGTGCGTGGCCGTAAGCTCTTGAAAAGGCTCTGGAGAATGCCTCGGCGCTGCTGAATCCGGTGCGGCGGGCCGCGAGCTTGACCGGATCGCCGGCCATCAGGTGGCGGCGCGCCAGCGTCAGGCGCCACGCGCCGAGGTACGCCATGGGGGTGGTGCCGACGATCGTGCGGAAGGTCGACATGAAGGTGCTCCTGGACATGGCCGACCGGCTCGCCAGGTCGTCGACGGTCCATGGCCGCGACGGCATGTCGTGGATCGACACCACCGCCCGGTGCAGCGAAGGATGCGCGAGCGCGGCGAACAGGCCCGGCTTCTGCGTGCCCGCATCGATCGCGCTCCTGAGCGCCATCAGCACCAGCACTTCGGCGAGCCGGTTCAGCGCCGCGCTGCGGCCGCAGCGGCTCCCGGCCGCTTCCGCCATGAAGGCCGCAGCGGTGGCCTGCAGCGACGGCGAGCCGTCCAGGGGCACGAAGACCTCCTCGGGCATCGCACTTATCAACGGATTGGCGTCATTGTCGAAGTCGACGCTGGCCGCGATGCGCGCATCGGACGGCAGCTCGGAAAAGCCGCCAGGCCGGAAGACCACGCGGCCCGCGGTGCCGTCTTCCGGGCCCGCCAGCAGCAAAGCCGGCACGCCGGGCTCGCCCGGCGCCAACACCGCCACGCGGAGCTTGAACACTTCGACGAAGGCGGCGAGCCGGTCCATCTTGGGTGGATTTGGACTTTGGATCATGAAAGTCGGACGTTTCATGGCGCCGAGCATGAGATCTTTGGGCCTTGTTTGCAACCCCTCCCTTTTTTCCAAGGAGCACCCCCATGCTGATTCCGCGCCAACAAGCCCCGGACCTGAGTGTCGACACCCTCGGCGCCGGCCGGTTCCGGCTGCTCGACGAGAAGCCCGAGCGCATGACGCTGGTGTGCTTCTACCGCGGGCTGCACTGCCCGATCTGCGCGGGCTACCTGAAGGAGCTAGAGCGGCTGACGCCGGCCTTCGCCGAGCGCGGCGTGGGCACCATCGCGATCAGTTCCGACGGTGAGGAACGCGCCCGCGCGATGGCCGACAAGATCGGCGCGGCGAAGCTGCGCATCGGTTATGGCCTGTCGCTCGCGGACGCCAGGAAGTGGGGGCTGTACATCTCGGCGAGCCGGGGCAAGACCTCCATCGGCATCGACGAGCCGGCGCTGTTCTCCGAGCCCGGGCTGTTCCTGGTCAGGCCCGACAACACGGTTTACTACCTCTCGGTGCAATCGATGCCCTTCGTGCGCCCCAACTTCGCCGAGATGGTGCAGGCGCTGGACTTCGTCATCAAGAACGACTACCCGGCGCGCGGCGAGCAGCTGCTGGCGCAGCCGCCGGGCTGATCACGCCGCCGCCAGCACAACGCCGACGCGGTCACCAGGCAGAGCGCGAGGAACACGATCGCCGCGTTCACCGCATGCGAGTACTCCCACTGGCGCCGGAGGGTTTCCCAGTTCGCCGGGACGGTGGTCCAGTTCTGCGTCGCCTGGTTGCCCGGCAAAGTCCACGTCACGAAGATCGCGAACATCGCCGCGATGCAGGCCGCGGCACCGAGCGCGAGCCGGAACGGCAGGGGCTGCGAGCGGACGACGACCGCGAGGACGATGTTCACCACCAGCGCCGCCACCCACAGCGACCCGAGCACGGCCCAGCCGCGGTAGATGCCCTGCACCAGAAAATACTCTGATGGGCCGAGGCCGATCTTGCTCGGGAGCGCCGCCAGGTGCGCGCCTGAAGGAATCAACGCGAGCGCGCCGATCGCAATGGCCAGGAACTGAACGATCCTCGTGCTCATGACACGAAGGGCCCGGCCTTTTCCCGAAAGACCTGGAACTCGTCCCATTGAATGGGCCGCGCCGATGGAAGCCCGGGTGCGCAAGAACGCCAGCAGGCGTCTCAGGCGTGCGCCCGGGCGTCCGCAAACAGCCGGACCATCTCGCGATCGAAGGCCGGCAGGTCCTGGGGCTTGCGGCTGGTGATCAGGTTGCCGTCGACCACGACCTCGCGGTCCACCCACTTGGCGCCGGCATTCGTGAGGTCAGTGCGCAGCGAGGGCCACGAGGTCATCGTGCGTCCGCGCACCGCGTCGGCCTCGATCAGCGTCCACGGTCCGTGGCAGATCGCGGCCACGGGCTTGCCGGCCTTGAAGAAGTCCCGCACAAAGGCGATGGCTTCTTCGTTGATGCGCAGCGCATCGGGGTTCATGACGCCGCCGGGCAGCACGAGCGCGTCGAACTCGTGCGCGGCCGCCTGCGGCAGCGGTATGTCGACGTCGAACTCATCGGCCGGCTTGTGATGCTTCCAGCCGCGCACGGTGTTGTCCTTCGGCGAGACGATCTTGGTGGCGGCGCCGGCCGCATCGAGCGCCTTGCGCGGCTCCGTCATCTCGGCTTGCTCGAAGCCGTCGGCCACCAGAATGGCAACCTTGGCGCCATCGAGTTGGGTCTTGCTCATGGGAAATCCTTTCGGCGGTGTTTTCGAGAGGGAAGGCAGTGGCCGGTCGCTGCGCTTCAAATGAGGGGGACGTGGTGCGCCTTTCATGCCATGCGCCTTGCCCACGAGCTTCGCTCATTGGCCTGTGCGCCGGCCTGTCCTGCTTCGTTCTCGTCATGCTCGCTCGATTCCACATGAGCACCGTCGGAGCCCGGAGGGGCGCACCACATCCGATACCAGACTGCGCCGCCGCATCGCCGACTTCTGTCAGCGGGATGCGGAAGCGCTGTAGGAAATCGCCAACGGTGGCGCCGGTGCTCAGCAGGGCTCCGAGATCTCGCACAGCGCTTCGGCCGCGGGTTCGGGCTCGGCTTCCCTGACCGCAAGGTCGCCCAGCGCCACGATGCCCACCAGGCGCTTGTCGCGGCTGACGACCGGCAGCCGACGGATCTGGTACTCGCCCATGATCGCGACGGCACGTTCGACCGGTTCGTCCTCGTAGGCCCAGCGGATGCCGTCGGACATCACGTCGCGCACCTTGGTGTCGGCGCTGCGTCCTTCGGCCACCGCGCGCACGGCAATGTCGCGGTCCGAGATCGAGCCGATCATCCGGTCGTTCGCGCCGACCGGCATCATGCCGAAGTCGCCGTCGCGCATCTGCCGCGCGGCCTCTGCGATGGTCGCATCGGGACTGATGACTTGCACGTCCCGGCTCATCACATCCTTGATCGTGTGCATGAGAAATCTCCTCTTCGGTTGAAAGGCCACGCAGCAGTTCCAGCCGAGGCGGCCGGCGCCCGGGCCTCGTGGACACTTTGCGAAAGATTGCCGCCTCCCATCTGTAGGACTCGGCGCCCCGCGCGCGTGATCGCCTGCATCGTCGAAGGCCTACATCGACGAGGTTGCGGCGCCCTACACCCCCTGCACGCCACCGGCCTAGAGTGAAATTTCAACTACGGGAGATTAACTACGGGAGATCCGCCATGCCCGAGAAGAAAACCATCGAACGCGCCGAGCGCGACAAGCGCGAAGGCAAGGCGCCGACCACGCAGGCCGGCGAATTCGTGCGCGAGGAAATCGAGCACATCCGCGAAGGCCGGCACGGAGCGCGTTCGCCCGAGCAGGCCATTGCGATCGGCTTGTCCAAAGCGCGCCGCGCCGGCGTCGACCTGCCTGTGCCCAAGAAGGGCACGGTCTCAGAGAAGACGCGGCGCAGCGCACAGCATGCGCTGGAGGCCGGCGACAAGCCGGATGCCAAGGTCTCGCGCAAGCGTTCGCGCGCGACCATCGGCGCCCTGCAGCACGAAAGCCAGGCTGCGGCGTCCAAGCCGGCGCTGGCCCGGCATGCCAAGGCGGCGTCCAAGGAGCGCACCGCGGCAGAGCGCTCGGCAGCGGCGCGCAAGGCGGCGCGCACCAAGGGTCCCGCCGAGCGTTCGCATGCCGCCCGCAAGGCCGCGCGGACGCGGGCCGCGCACAGGGCCGGCAAGTGAGGGCAGGCAGCGAGATGGCCATCGAATCCATCAACCCCGCGACCGGCGAGAAGCTCGAGGCACATGCGGAAATGCCGCGTGCCGCCGTCGACGACATCATCGGCAAGACGCACGAGGCATTCCTGGACTGGCGCGGCGCCTCGTTCGAGCAGCGCGCGCAGCACCTGCGCGCGGCGGCAAAGATCCTGCGCGCGAAGTCCGACAGCTGGGGCCGGCTGATGGCGCGCGAAATGGGAAAACCGCTGCGCGACGGCATTGCCGAGGCGCAGAAGTGCGCGGCATGCTGCGAATTCTTCGCCGACAACGCAGCACGGCTGCTGGCACGCGAGCCGGTCGAGACCGAAGCGCGCACGAGTTTCGTCACCTTCAATCCGCTGGGCGTGGTGCTGGCCGTAATGCCCTGGAACTTTCCGTTCTGGCAGGTGTTCCGGTTTGCCGCGCCCGCGCTGATGGCCGGCAACGCGGCGGTGCTCAAGCATGCGTCGAACGTGCCGGGCTGCGCGCTCGCGATCGAGCAGATCCTGCGCGAGGCCGGCATGCCCGAACACCTGTTCCGAACGCTGCTGATCGGCAATGCGCAGGTCGATGCGGCCATCGGGCATCCGCTGGTGCGCGCGGTCACGTTGACCGGCAGCGGCCCGGCCGGGAGCGCGGTGGCGCGCAAGGCCGGCGAGATGCTGAAGAAGACCGTGCTCGAACTCGGCGGCAGCGACCCCTACCTGGTGCTGGAGGACGCCGACCTCGACCTGGCCGCCGGCGTGTGCACCAGGGGCCGGCTGGTCAATGGCGGCCAGAGCTGCATTGCCGCCAAGCGCTTCATCGTCGTCGAGCCGGTGCGGCGCGAATTCGAGCAGCGCTTCGTGCAGAAGATGAAGGCGGTGCGGCAAGGCGATCCGCTGGACATGGCGACGGAAATCGGCCCGCTGGCCCGGCAGGACCTGCGCGACGCCCTGCACCGGCAGGTCGAGCAGAGCGTGCAGCGCGGCGCGCGCTGCCTGCTCGGCGGCCAGATTCCCGAGGGCCCGGGCGCCTACTACCCACCCACCGTGCTCACCGACGTCGCCAAGGGCATGCCCGCGTACGACGAAGAGTTGTTCGGCCCCGTGGCCGCAGTCATTCCGGTGCGCGACGAGGCGCAGGCCATTGCGGTCGCCAACGACTCCTCGTTCGGCCTGGGCGCCGCCGTCCTCACGCGCGACCTGGCCCGCGGCGAGCGCATCGCGGCCGAGTCGATCGAGGCGGGATGCGTGTTCGTCAACGACGCCGTCCGCTCCGATCCGCGGCTGCCCTTCGGCGGCGTGAAGGACAGCGGCTACGGCCGCGAATTGTCGGGCTACGGCATCAAGGAGTTCGTGAACATCAAGACGGTGTGGGTGGCATAGCCTGATCGCGCCTGGAAGCTCACCTGCCTTGATAACCCAGGCAGTGCTCGAAAAAGGCGTCGAGTTCGGTGGACTTGTCGAAGACCGCATCGGCGCCGAGCGCCAGGCAACGGCGGCGCATCTCGGGGCTCGGGTAGTTCGTCAGGACGATCAGGTGCTTGTCCCTGGAGCGGCCCTGGCAGGCGCGGACGACCGTCAGTCCCGAGCCCTCCTTCAGGAAGAGATCGACGATGGCCAGTTGCCAGGCAACGTGCAGCGCGAGCGCATCGATGGCCGCTTGCGCCGTCTCGGCGGTGGCCACCACGCGAACGCCGGCCAGCTCCTCCAATGCGGGAATCAGGTTGTCCCGGATCGTCCGGCTGTCCTCGACAAGGATTGCAGTGAGCGGCATGCATGCGCTTTCGGCGTCTGGAGGCGCTTGGGCAACGGGACGCAACCACCAATCGATTCTTTGTACGGCCGGCGTTTCTTCATCCTTGTAGGCAGGCTGCTCGACTTGGAGACGGTGCCCAGGCAGCACGCGGCGCAAGGCACGGGGGCTTCTTCTTTCTTCTCACGAGGCCTTCCTGTGGCTTTCGGCCTCCAGCGCTTCGGCGACCCGCTCCAGCAGATCGACCGACTTCGACAGCTTCTTCTCGATCTGGTCGGTCTGCTCGATCGCGCGGCCGAGGTCGTCGGTGCGCGCGTCCTCGGAGACGCCCTTGTCCAGCACCACATGAACGACAGCGAGCTCGTCCGCGGCTTCCTCCACTGTTTTCTTCACCTGCTTGCTTTCGTCCAGCGCGCGTTCGACGGCGCGGGTGCTGCTGCTTTCGGGCGCGTTCAGTTCGGGCATTTGCGATCTCCTCGTGAGTGCACTTTTATCCTATACCCGCGAAGCCGAAGCGTCGACAAAGCGGGGTAACCCGCCTCATGCTTCCAGTGCCTCCAGCGGCCCGAAGAACTCGTAGCGCAGCTGCTGCTTGGGCACGCCCAGCGCAAGGCCGCTCGCATACACCGCCTTCATGAAAGGCTTCGGGCCGAGGAAGTAGAGATCGACGTCGCGGTCGGCCGGCAGCTGCTGCGCGAGCAGCTCGCGCGTGACGAAGCCGGTCGCATGCGGCCGGTCGGATTCGCGCGGCGCGTCGTAGACATAGAGCGGCTTCACGTTGGCATGCCGGGCTGCCAGCGCATCGACGCGCGCGCGGAACGCATGGGCGCCGCCATGCCGCGCGGCGTGGATGAAGTGCACCGGCCGGCCGGTGTGCGCCACCGACTCGAGCATGCTCATGGCCGGCGTGATGCCCACGCCGCCCGTCACCAGCACCAGCGGCCGCACGCGCTCGCCCGCGGGCTGCAGCACGAAGTCGCCGCAAGGCGCCTGCACACGCAGCAGGGTGCCGACGCCGGCCTTCTCGTGCAGCCAGTTCGATGCGCGGCCGCCCTCTTCCTGCTTGACGCTGATGCGGTAGAAGGGCTTGCCCGGCGCATCGGACAGCGAGTAGTTGCGCCGCAGCGGCTCGCCGTCGATGTTCAGCACCAGCGTGAGGTACTGGCCCGGCGAGAAAGCGAGCAGCGGGCCGCCGTCGGTCGGCTCCAGGTAGAAGGAGGTGATGACCTCGCTCTCCTGCTCGCGCCGCGCCACGCGGAACTCGCGCTCGCCGCGCCAGCCGCCGGTCTGCGCGGCGTTGGCGCGGTAGACCTCTTCCTCGGCGGCGATCAGCAGCGCCGCGAGCGATTGGTAGGCCTCGCCCCAGGCCGCGATGATCTCGTCGGTCGCGGCCTCGCCGAGCACGTCCTTGATGGCCTGCAGCAGGCAGCCGCCGACGATCGGGTAGTGCTCGGGCAGCACGCCCAGCGCGGCGTGCTTCTGGATGATGCGCGGCAGCGCCCCGGCGATCTCGTCGAGCCGGTCGATGTGCGTGGCATAGGCCAGCACCGCGCCCGCGAGTGCGCGCGCCTGGCTGCCCGCGGCCTGGTGCGCCTCGTTGAAGAAGGCCTTCACCTCCGGATGGCTCTCGAACATGATCCGGTAGAAGTGGCTGGTGATGGCCTCCCCGTGCGCCTGGAGCGTGGGAACGGTGGCTTTGACGATGGCGATGGTTTGCGGGGTCATCTGTGGCTTTCGGGGTCGGCAGTTGGGATGCTCTTCCCTCTCACGATCCATGCCAGCCGGCGGCCTCTCGCAAGTGCCCGCCGCCATTGGGGAATTGCGATACGTGGTCAAATTCGCAACAGGATTCATGTTGCATTTATGACCACTACCAGTGTCAATTCGACCACAAGCGGGGCGGCCGCGGCCCCCGAGGGCCCGCGCTACCGGTCGCTCCTTGCCGCCGCGCGCGGCCTCGTCCGATGCGATGCCGCCGCACTGCTGCGGCTCGAAGGCGACGTGCTGCGGCCGCTGGCCGTGGACGGCCTGAGCGACGAAACCCTGGGGCGGCAGTTTCCGGTGGCCTCGCACCCGCGCTTTGCCCGCCTGCTCGAGAGCGAGCGGGGCCTGCGCTTCGCGCAGGACTGCGGCCTGCCCGATCCGTACGACGGCCTCGTCGCGGGCCAGCCGGGCATCCTGCCCGTGCACGACTGCATGGGCGCGCCGCTGCGGCTGCGCGGCGCCGTCTGGGGCCTGTTGACGCTGGATGCGCTCGAGGCCGGCACCTTCGAGGCCGTGGGGCCGGCGCAGCTCGACGCGCTGGTGGCGCTGGTCGAAACCGGCATCGAGGCGGCCCACACGATCCAGGAAATGGAAGCGCGCGCGATGCGCGAGCAGGCCGTCGCGCAGGCCCTGCGCTCGGGCGGCGGCGCCACGCGCGAGCTGCTCGGCAGCAGCCCCGCGATGAAGCAGCTGTGCAGCGAGATCGACACGGTCGCGGTGTCCGACCTCACGGTGCTGGTGCTCGGCGAGACCGGGGTGGGCAAGGACCTGGTGGCGCAGCGCCTGCATGCGCGCTCGCGCCGCAGCGACCAGCCGCTGGTGCAGGTGAACTGCGCGGCGCTGCCCGAGACGCTGGCCGACAGCGAGCTCTTCGGCCACAAGCGCGGCGCCTTCACCGGCGCGCTGCAGGACCGCAGCGGCAAGTTCGAGATCGCCGATGGCGGCACGCTCTTTCTCGACGAGGTGGGCGAGCTGCCGCTGACGGTGCAGGCCAAGCTGCTGCGCGTGCTGCAGAGCGGCGAGCTGCAGCGGCCCGGCAGCGATCGCACGCTGAAGGTCGACGTGCGCGTGATCGCGGCCACCAACCGCGACCTGCCCGCAGCGATCGCGCAGGGCCGCTTCCGTGCCGACCTCTACCACCGGCTTTCGGTCTATCCGCTGGTCGTGCCGCCGCTGCGCGAGCGCGGGCGCGACGTGGTGGCGCTCGCAGGCGGCTTCCTTGAAGAGAACCAGCATCGCCTGGGCGCGCGCAACCTGCGGCTGTCGCCGGCCGCCAAGGCCGCGCTGCTCGCGCACGGCTGGCCCGGCAACGTGCGCGAACTCGAGCATGTGATCAGCCGCGCGTCGCTGCGCGCCTTCCGTGAGCAGCGCCGCGGCGCGCGCTGGACGGCGATCGAGCCGCATCACCTGGCGCTGGATGCGACGGCTGCGGGCAGTTCCGCGACGCTGCCATCGCAGCCACCTGCGCCGGCGGGAAGCCAAACAAGCCTTGCTGCCGCCGGCGGCGGCACGCTGCGCGAAGCCACCGAGGCGTTCCAGCGGGCCTGGCTCGCCGATGCACTGGCGCGGCATCGCGGGCACGTGGCCAATGCGGCGCGCGAGGCCGGCATCGACCGCAGCAACTTCCACCGGACGCTGCGCAGGCTCGGCGTGCCGCGCCCGGACGGCGCGCCCTGAATGGCCTGCCGCTGCATAGGCGGCACTTATGAATAGAGAACCATAAGGCCCGCACCAATGAATTCTTCCAATCGGGGGTCAGAGTCCGACGAACTGTGAATTTTTCGGGAGAAAACGATCAGGTCGATCCCGAAGTGACGAACGTCACTTTCCGATGGCGAAGGGCGAGTCCCATACTCGCTTTTGTTCACTGGCAGTGGCCGGTGAAGAACCACTCTTCGGGAGTACGCGACATGATTTCACAGATGCTCAAGAGTTGCATCCTCGCCCTCTACGGCGGGGCACTGCTCCTTACCGGCTGCGCAGCGCCTCGGCCCAACCCGGTCCAGCAGGCGGCCAATGCGATGGTTGGCAAGCCCATCTCGGTCGCCCTCAAGGCCTTCGGACGGCCGACATTGAATCTGCCGCCGTGCTCCTACTGCACCGATGGCGGCACTTATGCGTGGAACAACACCAGGATCTCGAAAGAGTGGCGGATGACCTGGGTGCAGACCGGCACCGAGACCAGCCAGCAAGTGGTTGGCATGACGCCTGGCGGCCGCGGCGTCGCGCCGATGATGATCGTCCAGAACGTGTCCAAGCCGGTCGGCGAGGATCGGATGGTGGAGGCCACCCACGTCGACTACTTGTGCGACATCCAGGCCTTCACTGACATGAAAAACATCATCAAGTCGATCTCCGTTGCGGGCTGTACGAGCAAGGACCGGTACTGAAAGGTGCGCTGTGCCATCCCGCCACCGCTGAACGTGCCACCAACCGTATGTCCGGCACCCGACCGCCGTTGACGCCTATGCGATCCGCGATTCCCCGATCGAGCCCTGGCGGCATCCTGATCGTGGATGACCACGATCTTGTGCGCCTTGGCGTGCGCGCTTTGCTCCAGGCCCAGGAATCACCTTCTGGTGAAGGCGTGGAGATCTTCGAGGCGGACTGTCTCGCACAGGCGCTGACCATCTATGAGCGCTTCGCGTCCTCGATCGGACTGGTGTTGCTGGACCTTGCATTGCCCGACACGCAGGGACTCAGCGCCGTCTCCCAGTTTCACGAGCGCCATCCCGATGCCCGCATCGTGGCGTTGTCGGGTGCCGGAACCACCTCGCTGGCCCAGAGCGCGATGGCACAAGGCGCGCTGACCCTGGGCGCCAGCGCATTTCTGCCCAAGTCCGCCAACCTCAAGGAGGTCGTGAGCTTCATCCGGGCCTGTGGACTGCTCGGCAGCGACGTGGTCGACGGACTGGCCGGCGCTGCACCACCGTCGGCGCGAACGACCCGCTACTCGCGTCCCTCGTACAGCCGCGCTTGGCGGTCCCTCACCGCGAGCCAGGTACGGGTGCTCCAGCTGGTGCTCGAAGGCAGGACCAACAAGGAGATCGCGCAACTGGCCGACCTGCAAGAAGGCACGGTGAAGAACTATGTCTCGACAATCCTGCTGCTGTTCGGCATGCGATCGCGTGCGCAGTTGATCAGCAGCCTGCGCTGAACAGGCCACGCGGGCCGCGGGAGACGCCACGGCGACAGCGGCGCGATCCCTGCACTGGAGTCAATGAAATGGACAACGATGTCTCGACGGCACGCACTGCCACCGTCGATGCGAGCCTCGATGAAAGGGTGCTGCGCGAGCACCTGGCCTCGGTCTACTCGAACCATCGAACGACGGTGCTCGCCCACCTGGGTTTCGCAACGGCGCTTGCGATTTTTACCTTGTTCCATTTCCGGCCCCAGTGGGTGATCTGCGCCTGGCTGGCGGCGCTGGCGACGGTGGACCTCTACGCGCTCTTCACGCCGCGCTGGACGCCCGCCGCACCGACGGCCGAGAGCACGTACTGGGCGCGCAAGTACACAAGGCTCGTCACGCTGATCAGCACGGCCACGGCCTTCGCGCCTTTCTTCTTTGTCTCGGCCACCGACCTGTTCATGACGACCGTGCTCACAGTCGTCATCATGGGCAGCTGGACGCGTGCGGTACAGGCGCGGTGGCCGCTGCGATCCGCCATGTTCGGCTACGGCATTCCGATGATGTCGGGACTGATCCTGGCGCTGGCCTGGTATGGCGGGCCGCTGAACTGGTTCCTCGCGGGCTTTGGCGCGGTCAACCTCGTTCTCACGCTACGCGCGGGTGTGCAGCAGAACCGGCGGTTGACCGAGTCCCTGATACTGCGCTTCGAAAACGAGGCCTTGGCCGCGCGCCTGAAGGAGCAGATCGAGGCCACCGAGCGCGCCAGCGCAGAGAAAACGCGCTTTCTCGCGGCAGCGAGTCACGACCTGCGGCAGCCAATGCACGCCATCGCGCTGTTCGGCGCCGCGATGCAGAACGCGTTGCGCGACCATCCGGAGAGCAGGAATGCCGAGCGCCTGATGCGCGCGGTCAATACGCTGGGCACCTCGCTGGACACCATGCTCGACGTCTCGCGCCTCGACGCGGGAATTGTGGTCTCCGACCCGCGAGCGCTGGAGCTTGACGCGCTGTTCCTGGCCTTGAACCAGACCTTCGCCGCCCAGGCCGAGCAGAGGGGCCTCCAGCTACGGGTGCGCGCCAGCGGGCTTTGGGTGCGCAGCGACCTCCAGCTGCTCTACCGCATGCTCTCGAACCTGATCGACAACGCGCTGAAGTACACCCGCCAAGGCGGTGTGAGCGTGACCGCGCGTGCGCGCGGCGAGATCGTATGGGTGGAGGTGCGCGACACCGGTATCGGCATCGCCTCCGAGCAGTTGAGCCGCATCTTCGAAGAGTTCTACCAGATCGACAATCCGGGACGCGACAGGGCACGCGGGCTCGGAATCGGCCTGTCGATCGTCAAGCGGCTCTCGCGCCTGCTGGCCCATCCGGTGATGGTGCATTCGCGCCCCGGCCGGGGCACCCGCTTCCGTCTGATCGTGCCGGCCACGGAACCGGTCGACGAAGCGCAGACCGACCTGCTGCTGCAGGACCTGGAGTCGCCTGTGCGCCATCGCTTCGCGGCGCCGGAGCTGCACGGTCGGATCTTGCTGATCGACGACGAGGCCGAGATCCGCGTCGCCATGACCGAACTGCTCAGCGCCTATTCCGTCGATGTCCTGGCGGTGGCCGACGAGGCACAGGCGGCCGAAGCTCTTGCAAGTCCCGACGCGAAACTGCATCCCTTCGCGATGCTGCTGTGCGACTACCGCCTTGCCGGGGGCGAGGACGGGCTGGAAGCGGGCCTGCGCCTGCGCGAACGCTTCAGCCTGGAGATCCCGTTGTTGCTGATCACGGGGGAGACATCGCCCGAGCGCTTGCAGCGTGCGCGGGCCTCGGGCATGCCGATGCTGTTCAAGCCCGTGAGCGCCGCGATGCTGCTGCAGGCCATGGCCGACCTCGCCTCGGCCGAGGTCCAACAGCGCGCCGCCCTGCAGACCCGAAGTGACTTTCGGCACTTTGGGGACGTCTCGTCCCCTTCCTAGACTGCCCGACGCACCGCCATGGTGGCGGATGCGCACGCAATGCAAAGGAGGATTCGATGAAGGCAAATCTTTGGACAACGGCGGCGGTTGCCGCGGCTGCGGCCACCGCCCTGATCGGCTGTGGTGGCGGAGGAGGAGGCGGCGGCAGTGGCTTCCCGATCCTGCCGCCTGGTGCGCCGGCCCCTGCACCTTCGCCGGCTCCGGCGCCCGCGCCGACGCCTGCACCGCCACCCGCACCGGCGCCTGCGCCGGTACCGATCAATGCCGATTTCAGGTTCCTGAGCTTCTCGCAGGAGCGCGGCGGTTCGGACACACCGGAAAAGCGCTTCGACGACTACGTCGCACTGCTCAACCAGCAAGGCGCTGCGGGCTACCGCTACGTCGAGGGCGAGACGGGCGGCACCCTCACCACCTTCTCCGACAACTTCCTGATGGTGAAGGAAGGCGATGCGACCTACACCTACGAATACAAGAAGCACATCGCAGGCAGCGGGATAGACGCCTTGTTGCAGCAGATGAAGGAGCAAGGTGCGAAGGGCATGCAGTACGTCAAGATGCTCACCCAGGTTCGCCTGACGCAGAGTTCGTACGAGCTGGCCGTGCTCTACCGCCGGGATGCCGCCGCGAACAACACGTACGACTACACCGCGATCCCCCAGCCGACGACCTCGGGCGACTTCGTCGGCCAGGGTAACGCGCAGGGCGCCAACGGCTTCCGGCCATGGGCGACGCCACCTGTGCGATCCGGGGACGGCAGCCTGTGGCAGTTCTTCATCAAGGACGCGAAGAGCGCAGCGCGCTACGAGGTGAAGGCGCTGGTGAGCCCGCTGAGCACGGTCGGCGGCACGGAAGACGATCTGAAGGCCCAAGTGCGCGCACAGGGCGGCCAGGGATATCGCCTGCTGAAGAACGGCCCTCTGGAAAATTCCAATGACTTCGTCCTCTACGTCAAGGACACGACGCAGTCGAGCGTGTTCGAGTACGAGTTCCTGACCGCGCCGGACAGCCGTCTGTCGGCCGCCTACGCGACGCAAGCCAACGGCCAGACAGGCGCGGGGCTGCGCTACTTTTCCAAGGGAGCCGTGTACTTTCGCGCGTCGGCTTGCGCGGGGGCGCTATGCGTGTCGCCGGATGCAACAGAGCGGATCCCGCTCAACTGACCACAGGTTGCCGGGCCGGCACCTGATCAAACGGTTCGGCGCCTCCCATGCTCCGAAGCGGAGGGACGCTCTGCGAACTCCCAGTGACATTCCGCAGCGTGTCCGGCCTCTTTTCCAGGACCTGCCGCTCACTACTTTGTGGGAGTGTGAATAGTTACCAATCTCCACACAATGGCGCGAAATCTCGACAAATAATTACATGACGCAACGTGCCTGCCAAGAGTTCCTGCGACAGGCAAGCTCGATGCCGTGAACCTCTTGGAGCTTGCCTTGGAAAACCTGTTTTCAAGTTGCCCGTGTGGCTTTGCCCACATGAAACGGCTCCAGCGGGGCTTGTGGATGCGTCTGTTCCCTTCGCGGCGGCTTTATCGTTGCGCCCTGTGCGGCCGCATGCAACTCGCCCCCCGAAGAGCCGTTGAACAAGCGATCGCCACGCGGCTGGCCCAGGAGGCGGTGCATCGGCAGCCTCCCGAGTCGCGCCCGAACGTCGCATTCGGGCGTGCACATCGAGGAAGCTGACGGTTCGACGGTGTTGCGTCGCTAGTGCACTCCTGATTCCGCGCTTGCCCAGCTCGCTACTTCCGCTGGGGGCGAGTTGCTGGGGGGGCGATGCGGCGCTCTTGTCATCATGCAATCACGGAGCGCCGTCGATCAGCCACTGCGCGAGCGACTGCAGGTCGGCATCGGGGACCCGGCCTTGCGGCGGCATGGGCATGGCGCCCCACTTGCCCGAGCTGCCGGCCCTGATGCTCGCCGCCAGCTGCGCCGCGCTGGTCTTTCCGTCGCCGTAGCGTGCGCCGATCTCCTTCCACGACGGCCCCACCACCTTGGCCGCGGGCTGGTGGCACGCGATGCAGGCGTACTTCTGCGCCAGTGCCTGGCTGGCCGCCGCGCGGTCCGGCCAGGCCGCGCCTGCGCCAAGCGCCAAGGCCAACGCGAGAGAGGCTGCGAGGCGCTGCTTGCGATCGTTGCGGGTCATGCCGGTTTGCTGTCCGCCAGGTTGAACGGCAGCTGGCGCAGCGGCTTGCCGGTCAGCTGCGCGATGGCGTTCGCGAAGGCCGGCGCCAGCGGCGGCAGACCCGGCTCGCCGATGCCCTTGGGCGGCTCCGCGCTCGGCACGATATGCACGGCAAACTCGGGCATGTCGGTGATGCGCGCGACGGTGAAGTCGCCGAAGTTGCTCTGCTGCACTTCGCCGTCCTTCAGCGTGATGGCGCCGCCCGGCAGGCACATCGACAGGCCCATGACCGCGGCACCCTGCACCTGGGCTTCCACGCTGCGCGGATTGACGGCCAGGTTGCAGTGCACGCCGGCGGTGGCGCGGTGCAGCACCGGCTGGCCGTCCTTCACCGAAGCTTCCACCACGTAGGCCACCACGGACTCGAAGGATTCGTGTACCGCCACGCCCCAGGCGCGGCCGGCGGGCAGCTGCTTCTTGCCGTAGCCGCTCCGGTCGACGGCGAGCTGCAGCGCGGCGCGGTGGCGCGGATGCTTGTCGCCGAAGAGCTGCATGCGGTAGGCCACCGGATCCTGCTTCGTGCTGCGTGCGATCTCGTCGAGCAGCGTCTCCATCACGAAGGCGGTGTGGGTGGAACCCACGCTGCGCCACCACAGCACCGGCACGTTGGCCTTGGGGTGGTGCACGGTCAGGCGCATGGGCAGCGGATACGGATCGCGCATGCCCTCGACGGCCGTGGCGTCGATGCCGTTCTTCACCATCGAGTCGCCGAACACCGTGCCGGCGGTGATCGACTGGCCCACGATGACGTGGTCCCAGGCCAGCACCTTGCCGCGCTCGTCGAAGCCGATGCGCGCGCGGTGCAGGTGCATGGGGCGGTAGTAGCCGCCCTTGATGTCGTCCTCGCGGCTCCACAGCAGGCGCACCGGCGCATTGAGCCCGGCGGCGCGCGCGGCCTTGGCGATCTCGCACGCCTCGACCACCACGTCGCTCGAGCCCACGAAGCGCCGGCCGAAGCCGCCGCCGGCCATCTGCACGTTCACGCGCACCTGCTCGGGCTTGAGGCCGAGCGTGCGCGCCGCCGCGGCGCCGTCGAGCCCGGCGCTCTGCGTGCCGACCCACAGTTCGGCGCGGTCGCCCGACAGCTGGACGGTGCAGTTCAGCGGCTCCATCGGCGCATGGGCGAGGTAGGGGAACACGAACTCGGCTTCCAGCTGCCGCGGCGCCTTGGCCAGCGGCGCCATGTCGGCGTCGAACTTGCGCGCGCCGGGCTGCCTGGCCAGTTCGCGGTACTGGACCAGCTGCCGGTCGCTGTCGACCTTCTCGACGGCGGCCGTGTCCCACTGCAGCTTGAGCGCGTCGCGGCCCAGCTTGGCGGGCCAGTAGCCGTCGGCCACCACGGCCACGCCTTCGGCGCCGCGGTCCAGCGGTACGCGCAGCACGGCCTTCACGCCCTTGACGGCGCGCGCGGCACTGTCGTCCACCGAAGCGAGGCGCGCGCCGAACACAGGCGGATGCGCCACCACGGCCGTGAGCTGGCCGGCGTGCCTGACGTCGATGCCGAAGTCCTGCCGGCCGCTGCTCTTGGCGCGCGCGTCCAGGCGCGTGGTCGGGCGGCCGATGATCCTGAAGTCCTTGGGGTCCTTCAGCGTGACTTTCTCGGGCACCGGCAGCGCCATGGCAGCTTCGGCCAGCTCGCCATAGCCCAGCTTGCGGCCGTTCGGGCCCAGCACGGTACCGGCCTGCGTGCGCAGCGTGGACACGTCGACGTTCCAACGCGCCGCGGCGGCCGACAGCAGCATGGCGCGGGCGCGCGCGCCCAGCTCGCGGTACTGCGTGTAGCTGTTCTTGATCGAGTTGGAGCCGCCGGTCAGGTGCATGCCGAAGACCGGGTCGTGGTAGGCGGGGTCGTTGGTGCCGCTCTTGCTGCGCACCAGGCTCCAGTCGGCATCGAGCTCCTCGGCCAGGATCATCGGCAGGCCGGTCTGCACCCCCTGGCCGAATTCGAGGCGGTTCTGGGTCACGGTGACTTCGCCGCTGGGGGCGATCTGCACGAAGGCCGAGGGCTGCTGCGTCGGCTTGAGGGTGCTGGCCGCGGCGCCCTTGCCAGTGGCCTGCGCCATGGCCATGTGGGGAAAGGCGCCGAGCGCGAGGCCGCCGACGCCGGCCAGCTTCAGGAAGCTGCGGCGCGGCAGCGCGGCGGTGTCCTCGGGTTGTGGTTGGCTGGCGGCCATCAGGCGCTGCAGGATGCGCGGCAGTTCGGCGGGATCGATAGGGGTGGGCAGCATGGCAGACGCTCCTTCAGGCCAGGGATTTGGCGGCATCGGCCACCGCGGCGCGGATGCGGGCGTAGGTGCCGCAGCGGCAGATGTTGCCGGCCATGGCGGCATCGATCTCGGCCGCCGTGGGCTGCTTGCCCTGGGGCTGCGACTTGAGGAACGCCGTGGCGCTCATGATCTGGCCGCTCTGGCAGTAGCCGCACTGCGCCACGTCGTGCCTGACCCATGCGGCGTGCACGGCGGCGCCGACCGGGTCGCTGCCGTCGGTCGCGGCTTCGATGGTGACGATCTTCTTGCCCTCGGCGGCCGAGATGGGCGTGATGCAAGAGCGGATGGCCTGGCCGTCCAGGTGCACCGTGCAGGCGCCGCACAGCGCCGCACCGCAGCCGAACTTGGTGCCGGTCATGCCCAGCGTGTCGCGCAGGGCCCAGAGGATGGGGGTGCCGGGGTCGGCGTCGACCGTGTGGTCGCGGCCGTTGACGTTGAGCGAGCTCATGGTGGGATCCGTTCTTCGTGGGTGGGGTCGCGCCCGAGGGGCGCTGGCGGCGACTGTAAGAAGAAGAATCCAAAAGAAATAGTGGCGAATACTGCATACCTTGTGAAGCCAGGCTTCATGAAGCACGTCCGCGGACGGGAGTTAGCCAGCCTGAGGGCGCCCTGCCCCACCATGTTCCTGTTTTGAAATACTTATATAAGCTATTGATTTATATATATTTTCATCACATTTTCCGAAATCATCTGTTTGCAGTGAAAGGAAACAAAGGGCCTGCCTTCGCGTTTTTCACCATAAAAATGAAAACTTCAGGAAAATGATGAAATGTCGGACATCCTCGAAAACAGTGAAAGCCAGAAGCGGCAGTACATCGACGCGGAGAGCGTCTTTGCAGAAATTCGACGCTTGAGGCATGAGGCCGCGCAGTTCCGAGGCGGCATGATCTGGCGCGAGATCTCGGGTCATCGGTATCTGATCCGTACTTCTGTCAAGGGCGCCCACAAATCATTGGGGCCCGAAAGCGACGCGACCACCAAGATTTTTCAGACCTTCACCCAGCGCAAGGCCGCTCTTGCCGATCGACTGGCGTCCATCGAAAGGACATTCGAAGAGCAGCGTCGTCTGAATCGCGCGCTGCGCGTCGGCCGTGTCCCCCCCGTCGTCGTCGACGTACTGAACGTCCTGGACAAAGCGGGGATATCCGAGCATTTCACCGTGGTCGGCACACACGCCCTGTACGCCTATGAAAGTGCGTGTGGCGTGAGATTCGTGCCTCAGGCCATGGCGACTCGCGACATCGACCTTCTGTTTGATACGCGCAAGCATCTGGCCTTTTTTTCCCGCATGAAGGAATCGGAGGTGTCGCTGCTCGGTCTTCTTCGCAAGGCCGACAAGTCTTTCGAGCGCCTCGAGGATCAAAAGGAGACCGTGCGCAACGCGACCGGATTCGAGGTCGATGTCATTCGCCGTGTCGCCAAGGATGGTGACCCGCATCCACTGCGCATGAGCGATGACGAAGACGACATCTGGGCGGTGCAGGCCTCCACGGGCGAGCGGATCCTGAATTCCCCGCGATTCAGCCAGATGGTGGTCTCCACGACCGGTGAGATGGCACTCATGAACACGATGCATCCCTTGGATTTCGTGGACGTCAAGCTGGCTTTGGCGAAATATCCGAACCGCGATCCCCTCAAGCGTTCGAAAGACGTGTTGCAGGCTGAGCTCGTGGCAATGCTGGTGCGGAACTACATGCCCCAGTACGCACGACCGCTGTAGCCTCGCGCCATGGATTCCCTGATTGCCGCCTCCGCCCGCGCCCTGGCCGCCGGCGATGCGCTCGGCGCGCTCAAGCGGGTCGCGCTGCGTGACGACCCGCCGGCGCTGGCCCTGCGCGGCATCGCGATGGCGCAGCTGGGCGAGCATCCGCGCGCCCGCGAACTGCTGCGACGCGCCGCGCGCGGCTTCGGGGCCCATGAGGAACTCGCGCGCGCGCGCTGCGTGGTGGCCGAGGCCGAGGTGGCCATGGCCATGCGCGAGCTCGGTGGATCGCCGCGCGCGCTGGCCGCGGCGGCGGCCACGCTCGAAGCGCACGCCGACCATGCCAACGCGCTGCAGGCGCGGCTGATCGCGGCGCGGCAGCAGCTTCTGCTCGGCCGGCTCGAGGCAGCCCGGGCCGCGCTGGCGCCGCTCGATGCGCGTGACCTGCCGCCGGCGCTCGAGGCGGTCGCCGAGCTGACCACCATGGAACTGGCACTGCGCTCGCTGCACGTCGGCCCGGCACGCGCAGCGCTGGCCCGCGCGCAGGCGGCGGCTGATCGCGCCCGCGTGCCGGCGCTCTCGGCCGAGGTGGCGGAGGCGCGGGCTGCGCTCGAC